>DATIOX010000114.1:0-2944 GCA_035472675.1 Candidatus Dormiibacterota bacterium
GCTTGTCGCATCGTCTTCGCCGATCCGATCAACTCCAGCGAAACATCCACACCTTTCCCATTCGTCGCCTCCATGATTTGTTCGACTGGATTTCCCTTCGTTGCGTCGATCGGGACAGCTCCAAGCATTTTGGCTGAAGCGAGTTTGGCGGGATTGATCTCGACGACGTAGACCTGGTCGCAGTCAAACGCCCGCGCCAATTGCAACGCCGAAAATCCTAATCCACCGAAGCCGAAAATTGCGATCGAGTCGCCCGGCTTGAGCCGTGCCTTGTTCAGCGCATGAAGCGCTGTCGCGGATGAACACATCATGATCGCACCGATCTCGAACGGGATCGGATCGGGCAGCACAAATGCATTTCTGCCCGGAACCTTGATGAACTCGGCATATCCGCCGTCACGATGTTTGCCGATCATTTGTACCGTACGGCAAAACTGTTCCAAGCCGCGGGCGCAGAACTCACAATTACCGCAGTGTGCCAGATAATGCACATACACGCGATCGCCTGGAGCTACATGCCTGACATCGGCGCCGACTTTTTCGATCCGGCCCGCGATTTCGTGCCCGAGCGTTACCGGTAAATGGTCAATCCTGGAAATCCCTGCGCGATAATGCTCATCAGAATGACAGATCCCGCACGCCGCAACCCGGATCAAAACATCGGGCGGCCCGATTTCCGGAAGTTCAACCTCCTCTTCCTCCAGCGGCTTCCTGACCTGTCTGAGTCGAACCGCTTGCATTCTGGTTAGCGCTAAACTCGTTTCAAATGCACGCTGGAATCGAAAAGCCTATGCGTCCCAATCGGAGCAATCGCGGCGAGTGCTTCCCAGTTCATAACCGCAGTCTCCATCTTTCGGTGAGTAATCATCCTGGCAGTCAGACCCGGACTCGCGCGTAAGCTGGAACGTATGCGCGCTTGGCGCGTTGGCATTCAATCTGTTTCACAAGCCATTCGCACCATTCCAAGAATTCGGCTTCACCTGTGCGTTTCCGTCGCTGCTCCGACCAATTCTTCGCGCGCGACCAAAATCCGAGAATAGCGCCACCGGCGAGGTCGTTGACGATTTGAAGATCAACCATTCCATGTGAAACCATGTAGCCGGTTACTTCCAGCCGCAGCCCAAACTCAAGAATCTGGCGTTTCGCTTCTGCGTCTAAATTATCGATCGCTGGGGCGGAAGCGTTTTCCGGAACGTGGCCGAGCAATTCTAAAATGCGCGCCGAATTTTCGCTCAGGGCAGCCATTTGAATCACAGTCACCGCCGCTTGCTCGCGCCGCGCGCGATTGGCGGCCCGCACTTGCAAGCCGGTGAAGATGAGCGCGCCAATCAACGTGACGGTTGAAACAAGATTGAGCAGGTTGGCGAAATCGAGATGCATCAAATGAAGCTTAGCGCACGAGCAGATCCAGCCGGCGCGCATCGAGACCGGCCTCGCGATAGTGCTTCCGAGTCAGTTCGAGAAGAGAGAATCCATCCTCGTAGGCGGCAAAACCACCATCCACTGCTTTGTCCAGATAGATGAGGCCGCCCTCAACCACGAACACGGCTACCATCGGCTCTGGCGAGTCCTCGGTGATTACCAGCGTGTGAGCCTCGCCCGCAGGTTCGTAGATGTAAGTTCCAGGCTTTGCAATCCATCGCGTCCACGAGCGTAAATCGCCTATAGAAAGCAGTTGCATGACGTTTTCATGACGCTAAAATCAGCGCGTCACAATGAAATAAGATGAAGAAACAAACAGACAAATTTCCCATGATGATCAAAAAAGCGCACGCAACGGTCAAGATTTATCGCGTCCAGAATCGTGACGCCGTTAACTATTGCGTGAGCTACGTCGGCGCAACCGGCCGTGTCCGCCGTAACTTTGCCGATCTTGAAATTGCCAAACGCGAGGCCAACAACATCGCGCGCACGCTTGCACAAGGCGACCTGGAAGCGTTGAAGCTGACAGGCGAAGCGCGCCAGATTTACGTGGTAGCGCAACGCGCCATCGAATCAACCGGCCTGCCGTTGCATTCAGTGGCGAGCGAATTTGCCAGAGCGTTCAACATCTTAGGCGGCGCACACATCGTTGAAGCTGCGCGTTACTACAAGGAACACGTCGATGTGAATTTGCCACGGCTGAGTGCCAGCGAAGCAGTCGAAAAAGTGATTGCGGCGAAAGCGGCTGAGGGATTGAGCAAGACCTACCTCAACGACATGCGCTGGTTGCTCGGTGACTTCGGCAGAACGTTTCAATGTCCGCTGTCCAGCATTCAACCGGATGATCTGCGCGACTATCTCAACGGGAAACGCATCGGCCTCGTGGCGAAAGACAATCGTCGTCGATTGCTTGTGATGCTGTTCAACTTCGCAAAGGCGCAAGGCTGGCTACGAAAGAATGAGGCGACTGCCGCTGATGCTTTGGGAACCTACAAAATCAAACAGCGGGAAGTGGAGATTTACACGGCTAACGAATTGTCGCGGCTGTTGAATGCGGCTGACAAGGATTTCCTGCCATACGTGGCGCTGATTGCTTTCGGCGGACTGCGCAGCGCGGAACTGCGTAAGGGGTTGCAGTGGGGAGCAATCAACTTCGAGCGCGATCACATCATTGTGCCAGCAGCCATCGCTAAGACTGGCCGGAAACGCAAGATCGAACTCAACGAAACTTTGCTGGCATGGCTTGCCCCGTATCGGGTGAAGTCAGGCGCGATCTTCAACATTGATGCGCGTAACAAGATTCACAAACTCGTGCAAGCCTCTGGCGTGTCATGGAAGCGCAACGGTCTGCGCCATTCATTCGGGAGCTATCGGATGGAACAGACCAAGAACGAAGGGTTGGTTGCGCTGGAAATGGGCAACAGTCCAAAGATCGTCCACGATCATTACTTCGAAATCGTCGATAAAACTCAGGAGCGTGAATACTGGTCGCTTGTGCCGTTGAGTGATGGCGCAAAAATCA
>DATIOX010000115.1:0-5102 GCA_035472675.1 Candidatus Dormiibacterota bacterium
AAACTGATCGAGGATGCTTCCGCAAAATATTTCGTTGGGCAGGAAATCTCGCCGATCTGATAATTGAAGTAAATCGCTTGCGCGAGCATTTCGTTATCAAACAAGAAATCGTCACTGTTTTCCTCGATTGGTAATGACTCAAGGACCTGACGTGAGAAGGCTCGAAATCCGGTGTGATACTCCGACAGTTTGTAGCCGAGCAGGAGATTCTGAACGGCAGTCAGGAATCTATTGGAAACATACTTATAACGCGGCATCCCGCCTTCGAGCGCGCCGACGCCCAAAATCCGTGAGCCCAACGCCACGTCGTAATGGCCAGAGGCGATCATTCCAGCCAGTGAGACCACGAGCTTCGGCGAATATTGGTAATCAGGATGCAACATGATTACGATGTCCGCCTCCCGCTTAAGGGCTTCGCGATAGCAGGTTTTTTGGTTCCTGCCGTAACCCAAGTTCTTCTTGTGCTGGAATGTGATGACATTCAGCTCGCACGCCAAACTCACCGTCTCGTCGGAACTGCTGTCATCAACCAAGAGCACCTCGTCAACGATATCGAAGGGGAGCTCCTCATATGTCTGGCGCAAGGTCCTAGCGGCGTTGTACGCCGGCATAACTACGACAATTTTCTTTCCGTCAAGCACGTGGTTGTCTCCTTAGATTATTTTCCGCCAATCGCGGCTCAAGCTTAGGTATTTCCTCTCTCAGCGAGACTACAGGCGAAGAGTCTTGAACCGCAAATCTGCTTAGGCATTGATTTCCGCGTCTTTTTGAATGCCATCACCCCGCTTTTACATCCTCTGACCAAACGGTGCGTCCGGCGCAGGTCGAGTCCATGCGCTCTTTGATCATGCTGCGCTCGTTTTCCAAACTTCATTGCACTTTCTCAGAACACGCAGCGCTTTACGCACGACTTCAGTAGCAGTCTCGTAATCACCGGCCGCCACTTCCTGGCGAACAAACTCTTCCATCGTGTCGGTCAAGGAAGCATTCATAAGCCCAATTTTTCTGTTCGGACTTGGAGATGTCAAACTCTGACGTCCAGACGGTATCTTCCTCGTCGCAGAGTGACGCCTTGGTCGCCTACTCGCGCTGTACCAGATGGCTGCTCCTTGGATCGCTCTTCGATCAATACGTCGCTGCGATAAATCACTGCTTCCCTCCGGCAACGGATTCGGACTTGCGCGTCTTATCGGAAACGCCTATTAGCTTTACCCTCATGGTTCATCATGTCGTTCTCTATAAACTCAAACCCGAGGTCACCCCTGCCCGCGTGGAGGCGATGATGATGAATACGCGCATGCAGCTACTGAAAATTCCCGAGGTCTTGAACATTAAATGTGGGAAGCGGATCGACCCCGAATTGCCGTGGCCGTTCTTCATTGCCATCGATTTTGAGTCGATGGACAAGTACGCAATCTTTCGCGAAGACCCCATTTTCGTGAAATTCATGGAGGAAGTGATCAAGCCGAACACGGAAGATTCGCTGGACCTGGACTTCGAGATGGATCCTGGCAAGGACGTTCGCTTTTCGTGAATTGTGGCGGGCAGTCGTGTCGGCTGCGCATTTTCGAAACCGCAGGCGACACGCCTGCCACGACAGGGTCCATTTTGAAAAACGCAAGCGGCAGGTCCCCCACAGGACGGACTCGCCGTGGCGAGTCTGCCACCCCAGCCATTGCTATTTTCGCGCGGAGCGCGTAATCATCCGATTTCGATGCGTCTCGGCTATCTTTACTCCCGTTATCCCGTGCTTTCGCAGACGTTTTGCGACGCGGAGATGCTGGCGCTGGAACGGCTCGGTTTCGAGCTTGAGATCGGTTCGATCTATCCCCCGCTCACGAGTCTGCGGCACGAGCATATCGCCTGTTTGCGCGCGCCCATTCATTACGCGCCGCCGCAAGAAATCTTAAAGATTGCAGAAAAGAACGCGAAAACGAACGGCAAATGGCCGCGCAACCTGGTTGATCGGCACGAGCGAAAATATGGCCCGAGTGTCAAGGCAGAGCAACGCGCGCGCAATGCTCTTTACTTTGCCGACCATTTCAAGCGCCGCGGTGTCGATCATGTTCATGTTCACTTCGCGAATCGAGCGGCGCACACCGCGATGTTCTTGAAAGAGATTTCAGGGATTCCATTCAGCGTGACGGCGCATGGACAGGATTTCATGAAGGACCTTGGCAATGACGACCTGTTGCGGGAAATCTGCGCCGCCGCGGAGTTCATTGCGGCCGAAACGGATTACAGCCGCGACCTGCTCCGCCAACGCTGTCCGGACTCTGCTGGCAAAATTCACCGTGTTTATAACGGGATGGACCTGACGCGGTTTCCAACGCCGAACGAAGAAGCGGCGGGCCCGGCGGGTCCGAGCCGGACTGGCATAGCGCCATATCCGGTGCACATCATCAGCATCGGCCGACTGGTTGCGTTCAAGGGATTTGAGTACCTGATCGACGCTTGCGCGAACCTCGCGCGCCGAGGCCTTGAGTTCAGCTGCGAAATCATTGGCGACGGCCCGCTACGCGGTGATCTCGAAGCAAGAATTAGAAGGCTGAAGCTGTCAGACCGGGTTCACCTGCTCGGCTCGCTTTCGCAGGGAGCAGTTCTGGAGAAACTCAGGGCTGCCGATATTTTCGCGCTCGCTTCGGTGACAGACGAACAAGGGGCCAGCGATGTTTTTCCAACCGTGATCATTGAGGCGATGGCCGCTGCGCGTCCTATCGTATCCACTCGCTTGGCTGGAATTCCTGAATCGGTTGTCAACAGCGAAACCGGTTTGCTCGTTCCGCCCGAGGATACGATGGCCTTGGCTGAAGCCCTGAGCCGACTTATAGAAGACGCGAAACTGCGATTGCACTATGGTCGCGCCGGGCGCGCGAGAATCGAACAACATTTCCGAATCGAGCGCACAGTCGTGCCGCTTATCAACCTTTTCGAGAAAACGTCGCGCGTTTCAGTTAAATCCAATCAGCGTCATGTTTCGAGCAATGAAGCGACTACAGGGATCGCATATTTGATCGACCGCTGGCCGGATAGAGATTTGCCGCTCCTCGAACGCGAGCTTGAAGAGATGAAGCGACGTCATGTGCCGATCGTCCCAATCGTGTGCGAATTGAATTCTCGTGCGCAGTACACGCGAGCGATGGAAAAAATGGCGACGTCGCTCGAATTTCTGCCAGACCCGATGGTCATCGAGGCCGAATGGCGGGCAAACCACGCACTCGCGCAAAAACTGGAAGAAGCTCGCGCGCAGCAGAGCATTAGGGCGCCAAGTGCCATTTTTTTGCGGCAGGCGCGTTTTGCTCTTGTGTTAACCAAGCTGCAGAAAAACGTGTCGCATGTCCACGCGACGAGTTCCAGTGCCCTCGTCTGCGCGCTCATCTTAAAGAAACTTCTCAATGTTATCGTAAGCGCCACGATCGAGGCGCGACCGGCCTTACCGCGAGAGTGGATCCAGAACGCGTTATCAGAGTGTGTAGGCGGTCGTTTAAGAGATCGGAAATTAGTCCGCGGCAGTTCGTTTCTTGTTGATAAGACAACATTCCGTTCGGCTCCGCAGCAAGCGCTTGGACTAGTCAGCCAGAAAAGCGGGATCGATTTGACTGCGGGGACACGTTTCTGGCAGGAATGGGCGGAATTACTTATGCGCTGGAGCGGCAGCGATCGAGAATCGAAAATCGAAAATCGAAAATGAAGAAAGCCATCCTTCTCGCGGGCGGCGCCGGGACACGTCTTTTTCCGCTGACGAAGATCGTCTGCAAACAACTTCTCCCGATCTACGACAAGCCAATGATCTGCTATCCGTTGGCTACGCTGATGCTCGGTGGCCTGCGCGAGGTGTTGATCATTTCCACCCCCAAGGATCTGCCGATGCTGCGCGATTACTTGAACGATGGCACCCACCTTGGAATTCGGATTGAATACGCCGAGCAACCGAAGCCCGAAGGAATAGCACAAGCTTTCCTGATCGCAGCGAAATTCATGGAGGGCTGCGGCGCGTCACTCATCCTGGGCGACAACATTTTCTATGGAAAACTCGACTTTTACCGAGAAGCGCTGGCTATCGAGCGTGGCGCCTGCATTTTCGGGTATCAAGTCCGTGACCCGGAACGGTACGGCGTAGTCGAATTCGACGCTGATGGAAAGGCAATCAGCCTCGAGGAAAAACCGAAGCAACCGAAGAGCCACTTCGCCGTGCCGGGACTTTATGTCTACGACGAGAGCGTCGTCGAGCTGTGTCGGACACTGCGTCCATCTGGGCGGGGCGAATTGGAGATCACCGATCTAAATTTGCTTTATCTCAGGGAGAACCAGTTACATGTGAAGTTGCTCAGCCGCGGCGTGGCCTGGCTGGATACCGGCACGACGACAACATTGCTTGAAGCAAGTAACTACATCGCCACGATCGAACACCGGCAGGGATTGAAAATCGCGTGTTTGGAAGAAGTGGCGCTTCGGGTCGGTTTTATTACGGAGTCTCAACTCGCCGCTACCATCGATCGCTTGCCGAAAGGCGAGTATCGGGATTATCTGCGAATGGTCTGTGAGGAGGGCCCAAGCGCAGGACCAGAACCAGTGGGATAGAGTTTTCACATCCCCTGTAGAGGCAGCCCGTGCCTGACGCGACCGTTTAGTTTCGCAGGCGACGCGCCTGCCGCTACAAGTGCCCCGCTCGACGCTCACGGCTACAGCTATTTTGGTTGCTCGCGCAGCAGATGATTTGTGTCGGCGAGCACCTTCGTGACGGCGTCCGGTTCAGTGGCATCGTAATAACCGCGGATTTGACCGTGCCGATCTACCAAGACCATCCGCGTGCTGTGCACGGGAATTCCCCGTTCATCGCCACCATCCGAAACGGCAAGTTTGAAACCATCGTGCGAGAGTTTGTAAATCGCGCTCTTTGGTCCCGTGAGGAAATCCCAACGCGCGTGATCTGCTTGCAATTTCTCCGCGTACCCGCGCAGAACTTGCGGCGTATCTTTCTCCGGATCGACACTAAACGAAACCAAATGCACATCAGATTTTTCCAATGGTTTCTGCAGTTCGCTCATCCGACTACTGATCATTGGACAAGGTCCCGGGCACGTGGTGTAAATGAAATCGGC
>DATIOX010000116.1:0-20011 GCA_035472675.1 Candidatus Dormiibacterota bacterium
CAATGGTCCGGGCGTTAGCCGACCTCGCGCCGCTGGTCTTTCCGGTTCTTCGCCGTCCGCGAGAAAGCCAAGGCCAACCAGACAACGCAAGCATTCGCCTTTAGGACCAGCTTGAGTCAGCGGTCGCCCACATGTCGCGCACGTCCCGCCAGCTTGAGTATGGGCGTTCGCAGTTCCAAGACCAATGCCCTTGTCGTCCATGCCTGAAATCAACTCACGCCATCAATATTTGATAGAGGTGATGTAGCTCCTGATCGACATCCGCCGGATCCGAGACGGTACTAGTCACTTCCATTCTCAATGACTCGCGGTAACGCTGGCGGAGCCGCGAAAGCCAGGTGCGCAAAGTGGTGATGGGCACACCGAGACGAAGTGCCGCTTGCTCTTGATTCAATGGCGCGACGCTTCCGCCCGCGACGAACGGTCGTAGTTCTTCAAGCCACTCCGCCTTGCCTTCCGCCACAAAGTCGTTTTGCAAACTCTGCCAGGCTCGCGAAACGATCGTCGACGCCCAGACAAGATCATAGCAACCGGCGTCGCTGAGGTGAGCGGTCGCCAACATTGCCGCCTCGGCCTCCGGAAGGTGTTCCTCGATCGAAACGATCTGACGACCCCCACCTCTCTTGAGCGCTCGGGCGCGGTCATATTCATTGTACAAAAAATTCTGGAGCGATCCTAACAGGAACGTGCGAAGACGGCCCTTTTGCTGGTCAGCGCGGGTCAGGGTGTTTTGCTCGAGAAGATGAGCGAAGAAACCTTGGACAAGATCCTGGGCATCAGCGGACGAAAAACCGCGGTGCCGGAGAAAACTGTAAAGCGGTGGCCAATAGGCTTCGCAAAATCCGGCGAGCGCCTGTTGAGCGGAGTCGACTGCTTCCTCGTCGCGCGCACGCAAAACCACGGTCCAATGCGTCGTTTGAAACGAAGCACCACCCTCTTGCAGCGTTCCTGGGATCGCTTTCGTTCGCGAAGCGTCGTCGAAGCAAAATGATTTGGCGAGAACAAAATCACGCGAACTACCGAGAAATTAAATCCTCGAGGGGACTAATTCAGTCGAGCATACTCGTGTAGTTGCCGGCGCCTCCAGCGAGATTATTTGCTGTCGTGGCAGCCGTGTCGGCTGCGATGGGAATTCGGGCGGCTACGCCTTGGGAAATGCAGGCGACACGCCTGCCTCTACAGTTGCGCCCCGAGAAATGCGGGGAGTCGTCGTTCAGTATTGGGCGAGAAGTTGGCTCTCGCCCGTATCGGCGTGCGCGGACACGTAACTTTCAGATGCTTGGAGGCTCGTCTGGCTCAGCCCAGCAGCTCCGTGTTCGCTCTGCTCTTGTGCGATGGCGCCTATGCTCAATCCTGCAAAGGCTACTGCTACCGCCGCTGCCACTTTCGCTTCGATGGATAATTTCATACGCCGAACGGCTCGTCGATCAGTGCGATGGTTGATTCTGCGGGCATGTGTTTTGGAGAGGTTTTGAGAAGGAGTTCTCTCCAACCGCCCTCGAAATTAAAAGAAGCCATGCTATTTACGAGCAACGGATCGTGACTGCGGCCGCCGGTGCTGCCGAGCGATCGCCAGGTGTCGCGCAGCCATTCAACAAATCGGATGCACTGTTTTTTCATATTCGTTCAAATACATGAAGCCAACTGGTTTGACCTCGGTGTCCTCTGGGTGGTTATGGCCTGCGAAGGCGCGGGCGAAAGAGGCCCGCACTCTCCGGGAAATGTTGCCGGCCCGTTTTGTCCAGTAATCGAGCCAGCTCAACGAGGCATCCGCGAAGATTTCAGCGCGGACAACTTCCGGGCAGATGTTCAGCAATTTACAAACATTCACGAATGAGTAGGGCCAGAAAAAATCATTCGCGGTAACCCAACTGTAGGCATCGAGATAAAGCTCCTGTTTGACGCCGTTGGTCGCCGAATGGAACCGGCGCAAATCGCGAGCAGCCTGTTTCAGCACGCCGAGAGCCAGATCTTTCTCAGGGGTTGGCCCAGGCGGTTGGGCAGGAGCAACAGAAAAGTGTCCGCCGGGAGCGTTGTCGCATTTCGCCTTTGCAAATGCGTCCATTGCCTTGCGCGATATCCGCGAGGTCGGCTGTTTTGTGCCGTTTTCGAGTCCGGAGGGGACTGGAAACAGCACAAATTGACCGCCGAAATCACGCGTCTTACTAAGGGGATCGTCTGGTCTGAGGTTCATGTGGATGTGGGTTTTCGATTGGTTGACCACTTCTTTCTCAAGCTTTCTGGGGCGGACATTACAAAAAAAATAAATTTTTTTTGTAGTGGCGGCCGTATCAGCTACAGGAATCAAAACGACTTGTCGTGTCCGACGGCGAATTCAGGGTTGATGCGGAAAGCTTAAGGGACAGGCGCGAATCCCTCGTTCGAGCGTCTTGTTCCACTTTGCTTGTCCGGCCCGCGGCGTAAACTCTGTGAAATGACTGACGAACAACAGGACGAACAGTTCTATCGCGATACGGAAGGTGTCGCCTTTCCGAAACTGAACGATCACCAGCTTTCTCTGCTTGAGCCATTGGGCCAGCGACGCCTCGTGAACCGCGGTGATCTGGTTTATAAAGCTGGACAGCGGGATCTCGGATTGACCATTCTCTTGCGCGGCGAAATCGAAGCTTTCGAGCAACGCGACGATACCGAACAGATTCTCGCCACGGCGCACGAGCGGGATTTCATTGGCGACGTGGCGATGCTGCAGGGCACGTCGGCCCTAGCGTCGGCAAGGGTAACATCACCAGATGCCGAGATACTTTATATTCCCGCGCTTGGAATGCGCCGAGCGCTCGCCGAAATCCCCGGAGTCAGCAAGACAATCGTCGATGCGCTAATCATGCGACGGCGGCGAATAAGACGGGATCGGGAATTTGCCGGAATGCGTGTTCTGGCTAGCCGCGACGCACGCGATGGACATCAGCTCGATGATTTTCTCGACAAAAACCGCATTCCGCATCGTCTGGTCGAAGTTGAAAGCGAACAGGGTCAGGCGCTGACCGACCGTTTTCACCTAACGGGTCGCGACTTGCCGGTGCTTATCACCCCGGGCGGTCGTCGACTACGTCAGCCTTCGTTGCGCGAAGTGGCGAGAGAAGCCGGTTTGTTACGGTCGCTGGCCGAAGAAAACGAGAGCGAAATTTTCTCCGACCTGACGATCGTCGGAGCCGGACCAGCCGGCCTGGCCGCCGCTGTGTATGCGGCATCCGAAGGATTGAACACAGTTGTTTTGGAAAGTTACGCCCCGGGCGGACAAGCTGGTTCCTCCTCGCTGATTGAGAATTTCTTCGGATTTCCAACCGGCGTTGGTGGTGGCGAATTGACCTGGCTCGCTCAGCTTCAGGCTTACCGCTTCGGCGCGAAATTTTCTACACCGTCCCAGGCTCTTTCGCTTAATTACAATGCCGAGGGCGAGTACCGCGTCTGCCTCGAGACGGAGGGTTGCTCCGCCATTCTTCGAGCAAAAACTGTTTTGATTGCAACAGGCGCCGATTACCGCCGGCTGGATGCGGAGGGGCGCGAACAATTTGAGAATATCGGCGTTTACTACGCTGCGACGGCAATGGAAGGTCAGATTTGTCGCAATGAAACGGTTGTGATCGCCGGGAGCGGCAACTCCGCGGGCCAGGCCGCGATGTTTCTTTCCGAGGGCGCTGCCAAAGTGTTACTCGTCATTCGCGGGAAAAGCATCGCCAACAAAATGTCGGACTATCTTGCGCGTCGGGTGCAAGCGCGCGAGAACATTGAGATCCTTTACCAGACAGAGATCCGCAAGATGCTTGGCGGGAAAAAGCTCGAACAAATCGAGTTGGAAAATACGCAAACGGGTGAACGCCGAATGGTTCGAACGCCGGCTGTTTTTTCGATGGTCGGCGCGCGACCCTGCACCGAGTGGCTGCCGCCGGAAATCGAGCGCGACGACAAAGGATTCATCAAAACCGGGACGAGCGTGGCCGGGGCGCCAGCGTGGCAGGCGAGCAAACATCAACCCAGCCCACTCGAGACAAGTCTGCCGGGAATTTTTGCGGCGGGCGATGTGCGTTCCGGGTCGGTGAAACGCTGTGCCGCCGCAGTCGGCGAAGGCGGTATGGCCGTCGCCGGTGTCCAGCTCAGGTTAGCTTCGTCATCCTGAATCTGGAGCATGAAGCCAACAAACACGAATAGTTAAGGGATTCGCTCCGAGACGTTATACCAATTCCATTCCCAGGTTTTGCCGTTATCGAGAGAAAACGCCTGGCTCCATACCGGGCGATCTTTGCTTCGAGCATCCCAGCGAAACATGACGATAATAGGTTTCCCCTTGAACGTATCCTTGCAGAAGAAATGACCGACATTGTTTTCGAATGAGCCTACCACAGGCGGATCCAGGACACCGGTGTTGCTGGCAACCCAGTACAAGCTCCACAACCTGGTCTTTGGATTAAAGAGGCGCAGCGTGAGGCCTTCGAAACGTTTACCCTCCTGGCCTGGCATCTCAGTGGTGGAATAAGTATCCATATCCGCGGCGCCACTGAGGGTTTTGGAATTCTCATCAGACGAATCGAACTCGGTCCAATCCTTGCAGTTTTCGAGCCTCTTGTTGAGCCGGCGATTGTGCATTTTCCATTTGCCGACTAAAAAATCGAAGTCGCTCGGAGACGATGTCGCCGAGGCCGTAATCTTTAAGTCGCCCTTCTCGTCAAAACTCAATTTGGGGATTGGCAAACTGGGATCGGTCGTCAGGACCGGTGTTTGAGCGTCTGCGAAGCTACAAATCGCAAGGAACAGAATAGTAATTGAGTATTTCATACGTTTTGCTGGTTTATCGTATTAGATGTTGTCGGAGTGATTTTTTCAACCGTACCGTGTCCGCTTTATTCCTGAGATCTCCGCTTCCGCACTGCCGGCGGATCGGGCTTGAGATAAAGGACCAGGCAACAGATACAAATAAAGAGTCCAGCAAGCGGATATTTCAGCGCTACCAACGCAGCCACCCCGAAAAGGCATAAAGTCGTGGTCGATCGGAAGTGCATGACCCGGCGCACCGTGGATGGAACCTCGATACCTGGGTTTCTGTGAATGCGCTCCCAAATGAGAGATATGTAAGTTGCGTTCACCAGGAAGAAGACCCCTGCATAGAAGGCAACCGGTTGCGGCGGCGTCGCTTTATGGAGCGCAGGCATATCATTTCTTTCGCCGGCAAATCAGCATAACCTCATTGCGTGAGCGGAACTTCGACAATTACAGTGCCTTTGAGCTGATCCTCATTCTTGATCGTGCTGATCGTGCCGTCCGGTTGAAAGTGGCCGACAGAGGAGTTCGCGATCACGTGCAGCGCGCCGTGCGCGACCGGCCAGTGGTCGGCTCGGCAAAATCGGGATGATGATGATGCGACTGTAACACAATGAGCCCTCCAACACGCGTGCCTTTATCGGCGAATTCGATGCGAACGACGCGGCCGGGATTCGTAACGTTTTGGATCCCGATCAGATCGCCTTCGTACCAATAGAGCCCGTCGCAGCCGCCGGTCACAACTGCGTCGGGCTGCGGCAGTCGCGTTGGCGCTCCGGTTGAAGTGTCGATCTTTGCAATACCGGTTGAGATCGCGACGTAAAGATTTCCGTCCACACCAAGCGTGATGCCATTGCCCTCAGGGACCGCGCCTTTGCTTCCGAACAGCGTGAGCGTTTTCTCATCCGGCTTTTTGCGAAACAGGGTGCTGCTCATGGAATCCGTGGCATAGATTGTTCCGTTCGGTGCGATTGCGATATCGTTTAGCTGCATCGCCTCCGGTGCGTCGAATCGGTCTGCGAGGCGGCCGGTCTTCAAGTCGTAACGAACGACCGCATTCCACCGCTGCGTCTTCGCTTCATCTGGAAACCCATTGGTGCTGACTGCGTACAACTGCTCTCGCGCAGCATCGACAATGAGCCCGAGCACACAATCGAGGTTGTCCTCCACCTTGGAGAAATCGAGCGCATCACCTTTTCGACTCGTCACGACAATTTTCTTTTGCGCCACGCTGCCGATAAAAAACGATCGCCTTTTGCGTCGTATGCAATGCCTTCCGGAATCAGCTTAGGATCCGTCACGCGAAACGCCACCCGTGCATCCGGTGTTCGCGGTTCATCATCGGCGAGTTCCTTGCGAAGCTTCTGAAACTCCGGATCACCCCAGACCGATTCAAAGCCGAAATCGTGCACGGGAATGAGGCCGAGTTTGCGGCTCTTCAAAGTGCGCAACAACGTCAACGCAGCATCACGTTCACCGAGTGCGATGCGAGTGATCGCTTCATAAAAGACTAGCAACCCGTCATCAGGTCGTTGCTTTCGCAGCGACTGAATTCGCTCCAGGCTCGCGCGTGCCGCGACCTGTGGATCATCAGCGGCGCGTGCCTGACCCGACGCGAAAAAGATGAGAAGGCTCGCGCAGAGATGGACAATCAGCTGCGAAAGTTTTGACTTACTGGCGGTCATTGAATCTCGGACCTTTCGCGTTGAACGTTTCCGCCTACTTGGCAAACGCCTCTTTGTTCACGACGTATGGCACCTTGGCCGGGTCGCCGCCGTAATTGCCTTCCAGCACGTCAATCAGTCCCTGCACAGTGCGCCCCGCCATGCCTTTGTCGGGATCGACTGAAAGCCGCGTGATCTGCCCGCCGCTGGCGAAATGATGGAAGACACGGCAGCGATCCGCGATTTCCGGATCGAGCAGCGGCGAATCCGACGGCAGCGGTTCTTTTTCGAAAACGTCGAGCGCCGCGCCTGCGATGACATTTTCTTTCAACGCTTTCGCGAGGGCGTTCTCGTCCACGACGGGGCCACGCGAGCTATTCACGAGGTAGGCGGTTGGTTTCATCAGTTTCAGCGTCCTCTCGTTGATCAGGTGATAAGTCGGTCTGTCGGTTTCGCCCTCACGCAACAGCGGCACGTGAATGGTCACGTAATCAGCGTCACGCAATGCCTCTTCGAACTCGACGTATTTGATCCACGTCTTCTCCTTCTGAATTCCGCGCGCGTGGCGCAGATCCATCAACTCTTGGATGGCGGCGATGTACTTGTCGTTATGATACGCCGGGTCGTAGCAAAGGATGTTCATGTCGAAGCCGGAGCATTTCTTAATCATCGCCAGGCCGATACGTCCGGTGCCGATGACAGCAATGATTTTGCCGGTGACTTCGTCGCCGAGGAACGGCAGGAACGGATGCCACGACGGCCATTTTTGTTCGCGCACCAGGCGCTCGCTCTGCCACATCTTGCGCGCGAGCATGCCCATCATGAAAAACGCGAACTCGGCGGTCGCTTCGGTCAGCACATCGGCAGTGTTCGTGAATGGGATTTTATATTTATTGGCATCGGTGCGGTTGATGTTGTCGAACCCGACTGCGATCTGCGCCACGACCTTGAGCGTTCCCTTCCCCGCTTCAAACACGTCGGCATCGATCGGATCTCGTAGCGTGGTGATCAAGCCGTCGATGCCGCTCTTCACTTTCTCGATGATCAATTTTTTCGGCGGCGCCTCGGGTCCTTGGAAAACTTCAAGGTCGTACCCGCACTCGCGCAAACGGTTCTCGGCAGCATTGCCGATGCGCGACGTAGCAAAAACTCGAAAACGTTTCTTCTCCGTCATGGTTGGGAGAATGGAAGCATGTCTTTATCGCATCGACAATTCACGTTGTTATGTTTTTCGTCGGCGCCGAATGCTTGATTCCAGCGAGCACGGACGCCATTCAACAGAGACGGATAGACGATCTTTTTCCGAAAAGGATCGATCAAAGCCATGTAGAACGGCGTGAAGCGGCTTACGCTGCGGACGTAAACTCCTAAATAGAAACGGTAGGCAGTCGGGGTCTCGACCAGCGCGCTCAGGGCCGCAGCGTGGACTGTCCGATTAATCAACTCGACGAGCTGCTCGTTTTCGAAGCGATACACAACGCGGAAAAACCCATCTTGCGTTCCGGCTGCTGCCAGTGATCTTGAATGATCCGTGTCGGTTAAACGCGTTGCGAAGCTTTTCGCGGCAATTGCCGCTGGCTCACGATCCCAATCGAAGAACCGTCCAACGAAGAGCCGAATGTCGAGTAGCATTCGTACGAGCGAAGAGGACGTGAATAGACAATTGCTCGCAGTCCGTAGGAAATCATCGAGCGTCACCCCGGCGCGCCAACGCGGGAGATCGACGAACCATACGTCGTGAAGCGGCACCCCGGCGAGAAACGTATGAACTCGCAGCGGCAGTCGTTCGAACTCTTCACTTGTGAGCTGTGGCATGGTTTCCGGCAAGAATTGTGGTGAGGCCTATTTGGTGCTCGGATCCCGATCAGTGCCAAGTTCCCACTCCGCCTTAATGAACTCTTTAGTCCCGGGCCGGCCAGTGAGCCGCAACCATAGCGGTCCGCCTTCCCTGTCGAAGCGCAGTTCGATATCGAAGAACGGACAGCATAACCGTTCCTGAAACGCCCATTCCGTTAACAGCTGATACGTGCTGTTATCTGCCGAAAACTCGAACTTGTAACCGTCTGGCAGTTCGCGCATGCTCTTCCTCAGCTTTAGTAACGCTGGCTCCAGCTCCTCAAAATGGCGTTTTCTTGCCGCCGGTGACAACGCCAGGGCATTGCAGGCGAAAGGCGACACGTGCTCGGTTTGTGAGAACGAGCCGGATTGAACCTGTTCCGCCGAAGCATTCAAAGCTGCGAAACAAACCGCACTCAAACTGAATCGGAATATGTTTTTCATAGTTTCGACGCTACGAGTTCAAGTCGACTTTAAGTCAAAGGAGATTTTCAAGAAAAATGCGAGGGATTTTCGTGGCGTTCAGCGTGGCTGCTTGTTAGGTTTCTGAGTGGCGGATAATCTCGCGATTTCCGATGTGGCACGTGTGCTTGGTTTGCGCACGTCAGCCATTCGCTACTATGAGCAGATCGGGATTCTGCCGCCGCCAGTGCGCAGGAATGGCCAACGTCGCTACGAGAAGAGCGTGCTTTTTCGGCTCGCGGTGGTGCAGCGCGCACAGCAGTCCGGCTTCACTTTAGACGAAATACGCGAGCTGTTTTTTGGATTTCGCCGCGCGACGCGTCCACCGAAACGCTGGCACGAACTTTCAGAGCGCAAGATTGCGGAACTGCAACTCCGAATGAAGCGGCTCAAGCTCATGCAGACCTTGCTCAAGCAAATGCAAGGTTGCCGGTGCAATGCCCTGGAAGAATGCGGCAAAAAACTTCTTTCAAGAAGCTCGAAAGAACGCAATCACGCGTACCTTCGATAGGACCGGACTTACAAATTTTTGTCCACCCACGCACCCACGCGATCGAGTGCTTTCTCGATGTTTTCAATGGAGTTGGCGACGCTGAAGCGCAAGTAGCCTTCGCCGAAATCGCCGAACGCGGTGCCGGACAACGCGGCGACGCCAGCATCATCGAGCAACGCATCGGCCAGCTTTTTCGATGGCCATCCGGTTTTGACGATGTTTGGGAAAACGTAAAACGCACCGTGAGGCGAGCGGCAGGAGAAACCCTTAATCTCATTGAGGCCGGCGACCATCACATCGCGCCGTTTCTTGAACTCAGCGCGCATCGCGTCCACCGAGTTCTGCGGTCCGCGCAAGGCTTCGATGCCAGCGACTTGCGTGAAGCTCGCGGTGCAAGAGTTCGAGTTGGTCATCAGGCGAGCAACGTGAGCTGCGAGATCGGCGCGCATCACGCCGTAACCCATCCGCCAACCGGTCATGGCGTACGTCTTGGAGAAACCATCGAGCAAGATGCAGCGCTCTTTCATGCCGTCGATCGACATAATGGAGTGATGTTGCCCTTCGAAGATGAGCCGGCTATAGATCTCGTCGCTTAACACCATGATGTTGCGATCGCCGATAGCGCGGGCGATACCATCGATGTCTTTCTTCTCCAGCACACCGCCGGTCGGATTCTGCGGCGAATTCAAAATGATCAATTTTGTTCGGTCGTTGATCAGTCTTGCCAGCTCATCGACATCGAGGCGAAAATCCAGGTCCTCGCGCAATCGGATCGCTACGGCTTTCGCGCCGACGTAGTTGATCATTGATTCGTAGATGGGAAAACCCGGATTCGGATAGATGACCTCATCCCCTTCTTCAACGAGGGCAAGAACGCTGAAAAAGATGATGGGCTTGCCGCCGGGGACGATCACCACTTCTTCCGGTGTAACGTTGACCCGGCGCGCCTCGCTGACATACTGCGCGATGACCTCGCGCAGTTGAGGCAAACCAGCAGAAGGGCCGTAATGGGTAAAGCTCTTGTGCAGGGCGTCGCAGGCTGCGTCGATAATGTTGGCTGGGGTATCGAAATCGGGCTCGCCAATCTCGAGATGGATGATGTCGCGCCCCTTTGCTTCCAGTGCACGCGCCTTCACCAATACTTCGAACGCCGTCTCGGTACCGAGACGCGCCATGCGCTTTGCGAGACGAAGTTCGCGGGCTTTCTGCATGGCACAGACTATGCGCGGACGAAGTCTTCTCTCAACCATCAATACTCAACTTTCCGCGCTAGCGGGCAGCTTACTGCATACAGCCAGACCCGTTCGCGCCAGCGAACGGTTTTCGTGAGCACTTATCGCTGGGTCGGTTTTTTCGCTGTGGGACTCTTGTTTGCGAGTCTGCCTCCGCGAATTGAAGCCAGAAAACATTCGACGAAAAAAGCTGCTCACAAAGAACAGCAATCTTCCGCTCAGACAGAAGCAGCCGCGCGCCTGCAGATTTTTCTCGACCGATCAAACTTTACTCCGGGCAAAATTGACGGGCGTTATAATGAATTCACCTGGAAAGCCCTCAACCTCTATCGGCAGTCTCGCGGCGAAGAGCCACCAACGCCTCCACGCGACGCGAAAGGCAATATTGCGCCAGATACCAACGGTCTCGATCTTGCGAGCGTTGAACCGGTTTTCATCAATTACTCCGTGACGCAAGCGGATCTGCAGAATGTAGAAAAATTGCCGGGCTCTCCAAAAGAACAGGCAAAGTTGAAAGCGCTCTTGTATGGCAATCCGACCGATGCAATCGCGGAAAAATTTCACTGCGACGTTCATTTCCTGGAGCAGCTCAATCCGGGGAAAACCAAGTCGATCAAACCAGGCGACCAGTTGCGCGTTCCGAATGTGGAACCATTCGAACTGGAAACGGTCAAAGAAATCAAGCCGGGTAGCGAAATTAACGCTCCAGCCGCTAACGAACTTCCAGAGGAACCTGACAAGACGCCGGCGGAAGAGCAGTCATCTTCGCAGAGTCTAACGGCGACATCGACATCATCGCCTTCAACGTCATCTGTGAAGATTGACACGAAAACGAACATGCTTGGGGTCTTCGAGGGCGACCGATTAATCGCAGCTTACCCGGTTACCATAGGATCTGCGCAGACTGCTTCCCCCATTGGAGATTGGAGAGTAAAGGGAATTTCCAAATGGCCCAGGTTCCGTTACGACGAGAAAATGCTAAAGCGTGGACAGCGCAGCGGCCATTTTTACATGTTGCCGCCCGGTCCTCGAAGCCCGGTGGGCGTTCTCTGGATTGCGCTCAACAAAAAGGGAATAGGCATGCACGGCACCGCTGCTCCGGATTCCATAGGGCATTCCGCGAGCCATGGCTGCATCCGACTGGCCAACTGGGACGTGGTTCGTTTGGCTGAGCGAGTCAAATTTGGAACGCCAGTCTCAATTCACTGATGTGTTCAACCTCTCCACGCGGACGCTGAATGATCCATATCCTCCGAAGGCTCGCCCGCCGTACCGCGGGACGAGTCCGTCCGATTGACGGACTTTCGCCAGCAGGCAGCCGCGGCTATATTTTTGCGCTTTGAAACGCGCCTGGTTTTTCGTCAGTCTCGTTGTTGTTGTCCTCGTCGCCGCAATCGCGGTGCACATCAATTGGACTTGGAAACGACAACTATCGCCGCGGGGCGGACATTATTTTTTCCATCGTGTCGAACTTGCGGTGCCGTCGTTCCGTCAGGCAAATGAGAAATGGAGCGATGATCCGCTGGGCGGAATCGAAGCCAACGGCACGCTCGGCGGCGAAGGCTGCGCGGTCGCAGCCACGGCTATGGTGTTCAAATTTTATGGCATTGAGGTCGATCCGCAGCAGTTAAACTGGTTTCTAACAAACGTTGGCGGATACACCGAGCAAGGCTGGCTTTATTGGGACCGCGCTGCCTGGTTCGCACCTGATCGTGTGCGACACGTGTACGAAGACTTGGCGTCGTACCAGTTAATCGATTCGAATCTTTCCCGCGGAAATCCTGTCATCGTACGAGTCCGACTGCCAAATGGGATCACGCATTTTGTCGTCATCGCCGGTAAGGACGGATTCGACTATCTGGTGCAAGATCCCGGCGGCGGCTCGGTAAAAGGTCTTTACCCACTGCGCGAGCTTGGCAGCGACATCGAAGCGCTGCGATTTTACGAGCTGATCGCGAACGCTCATTCGCAAGCCTCTGCACAACGGTAAGCGCCCCAGACGCCTGCTCGTCTGGGGCGCGAGACCGCCTTGCCTAACCAATTACTCCTCGCCGCCGTGCTCGTCGTCGCGGGGGAAAACTTCGAACAAGTTGTTTTCGCCGTGCTGCTGGGTAAAGAAAAGCCTCGCCCGGTCTGCCCTGAATTCTCTCGTCCCGATCAATCCGTTAATCGTGCTGTCGCCCTCGGACATGTGCACGCCGGTCGGTTCGTTATCCTCTTCCCCGAGGACGCCGGCCACCCTGTCCTGCCCGAGCGCGACAAATCGGGCCACAATGTTTCTGTCCGGATGCTGTCTGTTCAGTTTGTAAGCCCAAACCGAATACACCGCTTACCCTTCCATTGAACACTCTGACGTTGTCCGCAGCGGCCTTTGAGGCAGCCATGGCAGCAAGGGCCAGAGAGGCGGCTACGAGTGCGCAGGCCTTGGCCTGCAGTGGACTTTTAAAGTTAATTTAATAGTTTGATTTGGATTGGTTTGGGTTTGTTTTGGTTTTGGATACGGCGGAACTCGCCGCACGCTCCGAACACCTACAGGCCGATTGTGACGAACCGGTTCGGAACATGTAAAACCCGCGTGACTTCGGTGTGACAGAGTGGTTACACGCGCGCAGCGACTGGTGTTTGTCGCCCGCAATCGGTGTTAAACAAGAAGGCCAGCCTGAATCAGCTACTCGCTGTTTGTCTCAACGCGAAAGGCGATGGGGAATCGACGACCGTTTCTGCCAGAATGCTAAACCACACTGACGCTACGTGGAAGACAGAATGCCCCGATAGTGCAATGGGCTGCACCATCGGCGGACAAAAGGCGCTCACTATGCCGCGGGTTTGGGAATTTGCCCATTAACCTTTTGGCGGCCACTCCACACCAGCCAATTCCTTTGGCAATTGCTGCGGATCGACCGGATAGATTCGTGACATATCCAGTTTGCTTTTTGCGCCCGACAGAAATTCAGTTTCTTCCGGACCAGCTACGATGAGCCAGAGCACATCGGCCTCCGTGTCGTTGAACACCTGACGCAACTGATCGGGCCCGACCAGCACGCCGCCGTACTTTGGCACGGTCAACGTCTCGTCCCCTACCCGCATGCGGCCTACGTCTTCCAAAACAAAATAAAACTCCTCCGTGCGGATATGTTTGTGCAGCGTGTTCGCGCTGTTCGGCGGCAACCGCCAAAGTCTCGCTCCAAGGTTGTCGCTGCCTGTTCGCTCAAGATAATCCGCGTTTAGGATTTTCATTAAGTTAGAAGGGCGCCAATGAAGGTCATTCGACGTGATCAAGAAGTAACCTTTTATCGATTTCATCGTACTTGATTTACGTTCCTAATCCTGTTCGCCGAGTGTTTGGACGTACGTTTTGCCGTAAGGATAAAAGAGCTCCTTGCGGCCCTGCTCCCACGCCGTTTTGAGTTCGACTTTTGTGATATCCCAGTCCGGTCGACATTTTCTGGTAACAGCACGGAGATCCTGGCGGAGATCTTCCACCGTGGGCCTGCCGAAGAACCAGTAGCCCATGTAGATCTTGTAAATGACCAAACCGGGCTCCAGCACAATCGTGTGCGGAATCATCGGATTGTGGTCGGGGTCCGTGTATTCGGCGATGTCGAGATCTTTTTGGATTTTACGCGCGGGATCGGAAAGGAAAGGCCAATGGGCGCCGATTCCAGTGCGAAACTCATTCGTCTCAGTGATATTGTCAGTGCTAATCGTAACAAGGCGGGAATAGCCAACCTCGAGTTCACGATGGAGCTGAAGAAGCCCTTCGTGTTGCCGGCGGTCTTTTGGGCAAAAACCTCCGCGACTGAGGACGAGAACCATTGGATGTTGTCCTTGTAATTGGGAGAGCTTGCGACGTTTCGTGGTGTGGTCGGGAAGCTCGTAATCGGGAAAAGGAGCCCCGGGAACAATATCAGATCGCATGTAAGAACCGCCTTTCTTGTTAGAACGTGACAACACTCAATGTGAAGAACCAACAAAGTCTCGAACCAACGCGGCGATTTCATCTGCTGCTGTATCCAACGCAAAATGACCGGCGTCGAGAACATGAACCTCGGCGTTCGGCACATCCTTACGATAGCGTTCCGGCTCCCCGGGGTCGAACGAGAGATCATACTTGCCCCAGATCACCAGCAGGCGCGGCTGTTTCTCGTGCATCCACGCCTGCCACTTAGGATAGGCCTCCACATTGGTGCGATAATCGTAGAACAGATCGCTTTGAATCTGCGCTTGCCCGGGCTGATTGAGAAAATAAAATTCGTCTGTCCATAGATCCGGGTCATAGCGATCGATGTTTGGATCGTTTCCGACGTGACGCGTCCGCGTCGTTTGCAACGACAGAAGATTTGTGCGAAGCGCGCTTTCGTTCGCCGCGCGATCTTTCCAGAACTCACGCCGCGTCTTCCAATTCGCGCCGAGTCCTTCGTTATGTGCGACTGCGTCTTGAACAATGAGAGCTTCTATGCGCTCCGGATGCGCAAGTGCCATGCGAAAACCGACAGGGCCGCCGTAATCCTGCATGTAAAGCGTGTAGCGCGAGAGCCCAAGCGCTTCGGTGAAGTGATTCATGATCTCGGCCAAGTGATCGAAAGTGTACGCGAATTTTTTCGGATCCGGCCAGTCGCTGTGTCCGAAGCCGGGGTAATCCGGAGCGACAAGGTGAAATCGATTCGAGAGCCGGGCGAAAAGAGACTCGAACATCCGGGATGAAGATGGCAATCCGTGGAGAAAGAGAATAGTCGGGGCATCCTTCGGCCCCGCTTCTCGATAAAAAATTGAGAGTCCGTCAACCTCAACCGTACGATAAAAAACGTGCTGGAGGCCTTTCGGCGCGGCAGCTCCTCGTGATTTATTGGCAGCGAACATTTGAATGATTGCGGCTGCAAAGACAACGAGCAGGTCGAGTCCAATTTGCCGCCTGATTTTCACATTTATCTTTGATTGTTTGTTCTTACAAACTCTCGGCTTCGCCTCCGGTTGTAAGTACAGCTAATCGCGTTTTGAACTTGTTGGTGCGTTAGTAGTCGTTTGAATCGATCACTGGTTTTATATCGATTACCGGGGTCCCATCGATTGCCTCAATCGGACCAACATTTAGCCGGCCCCGGCTCATGCCCAAAACTTTGACGCGATGAAGCCCTATGGGATTAGGCCGATCTGGTGATCGAGTCGAAAAGACTCCCGTGATCGGTCGCGATGCGTCGCCTTTCGGATGAACTTCCATTACGTTTCTCCGGGCACGATGTAGCCAGCTGATGATAATGATTTCATCGCCGACTTGCATTCGATGCAAGGCGTTCGTGCAAGAAGGAAGCACTTCGATAAATGCATTGGGCGCTCCCTCGCAACCTTGCCGAGGCGCGTCCTCGCGACATTTCAAGTCGGAACGAATGAACCCGATTGATTTGATTCCAAAATGTTTGCGTTTCGTCTCGCCTTCTGATTGCTCCTTGTTAGTCATTGCTTGGTATGTAGCCTGACCAGGCTTTAACACACCCGAGACGAACAGCAATTATGGGCGTCATGTTGCAAGCGTCTTATTGGGATTGTCCCAAATTGTAAAATCGCGAGCATTAGTGGTGGCCCTTTATCAAATCGAGGCTGCCGTTAATCGCGCAGACCGGTTTCACCGCGTTTTGGCTTCCGCCCGCAAACAAAGCGGCCGGCTGGAGATCGATGGGCTGGGATCCCTACGACTATTACAATCAAAGCGGCATCGACGCGCTCATCAAAGTTCATGAACAAAACGCTGGTGGTCCGACACAAGTGCTATACGTGAATGACGATCTCTACGTCATGCAACGGCTGGGTGACGGCGATCAAAGCGAACTGATCCTTGTGTTAAACAATCGTGCTACCTGGAATGGCACGCGGGTTCAAACACGATGGAACAACGCGCGCCTCGTCCCCGCAGCCTGGCGCGGACACAATGATCCTGGTGTGCCGAAGGAGAAATGGACTAACGAGTCCGGCTGGATCAATCTCTGGGCGCCGCCGCGCGGCTACGCGGTATGCCTGCCGACATGAGGAAGAAATTGCGTTGCATATAGCCGCTAACACAGCCGCTACAGCAGTTTAACTGGCAAAGTAACTGCGCCGCCGGGAGTCGAAGCTATCGCCGAAGTAACGTTTCCACCATTGATCGGTCTCGTCGAGATGACCGACTTGCACTTCGTCGGCTTCCGGATGTTGTGTAAGCCAGTCGCGAAAGGCGAAGTGCCTGTAGAGCCGCATGAATTCTCCCAAATAAATATCGGCAACACGTGGGTTGCCCCGGATAATCAGCATTTTCTCGTCGTTATCCGTAGTGGAGGCTTGACTAAAGTTTGCCGAACCGGAGACCACCAGCGGATTGGCGCCCAAAGGATCCACCAGCATGTATTTCGTATGGAGATATCGCACGTGAACGTTCAAACCTGAGAGCTGCTCCACGAGCCAGTGATTGAATGCGCCTTTACCCAAACGCGATCCAATCGCAAACTTGTTTTCTTTCATTTTCAGTAGCTCGATGATTGCCGCTTCATTGGCGAGGCGCTGCTCTTTGGTCCTGGTCGGGCCACTCATCGACTCCATCAACGCGTAACGCAGTTTGGCGGTTCCATTACGATAAGCATTCTGGAAACGCTGGTTCATGCCGAAGGCAAAGGTCATAAACAGTGCGTCACTCGCACCCTTGGCTTGCTACGCATACCAGTCCAGCGCTTCCAAGGTATCGCGCGGACTAAAAATGGAAGTGATTTGTTTTGCGAGCGGATCGTCCGGAAGTGGAGTTTTGCCAACCAGCACGCCGGCGTCCGCAGATTTCGGCGTGTTCTTCTTCAGCTCATTCCACAGCCATAAATATTTCGCCGCGATGTCATCCCTCTCACAGATATGAACAACGTTGCTGTGTCCATAAATTCCTCCGATACTGAAATTCGTGGAACCAGTGAGCACTGCTTGCGCAGTGCCAGCTTTGGTCAGCACGATGGTCTTGTTATGAGAAAGTGTCAGCCCTGCGCATTGCGTGGCTGGCAAATATTCCCCAAGCCGAATTTCCGGATCGCTGTCTCATTAGCGGTCTTTTGTTCGTCGTTCTTCGCGTGGTAAAGAACCTCAACATCCGCACCGCGGTCCCACGCAGCGCCTAATGCCTTTAGCACGTTCTCATCTGTGAATTCGTAAGCACCGACGCGCAGTCCCCAGCCTGGACCAACGGCGCGCCCGATGAAGTCTGCGATTGATTCGGCCGCCCCGCGCGAAAGCCACGTGAACGCTGCCGGTCCTACATCCTCGGGCCGCTTGTCGCAAATAGGCGCGTGTATTCCTGCGACGCTGCCGCGCCACGGTTAAAGTGCACATGATGCGTCCTGCCATGCTCGCTCTCTGTGCGGATCTTCACCGCTACTTTTTCAGACTCTTCCGGACTCGCTGGCGTGCCTCTCAAAGCAAACACTTCATATGTGTAATCGTGTTCCGGTTTCGCGGAAAAATCCGACCAGGTGAACCCCTGAATAGGATGCTGTCGTGTTGAATAAAGAATCCCTGGAGGCGGAGACGGCTCCACGCTGGCGAAAGTGTTATAGCCCGACAGCCAATATTTCTCTCCTTCGGTATGGTCCTCTCTTCGCAACGCGAACCCAAGCAGGCCCTGACACTTTGCCTCCGGTAAGTCCATGCCGTGTAGCACAACGTGCGTCCCCGCAATCGCCTGGACACTTAAATCTCCTTTTTGCTCCTTGTTTCGCATTGCCTAGCTGACTTCGCACCGATCGGTGTTTTGTCGAATCTTTAGCAAAGTTATTGGCTGTTGAGAAGCATCGTCCGAAAGCGGTGAAGCGATGTGAACGCCGCTTCACCGTTCCAGAAATCTCACTATTTCATTTACACGCTTCACGCGGCCAGTCGCGGGTTTCTTCCAACGATTCGCCGGTTTCCAAAAGACTCTTGAGACTCGCAAGAATCTGCGGCCAACCGCTCGACACGGCCTGAATAAATTTCGAGCCCTCTTTCTCGATTTCGTGAATGACGGTGAGCTTTACCGATTTCCCTTCCGGTTCCAGTTGGTAAGTCAGCCGCGAATAACCTTCCGCCTTTAATTCAGGTCTGAATTCGTTGCGCCATTTCAGAACGAGTCGCCGAGGCGGTTCGATTTCGAGAACTTCACCGCTATCGGTGAGCATTCCGTCGGGAGCCACAATCTTCCACGACGAACCCGGCTTCCATTCGGATTCCTGAACTGTATTGCACCAGAACTTTCTGGTGAATTCCGGTTCCGTAAGCGCCTTCCACAATTTCTCGGGCGTCGTGCGAATGTACGTTACATAAACGAATTGGTCTTTTTTCATCATGTTACTTTTTTTTGGTTTTGATTTGTTCGAGACCTTTTTTCAGATCGCTCAACGCCTGAAGGCGATGGCGTTCGTATTTGCCAATCCAACGCTCGTAGATCTCATGCAACGGCATCGGATTGAGATAATGCAGCTTCTCGCGCCCGCGCCACACGACGGCGATGAGGTTTGCTTTTTCCAACAACACCAAATGCTTGGTCACCGCCTGCCGCGTCACGTCGAGGTGTCCGCAAAGTTCGCTCAAGGTCTGCCCATTCTCCTTGCGCAATTCATCGAGCAATTTTCTGCGACTCGCCGTGGCTAGCGCTTTAAAGACTGCATCCATCCGTTGAGATTATGCAACTAAATGGTTGCATGTCAAACGAAGTATTTTCAGGTATTTTCCGTTATGAGCTTTCTGAATCTCGAGCAGCTGCCGTTTGTCGGAATGTCGTATGAATTCGTCGGCAAAAAGCAGGGCGCGCCGTTCTCGGCCTACATCGTCAACGCGAAGCCTGGACAAGGCCCGCCGTTACACACGCATCCGTACGTCGAGGTCGCGTTCACGCTCGAAGGCTGTGCCACCATCACGGTCGGCGATGAAACGCTTGAAGTGAAAGCCGGCGGCATCGCCGTCATTCCCGCGAACACACCGCATCGATTCGTTAACTCGGGCGACGCGACGCTGCGCCAAATCGATATCCACGCCAGCCCGCGATTTATTCAAACGAATCTCGCTTGAACGGCGAAGGACAGATCCTCCTTGCCCCAAATGACGAGCAGGCGCCGCTGCTATCTCGCGGGCGAAGTTCGATACTCCCGGAGTTCTCGGCACGGGGAAGCGATTTCTTGCTAGCTTATCTTACCACAGACCTAGAAACTCTTCGTTTCCCCAGGCTTCATAAATACCACGCGCGGATCTTTGCCGAAAATTTTACGCAGATCCTCCTCCGTCGATGACCCGGGCAACGCGCCGTAATGCATTGGGATCACCATCTCCGGCTTGAAATAACGCGTCACCGCGAGCCACGCCATCTGTGGCATCTGACCATCCGCTACCGCGCCGACCGGCATCAGGATGATGTTTGGATGATAAAACTCTTGGACCAGCGCCATATCGCCGAAGATCCACGTATCGCCCTCGTGGTAAACCGAGCGGCCATCCGCAAACTCGAGTACAAAACCGACCGGCCTCCCGCTCGGCTCGCTGCTATGCATTGCCGGCACCACATGGATTTTCACGTCGCC
>DATIOX010000117.1:0-11129 GCA_035472675.1 Candidatus Dormiibacterota bacterium
GCATACCCGCGATAAAATAATTCTTCAACGACGCCGGCGCGGAAGACGATGAACACGAGTAACCACACCGGTAATTTCGAGAAGGCCGCAACAGTCGGATTATCCGCCCCACCGTAGTGGGTGGCGTGAGCGATTCCGAAGCCCACCAAGGCACAAATAATAGTCATGGCCAATCCCCATAGAATCGATTTCCACCACGGGGCAGGTGCCGATACCGACCGACGTGAGCGGAAGGCGTTCGCCGCGCCGAATGATGACCAGCAAAGCGATCACGCAAAGCCAAATGAGAGATTCTTTCCAAACTGCCGTGGTGAAAGTAAGAGTCGGCGAAATGTAGTAAGCGATTTGGCGCGCAATCAACATACCGAACAGCGCCACGAAAAGTCCCAGCCAGGTAACTTTTGGAATTCGCGATGCGCCTACCGGTTGGTTATTCATGGTCAGTCGTTAGGATGCGACGAACAGCCTAATTGGATTGCATTACTCCTGAAGGTCGTTAGCCATCTTCTTTTTATATTCCTGCTGGAGCCGAGTGCCAGCGTCGCTACCAGGATGTGGCAGTTAAACGAACGATATTTCTTTTACATCATAAGCCGCTTACGATGCATGACTCCGCTCGCTACTTGGCTCCGTTCAAACTTTCTCGCACTTCTTGTTTCAGCCTCTCTCCCATTTCGGGAAACAAACCTTCGTGGTAACGAAGAATCGTACCTGTTTGCGAGATCAGCACCATACTCGGAAGGCCCGGACTTTGGAACGCCTTGAACATTTTGGAGTCCGAATCGAGCAGCGTCGGTATCACAAAGCCTTGAGATCGCCAAAACGCCTGCACCCTTTTCAATTTTTCGCTCGCGTCCGAGCCTTGCTCAAGCGTGTTCACGGCGAGTACTTTGACTGGCAATTTTTCAGCCGTTGCCCAGTTCGCGAGAGACTGAGTTTCCTTCAACGCTTTCCAACACGGCACGCACCAGGTCGCCCAAAAATCCAAGAGCACCACAGACCCACGAAGATCTTGCAGCGCTATCTTTTTCCCGTCCAAGGTTTCGAGCGCGAAATCCGGAGCGGGAGAACCGGGCGCGAGTCGCTTCGATGCTAGCTCAGTCAGATTGTTGACGACACTGCGCGAACCGGCATTGAAAGTAATTGGCGGTTCGGCTGATGCGCGGGGTGAGAATGTGCCATTTACGCGAACAAGGAATCCCTCGGGCGCACCTGCCGGTTTTACCTGAAAAGAAACCGTCGCGAGAAAATGTGTCTGCCGATCGATTCGCAGAGTCAGTTCACCGTTGTTAGCCGTGAATTGGACCTCGTCGTACGATTTTCCATCATCCCCTGCTACAGCCACTCGGCAACCAGCGATTCGCAACTGTTCGAGAAGATTGAAGCGGAATGTGTCTATGCAAGCATCAAGGCTTTTGCCTTCGTGCATGGCTAATGGTGGCGGTTCGAAAAGAGAACCGGCGCCGGCTATGTTCCGCAGAGTGCTGCCGAAATCGTAGTCGTAACTCGCGGATACGTATTTATCGGGCACATCGCTCTGAGTAAGATAGAACGTTTTATCTAGCGCCACCGCTTCGAGCAGCGCGTTCTTAACGAAAACGCTTCGGCCGGGGCCAAATCCGTATTCCTGCTTTTTTGTCTCCTGCTCCGATCCCGGCGCGTTGACGGCATATGAAAGCGTGTCGCGCAATGTCTCCACGTTTTTGTATGCCCTGGCCGACGTCTCGAGAATTTCACGCGCACGCTCAACTTCGCTTTGCGACCCGGTTTCAGCTGCGATGATCGCCGTCGTCGCGAGGAACACGACGACTAACGTTCGTTCCATATCCGATTGGATGCCGAGGTGCATCGAACCGGATTCAACAATTTTTGGTCGTTGTTAATTCAATCAGGCTTCACGACTGAAAGAATATTGCCCGCTGGATCTTTGAACCAGGCAATCGTGGGACCGTTCCCGCGCATGATCCCTTTCTCGTCCGTCTTCAGGTCACCTTGGTTGTAATGCTCGAATCGCACGCCGCGTTTTGTCAGCTCGTCGACCGCAAGATCGACATCGTCCACCGGAAAATTGAGGACGGTGAACGTCGCCGGAACGTGATTGGGCTTCGGATAAATGAGGACATCGTTGCCGCCGGCCAGATGCAATCTGAGCAGGCCATGGTCCTCCGACGTCTTTAACCCCATGGTCTGGCTGTAGAACGTGTTCTCCCTTGCGACGTCCGGCGCCGCGAATCCACTGAATGCTTTGCTGTTTTCCAACATGATAATCCTCCCCGAATGTCCTTCGTGTGGCGTCACGCAGTGGGTTCCCAAATATTATTTTCTGGAAGTGCAACAGTGGTAAGAATTATCGGCAACCATTTCAGACGAGACCAATGGAAACGCCGCTGACGCCTCTCGAGTTTGCGCGCCGGTCGCGCAAACTCTATCCCGAACGTGTCGCCGTGATCGATGCCGATTCACGCTGGACCTATGCGCAGTTTCTCGATCGATGTGATCGTTGGTCGGCTGTTTTGCAGAAACTTGGAATCAGCCCCGGCGACCGCGTGGGTTATCTTTCACCGAACACTCACGCGCAGCTCGAATCGTTCTATGCGATCCCGCAAGTCGGCGCTGTGCTGGTGCCGTTGAATTATCGCCTGACGGCGGACGACTTTATTTACCTTATCAATCAGAGTGGTTCGCGCATGGTCTGCGCAGACCGCGATTATCTTGGAACGATCGATAGTATTCGCGAACAGCTTCCCAAGGTTGAACACTTCGTCGCTTTGACCGGACAAGGCGAACTGGCTCGACTATGAAGCAATGATCGAGGCGAGCCCGGGTGAATTTACGCGTCCGGAAATTCACGAGACTGATCTGCTCACAATCAATTACACCAGCGGCACGACCTTGCGTCCGAAGGGCGTGATGATCACCCACCGCAATGCCTGGATGAATTCTATCGGCACGCTGCTTGAAGTGGAAGGCGTGCTTTTGCGACACCCGGCCGTGGAGGAGGTTGCGATCGTCGGATTCCCGAATGAACAATGGGGCGAAGCGCCGCACGCCTTTGTTGTTCTCCACGAAGGCGCGCGCGCCGATGAGCGCGAGCTGCGCGAGTTTGCGCGCGCGAATCTCGCGCACTTCAAGGCGCCGCACGGTGTGACCTTCGTCAAAGAACTACCGAAAACTGCGACAGGCAAAATTCAGAAATACATTTTGAGAGCGCAACGACCCGCGATCGCGCCGCAGTGAGTGAAAGCGTGTAAGTAGTTCGTAACGGCTGATAGGAACCCTGAAATTGTAAACGACCGTAACCCGAGCGGAGGTATCCCGATGGCAACTAAATATGATGCGATCGTTATTGGCACTGGCCAGGCAGGACCGTCTCTTGCGGTTCGGCTGGCAGGCACAGGAATGAAGGTGGCGATTATCGAGCGCAAGCGGTTCGGCGGCACCTGTGTCAATAACGGCTGCATCCCAACGAAGACGCTAATAGCGAGTGCACGCACAGCTTATGTCGCGCGCCGGGCCGGCGATTATGGCGTGACGATTCGCAGCCCGATCGCCGTTGACATGAAAAAAGTCAAAATGCGTAAAGACGCAGTGGTCCGTCTCAGCAGCGAGGGTCTGCAGAAGTGGATAAAGAACACTCGGAACCTGACCGTTATTGAAGGTCACGCGCGCTTTGCCGACGCGCATCGGGTTCGTGTCGGCGACGAACTTCTCGAGGCAGACAAATTCTTTATCAACGTTGGCGGACGCGCGTCTATTCCTCCGCTCCGGGGCATCGATCAGGTGAGCTACTTGGACAATTCAACGATGATGGACGTGGACTTTCTGCCCGAGCACCTGATCGTCATCGGCGGCAGCTATGTGGGGTTAGAGTTTGCTCAGATGTATCGCCGCTTCGGCAGTGAGGTGACCGTTGTGGAGAAGGGGCCACGACTGATTCACCGTGAAGACGAAGACATTTCCGAAAACATCAAAACAATTCTCGAAGACGAAGGTATCAAGATGCGTCTGGACGCTGAATGCATCGGCTTTGAAAAACGCGGCGACAACGTGGCCGTGCAGGTTGATTGCAGCAGCGGCGATAACACTGTCATCGGCTCGCATACGCTTCTGGCAGTCGGTCGTGTGCCGAACACCAATGACCTCGGTGTGGAAAACGCCGGGATTAAAGTTGATGAGCGCGGTTACATCCAGGTTGATGATCAACTTCGCAGCAATGTGCCCGGTATTTATGCGCTGGGTGATTGCAACGGACGAGGAGCTTTCACTCATACCGCATACAACGATTATGAAATTGTCGCCGCAAATCTTTTGGACGGCGACCACCGCCGCGTGAGCGACCGGATCACAGCTTACGCCCTTTACATTGATCCGCCGTTGGGCAGAGCAGGAATGACTGAAGCGGAAGTGCGAAACTCAGGACGGAAAGCTTTGATCGGAAAGCGTCCGATGACGAAAGTCGGCCGTGCGGTGGAGAAAGGCGAGACGGACGGATTTATGAAAGTTTTGGTGGATGCGGAAACGAAAAAGATCCTTGGAGCATCGCTCCTGGGGATCGAGTGCGATGAAGTAATTCACTCGATCCTCGATGTGATGTACGCCAGCGCGCCATACACGCTGATTCAGCGCGCCATGCACATTCATCCGACTGTCTCAGAATTGATCCCGACCATGCTCGGTGAGTTGAAGCCGTTGGAGTGACGAGCATTAGCATGACGGCCGACAGAGACTTCGAAGCAAAGGAAGAAGTGCTTCGCTATGCCTTCGGCGTTTCGTCGCTTGCATCGTTCTTGATCGCACGAAGTGACAGGGGCATCGCGGCGATCATTATCCGTGAGCGTCTGAGCCGTGATGCCATGAAGCGTGAGCTTCGCAGGCGTTTTCTTCGAGTAGGCCTGATCTACGATGCGTCGCGTCTAGCCGGCGATGTGAAGGCGGTGAAGGCTTTCATCGAAGCTCCGCAGCAGAATCTCGAGTTGCCTCTGGACATCCGGGGCACCGATTTTCAGCGCAGAGTTTATCGCGCTGTGCTGGCTATTCCGTTCGGCGCAACAACGACCTTTGCCGCGATCGCACGCGAGATCGGCGCGCCCAAGGCGGTCCGCGCAGTCGGAAGCGCCTGCACGCGCAATCCACTTGAATTCGCCATCCCTTGTCATCGCGTGCTGCGTGCCGACGGAAAATGGGCCGGCGGAGGCAAGTGGGGGGACTATCGTCAGGCTCAGCTTGTGAAGCGCGAGCGTGATGCAACCAGCATTTCCGCACGTCGCGATCAGCACAACATCATGAGTGGTGACTGCTGCTAACACGCGGACCAATCGCACTTACACCTTCGAAACGCGAGAGCAGCGCTGGCACGAACACTACTGACTCACTCCGCGCGCAACACAATCATCGGCTCGACGCGACTAGCTCTGCGCGCCGGGATCCAGCAGGCGAGAAGCGCGATGCCGAACAAGAGCAAGGCGACACACGTGAAGGTGATCGGATCGGAAGTGCTCACGCCGTAGAGCAGGCTCTTCATCATACGCGCGCCGCCGAAGGCAATGATTAGCCCACATAACGAACCAATCGCGGCGAGCACCATGCCTTGTTTCAAGATGAGCTTCTGCACATCAGAAAGCTGCGCGCCGAGTGCAATGCGCAATCCAATCTCGCGAGTGCGTCCCGCGACGACGTGCGACATGACACCGTAAATCCCGACCGCCGCGAGAATCAAGGCGAGGACACCGAAACTGCCGAGAGCGATTGCGGCCATGCGCGCAGGGAAAAGTGAGGTGCCCATGTGTTCCTTCAGCGTCTTTGCGGCGTAAACGGAAATCGACAGATCGAGCTTTTGCACTTCGCCGCGCAAGGCGCTTAACACCTGCCGCGGGTCGCCGCGTGTGCGGGCCACCAGCGTAACCGCGCCGCTGTAATCGCGATAGACCGGCGTATACAGCGCGGGCTTGGGATCTTCGCCTAACGAGTTGTATTTTCCGTCGGGCACGACGCCAACAATCTCGAAGAACGGATCGGTAGGCCCGTGCCAGTTGAAGCGCCGGCCGATCGGGTCCTGTCCGTTGAAGAATTTTTTCGCGAACGTCTCGTTCACGATCGCAACGCGGCTTTCCTTCTTGTTTTCGGCGTCGCGAAAATCACGGCCACGTAGTGGAATGCCCATCACATCGAAGTAACCGGGGCTACTCTCGATTGGGATCGCGATCGGCAACGTGCTCGCGCCTTTGAACTCCGTGCCTTCGATATAAATCGTGCTGTCATTGTAGTTCAATCCGAGCGGGAGGTAATCAGTCAGCGCGGCGTTTTCGATTTGGGGCAGCGCCAGCGCTCGCTCGAGCACTTGCCGTTGAAACGCGCGGCCGCGTTCCTCGTTATACCCTTGCAAGCTGACGTCGAACGAAATGGCGACCGCGTTTTCTGGATTGAACCCGGGCCGCATCTTCTGAGCGGCTTGCAGACTGCGCACAATGAGGCCGGCGCTGATAAGCAGGACTAAAGAAAGGCTGATTTGCGCGACAACGAGGAAGTTGCGCAAACGTGAGCGACGGAAGCCGGCCATCGATGATTCGTCTTTCAACGCGGGCACCAGCTGCGGTTTCGACGATTGCAGCGCCGGAATGAGGCTGAACAGAATTCCGGTCGCGATCGAGAGCAGCAGCGCGAAGCTGAGCACGCGCCAGTCCGTGCGCAGATCGAACAGCAAAGTAACGTCGCTCGGCAGGTGAATGCCTCGCACGGCCCTATTGATTGCGGCAGCGAGGAATACGCCGGCCGCGCCACCGCTGAGTGAAATGAGAAGGCTCTCAGTGAGCAGTTGTCTGACGAGTCTTTGGCGACTTGCGCCGACCGCGAGCCGCACGGCAATTTCCCGCCGCCGTTCCGTCGCGCGCGCGAGGAGCAGACTGGCAAGGTTCACGCACGCGAGCAAAATCACGAGCGCACCCACGGCCGCGAGCACTCCAGTGAAGGCGAAGACAGAATTCGCAATATCGGGAATGAACAAGCCAGGTTTGCCGAGTCGGATGCCGCGGCCGACGTTCTGCGGATAATCCTGCGCGAGTTTCGCGGTCAGCGTCTCGAGCGCAGCCTTCGCTTCGGCGAACGACACGCCGGGCTTCAACCGGCCGACGGTGAAGAGATTGTTCGAGTCGCGCTTGTCGATCCACGTGCTTCCGGGTTCGATCGTCTTCGCCATCATTACCGGAATGAACATCTCCGGATCGTAGGCGACTTCGGTGCCAATAAATCCTTTCGGCGCAACGCCGATAACAGCGAACGGGCGGCTGTTGAACTCAACCGTCTTCCCCACGATCGCCCGATCGCCGCCGAAGCGGTGTTGCCAGCAGTTGTAACTAATCACGGCAACGGGATGTGAATCAGGCGTCTGATCTTCTTCGGGCAAAAATGCGCGTCCGAGCATCGGCTTCACGCCGAGAACATCGAAGTAATTTCCAGAAACGAGATACCCCCAGACGCGCTGGCTGGAGTTGTTGACTGTGAGACTGCTGACGACAACGCGATAAACAAACAGACCGGAGAAGACGGTGTTACGATCGCGGAAGTCTTTGTAATTCAAATACGACTGTAGCGACCAATCCGAGCCGTTGTGCAGTGTGCCGTAAAGCTCGACCAACTGCTGAGGCTCCTTCACCGCCAGCGGCCGCAGCAAAGCTGTATCGACTAGACTAAAGATCGACGTGTTAGCCCCAATGCCGAGCGCCATGGAAACGATGGCAAGCGCGGCGAAGCCGGGGTGTTTGAGGAGTTGGCGAAAGCCGAAGCGGATATCCTGCAGAAGTGTTTCCATAAGCGCGCGAGCTTCTAAATTGTGAGATGCAGCGTGGGCGCGTTTTGGATTCAGGAAATTCGCCACGCGCGAATTACCTCGCTCAGGTCATCTGCATTTCCGCCGCGGTGTTCTATGCGGGCGCGACCAGCCCGGCGCTCGTCATTCGCAAGACTTTAAGACTTGGTGCAGCGAGGACGTCCTGCCCGCTCGACAAGCACAGCGCGCCGCCGATGCTGAACGAAACGTCGCAGGCTGCATTGGATACCTTAGCGTTTCAACTCCTTGCACATCGCGGAAATCTGTTTCAAGAACTCATTCGCCGCGCGACCCAACGGACGTTGCTTCGGCCAGACCGCCACGATCTTCCGTTCGGGCTTGGGCGCGAGGAGCGAACGATACTCGGGCAAGTCTTTGCGCTCGCTGAGCGCGGCCATCGCAGGAACGAGCGAGATGCCGACCCCGGAACGGACGAGGGCTTGAATCGTTTCCAGCTGGGCACTGCGAAAGTTGATGGTCGGCTTCAAGTCGCGCCGTTCGCAAAAGTTCAGCACTTGATCGCCGAGGCAGTGCCCCTCCTTCATCACGATAAAAGGCTCTTTTTCGAGGTCAGCAAGGCGCACCGTCCGTTTGCGTGTTAACCGATGGCCCGGGGGCAAGGCCAGTCGCAACTCCTCGGTAAACAAATCCTTCACCTCCATCCGCTCGTCCAGGATGGGTCGGCTGGCCAGAGCAAAATCGATTTCGTATGCCTGCGCGAGCTTGAGCAACCGTGCCGTCGTGTCCTCGTGCACCACGATTTCCACTCCGGGGAACTTTTTCGCAAACGTTACCAGCACCTCCGGCAGTAGGTACGGCGCAATTGTCGGCAACACACCTACGATCAGTCGACCGCGCAGCAACCGCTGTGCATCGGAAGCTTCACGTCTGGCAGCGTCCACTTCCTCGAGAATCTTGACCGCCCGAGGCAAGAATGCCTCGCCATGTGGCGTCAGCTTGGCCTCACGTTTCGTGCGGTCAAACAATCGCTCGCCCAGCTCCTCCTCGAGTTTCAGGATTTGCTGACTCAACGAGGGCTGGGAGACATGGCATTGCTCCGCGGCGCGAGAGAAGTTGCCCGCGCGCACCACCGCCACCACGTATCGAAGCTGATGCATTTCCATAGGCAATTCCTATGGTGATCGAAAGAAACAAATATTTCAACAATCGAACCAAATCTCGTTAGTTGAGGTGCACCGCTCACAATTCTTCCACAGAATTCAGTTCAACCGACCTAAGGAGAAAACATATGTCAACCGAAGCCAAATGCCCCGTCCACCACGCCGCCAGCGGCCCTTCGAACCACGACTGGTGGCCTAACCAGTTGAAGCTCGAACTCCTGCACCAGCATTCCTCCAAGTCCAATCCCATGGGCGAGGACTTCGATTACGCCAAGGAGTTCAAGAGTCTCGACCTGGCTGCGGTGAAAAAAGATCTCGCGGCGTTGATGACCGATTCGCAGGACTGGTGGCCGGCGGACTTCGGCCACTACGGCCCGTTGTTCATTCGCATGGCGTGGCATAGCGCCGGCACGTACCGCATCGGCGACGGTCGCGGCGGCGGCGGCAGGGGCCAGCAGCGCTTCGCGCCGATCAACAGTTGGCCGGACAACGTCAGTCTGGACAAGGCGCGCCGGCTCCTTTGGCCGATCAAGCAGAAATATGGCTGCAAGATTTCGTGGGCCGACCTGATGATCCTCGCCGGGAACGCGGCGCTCGAGACGATGGGCTTCAAGACGTTCGGTTTCGGCGGCGGGCGCGAGGACACTTGGGAGCCGGACCAGGATGTCTATTGGGGCCGGGAGACCATCTGGCTCGGCGGCGACATCCGATACGCGCACGGCTCACACGGTGTCGAGAAGGACACCGCTGTGCTCGTCTCCGACGACGACGCGGATGGAGACATCCACTCGCGCAAATTGGAGAATCCGCTGGCTGCGGTGCAGATTGGCCTGATTTACGTCAACCCCGAAGGTCCGGACGGCAATCCGGATCCCATCAAGGCGGCCTACGATATTCGCGACACCTTCGGCCGGATGGCCATGAACGACGAGGAAACCGTCGCGCTCATCGCCGGTGGCCATAGCTTCGGCAAGACTCACGGCGCCGCCCCAGCGCCCCATGTGGCGCACGAACCCGAAGCAGCGGGTCTCGAAGAAATGGGCTTCGGGTGGAAAAACGACTTCGGCACGGGCAAAGGCCCGGACACCATCACCAGCGGCTTGGAAGTTACCTGGACAAACACCCCGACCAAGTGGAGCAACAACTTTTTCGAGAACCTTTTCAATAACGAATGGGAACTGACGAAGAGCCCGGGCGGTGCGCACCAGTGGGTGGCGAAGGGAGCTGACGCCACGGTGCCGGATGCGTACAACCCGTCGAAAAAACACCGGCCGACCATGCTGACCACTGACCTCTCGCTGCGGCTTGACCCGACCTACGAAAAAATTTCGCGGCGCTTCATGGAGGATCCGGATCAGCTCGCCGATGCGTTCGCCCGGGCATGGTTCAAGCTGACGCACCGCGATATGGGTCCGCGCGCGCGTTATCTCGGCCCGGAGGTTCCTGCGGAAGAACTCATCTGGCAGGACCCCATTCCCGCGGTGGATCACAAATTGATCGATGCGCAGGATATCGCCTCGCTGAAGGCCAAAATCCTGGCGTCCGGTCTGTCCATCTCGGAGCTGGTTTCGACCGCGTGGGCGTCGGCGTCCACGTTCCGTGGCTCAGACAAGCGTGGCGGTGCGAACGGCGCCCGAATTCGTCTGGCACCGCAGAAGGATTGGAAAGTCAACCAGCCCGCCCAACTGGCGAAGGTGCTCAAGACCCTGGAACGCATCCAGAGCGAGTTCAACAAGACAGCGTCCGGCGGCAAGAAGGTCTCGCTGGCTGATCTGATCGTGCTTGCCGGTTGCGCAGCCATCGAGCAAGCGGCAAAGAACGCCGGTCACAAGATCACCGTTCCTTTCACCCCGGGACGCATGGACGCCAGTGAGGAGCAGACTGACGTCGAATCCTTCGCGGTGCTCGAACCCATGGTGGACGGCTTCCGCAATTACCTCAAGGGCAAATACAGCGTGCCGGCGGAGGCGTTGCTAATCGACAAGGCGCACCTGCTTACCCTGACCGCGCCCGAAATGACCGTGCTCATCGGTGGCCTTCGCGTTCTCGGCGCCAACGCCGCAGGTGCGAAGCACGGCGTCTTCACCAAGCGACCTGAGGCGTTGACTAACGACTTCTTCGTGAACCTGCTCGACATGGGCACGGAGTGGAAGCCGCTCTCGCAAGACGCAGACGTGTTTGAAGGC
>DATIOX010000118.1:0-26983 GCA_035472675.1 Candidatus Dormiibacterota bacterium
GGCCCGATTGTAAACTAGGGCGGCGCTCTCGGAGCGTCGCTCGCTTTCGGCGGTGGAACACCGCTACCACAGAACCATGCTCAGCGCCGGAATTGTAGGGTTGCCAAACGTCGGGAAATCGACGCTTTTTAACGCCGTTACACGGACGCATAAGGCGCCGGCGGAAAATTATCCTTTTTGCACTATCGATCCAAACGTCGGCGTTGTGACTGTGCCCGATCCGCGTCTGGAAAAAGTCGCGCAGATTTCCCATTCCAAAAAAATTGTCTCAGCTGCGATCGAATTCGTCGACATTGCCGGCCTGGTCAAAGGTGCCAGCGCAGGTGAAGGGCTCGGGAATCAATTCCTTCACCACATTCGGGAAGTGGACGCGATTGTCCAGGTGGTGCGCTGCTTCGAAGACAACAATATCCATCACGTCAGCGCGACCATCGACCCGGTTCGAGATATTGAAGTAATCAACACCGAGCTCGTCCTGGCGGATCTGGCCTCGCTTCAGAAAAGATATGATCGATTGCAAAAGGAAGTGCGGGCGGGCGATAAAACAGCAAAGAACGAGAACGCGATTATCGAGAAGCTATTGCCCCATCTGGATGCCGGTAAACCAGTCATTACCGCGCCCCTGGCACCAGAAGAAAGCGCTGCAGCTCGCAATTTTTTTCTGCTTACATCAAAGCCGACAATCTTCGCTTGTAATGTCGCGGAATCGGATTTGGCGTCTGTAGCCGCGGGCGCTGACCGCGGCGATGGGACAACTAATCGCCCGAATGCCGGGGTCGCCGATCCCGGCTACAGCGCCGTAAAGCATGTCGCGGCGGTTCAGCAATACGCGCGCCATCATTTCGCCACGGAGGCAATCGTCATCAGCGCGCAATTGGAAAGTGAGCTGGTTGATCTAAGCGAGCAAGAGGCGCTGGATTATCTTCGCGGTTTAGGCGTGGAAGACACTGGGGTGCACGCACTCATTCGGGCCGTTTATCATTTGCTCGGACTGCGCACCTTTCTCACCACCGGCGAAAAGGAATCGCGCGCGTGGACCATTCACGCCGGCGACAAAGCAGCAACTGCTGCCGGAACTATCCATTCCGATTTCGAGCGCGGTTTTATCGCCGCTGAAACGATTTCCTGTGACGACCTGATTGCCGCCGGTTCGTTGGCAAGAGCTCGCGAGGCGGGCAAGATTCGCCTCGAAGGGAAAGATTATGTTGTGCGCGACGGCGACGTGATTTTGTTCCGGTTCAATGTATGAGCCAAAGGCTCGTTAAAGGGTTACAAAGTTAAAAAGTTAAGACAGTCAAGATTCTGTCACCCCTTTCGTCATTCTAACTTTTTAACTATTCAATTTTCTATCCTTTCAACTATATCGCTTCATACAGAATACGGCCGCAATTCTCGCAACTTACGATCTCTTTCCCAGCTCTGGCACTCGCCGCGGTCGCACTCGTCACTTTCATGTGGCATCCGGTGCAGACTCCATGCTCGATCGCGACTATGGCGGCATCGCCTTTGCTCTTAAAAAGACGCTCGAACCGCGCGAGCAAATCCTCATCGACTTTTGCGGCCAATTCTGCGCCCTCCTTGGTCAATTCTTCTAACCGCGACTGTAACGTTTTCGATTTTTCATCCAGATCAGCTGTTTGGCGTGCGATTGATTCCTTAACAGCGACCGCTTTCTCTCCTTCTTCAGCCAGGTCGGCCTTAATTTTGTCGGCCTGCACCATCAGCTCGAGCTCCTCATCCTCGATCTTGCGAATTTCATTTTCGTACCGCTCGATTTCGTGTCCGAGCGCCTGAAATTCGTCGTTCTTGCGCGTCTGATACTGCTGGGTCTTGAGACGTGAGATGGACTCCGTGCGCGTCCCCACGTCGAGCTCAAGCCTCTTCCGGTCCACTTCGACCTGGCGAGCCTGTTGTTTCAGTGCATCAACTGCACTTACGCTTGCTGCCAACTGCGCTTCAAGACTCGTCCGCCGCAGCGGTACCGTCTCTATCTCGGCCTGGATTTGCCTGATCTTCTGCTGTCGATCTTGAAGGACAAGAAGCTGTTCCAGTTCCGGATGCACGAGCGCACAACGTATTGAAGCGGCGAAGCGCCGTCAATCGCAGCGCTGAGCGGCGCTGGCTTGCAACTATTGAGGGGTAGCTTGCTCCCCTCGCTCAAAGGCTTCCAGCAACTGTTCCGGACGCGCACGTACGGCGATGTTTTCGGTGAGATTCACCCAGCGAATTGTCCCGCTTGAATCAACGAGAAACTCTGCCGGACGCGCGATATCCGCACCTTTGGGTCCTGCACCAGGATGCAACAGATCGTAACGCCGAATCACTTCTGCCTTGGGATCGGACAGGAATGTGTAGGTGTAGCCAAGTTTTTGTTTTTGGCGACGATTAATATCCGGCGTGTCCACGCTAATCGCGACGACTTGAATCCCGCGCGATTCAAGCTCTTGAAGCCGCCGCTGAAAACTCCGCAACTCGGAGTTACATAATGGTCACCAAAAACCGCGATAAAAAATCAGTGCGACAGCTTTCGATCTACTGGTGAGATCACGAAGAGACACGTCCTTCCCATCTTGATCCGACAACGTGAACTCAGGCGCCTTTTGTCCGACTCGCGGCGCTCCGGTCGAAGGCGGGACCTGCCGCAGCACATAGAAGAACACATAGGAAAAAAAAACGAACATAAATATCCCCAGTGTGGCTAAAACCGGTCCCAAGATTTTGCCGCGGTAAATCCGCGGTTTGCCAAATGCTCGAAACAGACCCAGCACAAGCAGAATTCCACCTACAGCAAACAACAAAAGATTCGCCCATGGAAAATCACGGGTGATTGGGAATTGCGCGAAGAACGTGTAACTGAAAAAACCAGCCAGCGCGAAAAGAAACCCGATCCACAGGAACCAATTCCAGCTCTTCTTCGCATCCGCGCTCATACTCGCAATCAACATCGTGCTGCACTATTTGTCGTCGCCAACCGCCAGATCCAACGATACAGGAGCGCCGCGATGACTACGAAGGCAACACCGCCGATGATTTTGCCGGCGGTTTCAAAGCCCGGACCGACCAACGCCAGCGGCGCGGCTACGCCGGAGAACGCGACGATTGCAGAGATCACGACGAGGATCACGCTCTCGCCGACGATCAAACCCGACGCGAGTAGTACGCCCAGCTGCTTCGTCGCTTCCGGTCGCGGGCTGCTGTTGGCTCGCTTGTCGAAAAACCATCCAACCACCGCGCCGACCACGACCATTAGTGTACTCTGCGTGGGCAGATAAATTCCCAGGCCCACGGCTAACGGGGGCACGCGCATATGCCGTGTTGTGCGTGCGAGGATTTCATCCAGCAGAATAATGAAAACGCCGATAAGTCCACCGGTCCGAATCAGACTCCAATCGATATCAGCGGCGATGACGCCTTGCGCCAGCGACGAGATTAGTCCGGCCTGAGGCGCTGGCAGTGGATTCGGACGCAGCTCGGCGCCAGGCGCGCCCATGAAGCCATAAGCATGATTCATCAGATCAAGCACCGGCGGAATTACAAGAGCGCCCGCGATGACACCGATCACGAGCGCCACCTGCTGTTTCCACGGGGTCGCATCGACCAATTGGCCGGTCTTGAGGTCCTGCAAATTATTGTTCGCGATTGCAGCAACGTTGAAGATCACGGCGGTAGTGAAAAGCGCGAATGCCATCAACGCTTTGCCCGAGTCCGGCGACACGTACGGTTTCACGCCGAGCACGAGCAGCAACGCGGCGCCAATCACCACCAGAATTCCAATGCCCGACAGCGGGCTGTTGGAAGAACCAATCAGACCCGCCATGTATCCGCAGACCGCCGAGACAAAGAAGCTCATCAACACGACGTACGCCACGCCGCCGATAGTGAGCGTCGCCACATGCGCGCCGAGGCCGCTCTCATTGCCGAAATAAGCGAGGAGCCAGCCAATTGGCAGCATGCACACCAACGTGACGAGACCGACGATACCGATTGGGATGTCGCGCTCGGTAATTGGCAGCGTGTCGGTCTTGCCAGCCTTACGCGCGCGCGAAGCAGCCATCGCGCTCGCGAGACCACTCGCAACCGGCTTTATCAGTTTTAGTAATGTCCAGATCGCCGACACGCCGATCGCACCGGCGCCGACGAAACGCACTTTATGGCTCCAGGTACTTTGTGCCAGTGCGCCGGCGGCCGTCGTCACATCCTGCGCGAGAGCAGAGTAGTGCGGCACTCCCCAGCCCCAGCCGATCACTGCGCCTATGAGCATCGCAATGCCAACTGAGAGACCAACCAAGTGCCCGATCGCGAGCAGCAAGAAGGACAACGAGAAATCAAACCCGCTCACGGCACCCTTGCGGCCGATTCGGAAGGTCTGCGCGAAGTCGGCGGCGAACATTTGCGTGGCCACGATGACTGCAAACACAGCTGCAACGATCGATCCCCATAACACGGCCAACAGACCTGCACGTCCATGTTCGATGTCCGAAGCGTTCTTGGCATCGCCTCCACTGCCGACCTTCAGCACTTCGGCGCAGGCAACGCCCTCGGGGTACGGCAGGTCCGAGCCAGTCACTAAGGCACGACGCAGCGGGATTGAGTACATCACGCCCAGAATGCCGCCCAGTGCGCAGATTGCGAAAGAGATCCAGAATGGAAAACCGGTCCACCAGCCGATCATAATCAGACCCGGCAGCACGAAGATAATTGACGACAGCGTGCCCGCCGCCGAGGCAATCGTCTGCACAATGTTGTTTTCCTGAACGGTCGCATCGCGGAAACTCCGCAGGATCGCCATCGAAATCACCGCCGCTGGGATCGATGTGGAAAAAGTGAGACCGGCCTTGAGACCGCAGTACACATTGGCCGCGGTCAATACCAACGTGATGATGACACCTATAATTATTCCGCGGATGGTAAGTTCGACGCGCACAGAAAGCGGAGAATAGTCTTGAGTCGGCAGAGGGGTCAAGATGCATGCCGCCCCACGCGCGGGAAATGCGCTCCGCAGATCAGAACATCTCTACAGGCGAACGTTGAACGCTTTGAGAAGTCGTCTGCCCGGCACGTCCTTCGCCCAGGACCGCGACACGCAGGTCCCAGATCTCGTCATCAATCTTGCGAAAGGCAGCTTCGGAAAATTCGCCAGGTGGTGTAAGTCTTTCTTTGAATCGCGCCACATTTTGCAAAGCGCGATTGATTTGATCTTGCGGCAACGTAGCGAGGATTCGTTGGACGTTCTCAACCTCGGGAATGCGATGGCAAATCATCGCCACGTCGTTCCCTGCCGCAATGGCCAGTCGAATCGTGTCTTCGAGCTGATAGCCGGTAAGGATTGCGCCCATGTCGAGATCGTCAGTCATGATCAGGCCATTGAAACCGAATTCGCTGCGCAACAAATCGGTTACGATCCGACGCGATAAAGTAGCAGGCGTCTTTTCCGGTTCAAAGCAGGGATACCAGCCGTGACAGATCATCATGCTGTCTACATCGTGGATGACTTCCCGAAATACAGCCAGTTCGTTCTGATCCAGTTGCTCACGGGTGCGATCGATCCGCGGCAATTCGTAGTGTGCGTCTGAACTCGCGGCGGAGTAACCCGGGAAATGTTTGCCGCAGCTTGCGATCCCCTGCCCTCTCAACGCGCTATTGAACGCGCCAGCGTTGTAAACAACCTGTTCGACTGTTTTCCCGTAACAGCGGCCGCGCAGAGAATTGTCTGCGTTGTCATCGAACGAAATGTCCAGGACCGGACACAAGTCTAAATTGAAACCGAAGAGGCGGAGCAACCGCCCCGTGATGTCGCCATGACGCCGGATGAGATCTATGTCATTCTTATCGCGGAGTTGCTGCGCATTCGGCGGTTCATTGCCGATCAATCGGAGACGCGATACGCGGCCCCCTTCCTGATCAATAGTAATGATGGGCTCGATCTCACTTAAATCGCGCAAATCATCCATCAGTTTTCTCAACTGCGGCGCGCTTTCGATGTTGCGGCCAAACAAAATAAAGGCGCCCGGTTTCACTTTCCGGTATAACCTCGCGGTTTTCCCATCCAATTCCTTGCTGGGCACACCGGTCATGATCAGCTGGCCGAGTGAATCCGCTTTCATGGGCGGCAAAGAGTAACGCCCAACGCTCAACATTCAACGTCCAACGGCCAATTATAAAAGACGCTTTCAGTTGAATGTTGAGCGTTGAACATTAAGCATTGAGCGTTGAAAAAGATCGCAATTTATGGCGGCACCTTTGATCCGATTCATCACGGCCATCTTATCGTTGCGCGCGAAGCCCTCGAGAGACTTGGCGCTGAGGAAGTGATCTTTATTCCCGCTCGGGTGTCGCCGCTCAGAAAGACCGCGCCCATTGCCAAAGACGAAATACGGTTGTTGATGATACAAGCCGCTATTGAGAATGAACCCGGATTTGCAGTGGATGATTGCGAGTTGCGACGTCCATCGCCTTCCTACACCATCGATACGGTCGAGCAGATTCGGCAGCGTAAAGCTGATGCAACGATCTACTGCCTGATCGGCGAAGATAACGTGGACAAGCTCACAAAATGGCGTCGTTTTGCTGATTTGGAAAAAATGGTTCGTTTTGTTGTTCTTGATCGCAGTGGCCAACAACCGCATCACGACTACCCGGTTATCCGACGGAAAATCGACATTTCAGCAACTGAAATCAGAAAGAGAGTTGCCACTGGTCGGTCGATTCGATATTTCGTACCGTCGGGAGTGGAAGAAATCATTCGCCGCAAAAAACTTTACCTGGAGCAACGGAAATCACGCCGGAAAATTTAGCTAGAACCTGCGCGGAGCTCGCCTCAAATAAAAAGGCGGAAGAGATTGTCGTCCTCGACTTGCGCGCGATCTCGACGTTCACGGATTTTTTCGTGGTTTGCTCGGCTACGTCTGAGCCGCAGCTAAAAGCAATCGCAAACGAAATTGAAACGCGTTTGCGAGAGGACCATTCTATTCGACCCGTGGCAATTGACGGGTTTCCGGTCAGTCAGTGGGTCGTGCTCGATTATCTGCAAGTCGTTGTCCACGTCTTTCATCGCGACAAACGATCTTTTTATAGCTTGGAAGACCTATGGGGCGATGCACCTCGATTCGAATGGGAACCGGCGGCGGCGACCTGATCCCACACTAACAGAGCCGCTGTATCACGCGCCCAGCCCCGAAAGACTGAGGCGATTCTGAGAAGCTCCGAGAGCCCTCCTCTATTTCTTTGGCGACGGTGAGGTCGCTGGGCTGGGAGCACCTTTCGGCGCAGCCGCACCCGGAGCCGCAGGTGTCGGAGCGGGCTTCGCATCCAGCAGTTCCACTTCAAAAATCAGAGTCGCATTAGAGCCGAGATCCGGACTGACGGCCCTTTCGCCGTAGGCAAGGTTCGACGGGATAAACAATTGATATTTGGATCCCACTTTCATCAGCTGAAGCGCCTCTGTCCATCCCTTGATGACGCCATTAACTGGAAAAGTCGCTGGTTGCCCGCGCTTGTATGAACTATCGAACTCAGTTCCATTGATCAGAGTTCCGCGATAATTGACCGTGACCGTGTCGGTCGCCTTCGGTTGCGCTCCGCTTCCCTCTTTGAGGGCTTTGTACTGCAACCCGCTTGCAGTTGTTTTCACACCATCTTTCTTTTTGTTTTCCTCCAGAAATTTTGCGCCTTCTGTCTTATTTTTCTCCCCTGATTCTTTCTGTTTTTGTTCCATATCTTTTTCAAACGTTGTCATGACTTCCTTGATTTGATCAGGGTTCAGTTGTGGTTTACCGGCGAGGGCGTCTTTAATGCCGGCAGAGAGCACATCGGGACTAATATCCACTTTTTGCCGACTGAGGTTGAATCCGATCTGCAGACCGATGCTATAGCTGACTTTGTCTTTCTGGTCCTTGAGCTGTGTCGATTTGTCTTGCCCAAACAAAGGCAATGCAAGTAAGGATGCGCTGAAAATGACGATAAGTTGTTTCATAAAAGGTGTTCTTCGCGAGGATTCAGTTAAATTGGTCGCCGCGGAAACTGGGACGCTAATAGATAAACGCCGCCCGTCAAGAACAGAGCGGCGATCACGATCCGAGTGCTGCTACTCGTCGGCCGCGTTGGTTTTTGCCGCGCTCATTGCCCTTCTGCCAAAGCCGCTCCAGGCAACTACTCTCTCGCATGTTGACGTCCTAAAAATCGGAAAAAAAATCTGGCAAAATGAATGTAACGGAACGATCGCCGGCCTCACTTCGTGGAACGCAGGCGAAGATTTCGCGTCACTCGGTATCGGTCACTTCATCTGGTACCCGAACGGCCGCCGCGGACCGTTCGAGGAAAGTTTTCCCAAGCTCGTGAGCTTTATCTCAAAGCGCGGCGCGAAGCTGCCAGCGCTGCTCCTGGGAATAGGCGAAAAGCCATGCCCTTGGAACTCGCGTACGGAATTTCTTCGAGCTCAACATTCAACGGAAATGAATCAATTACGTAGCTTCCTCGCGGATACGATCGATCTGCAGGCGGAATTTCTTATCGCCCGGTCAGAAAGCGCGCTGCCGAAAATGCTGGCCGAAGCAGCGCCTTCCGATCGAGCCAATGTTCAGGAACAATTCGAACGTCTGACGAGAACCTCACAAGGATGTTACGCCCTCGTCGATTACGTAAATTTCAAGGGAGAAGGCGTCCTGCACACGGAGCGCTATCAAGGCCGGGGCTGGGGTCTGCTTCAAGTCCTGGAAGCGATGCATGGCACTTCTGACTCCGGCGCGGTTGATGAATTCGCGCGCGCGGCCAGAGCAGTGCTGACTCAACGGGTCCAAAACTCTCCGGCCGACCGACACGAAGCGAGATGGTTATCGGGTTGGATTCGGCGCGTAAACAGCTACAATGGCAGCTGATTTTATGCGACTTTCGACGTTGATTCGGTTGGTTTTGCTGGCCGTGATGGTCTCTTCTGCGAGCGGTCAATTCCACTTGGGACCGAAGCCACGACAGCCGAGTCCGACTCCGCCGCCGCCAATGCGCAAAGCGTCCGATTTAATTCGGAGACAGGTACCGTTGAAAGTAAATCAATCGTTACTGAAACAGGCAACGCAAGACAATACGCGCATCGTCGTCTCGATCCCAAAGCAGCGGGCTTACCTTATGATCGGGGACCAGGTCGTGGCCGATGGCCCGGTCTCGTCTGGCAGACGCGGGCATGAAACGCCACACGGGCATTTCACCGTCATGGAAAAGGACCCCAATCATCATTCCAGTCTTTACGGCGACTTCGTGGACAGTTCCGGCCGCACAGTACGTGCCGGGGTTAGCGCGCGCAGCGATTCGGCGCCGAGCGGCACGCACTTTGCCGGCGCGGCCATGAAATGGTTCCTTCGCCTGACCAGCGAAGGTGTCGGGATGCACATCGGAATTTTGCCCGGCTACCCCGCCTCACATGGCTGCATCCGCGAATCCGTCGATGGGGCAAAATTGCTTTACGACTACGCCAAAGTTGGCACGTCTGTAGATGTGGGCGACTTTTAGACGTTTGTCATGTCGAGCGAAGTCGAGATATCTGGAATTGGCATGATTGTGCACCAACCGAAGTAAGTACGAGATTCCTCCACTTCGGCAGGAATGACAGAGACTGCAGCGCAAGGCCGCTACATGCCGACGATTACTCTCCGCCGTAGCAATTCTAACGCAGTCTGCGTAACAATTTGCTTAAAAGTCTCACGGTCAGTTGGAAAAAAAAATTTCTTCGCAATCGTTTTGCCCGATTCGGCGAGAGCAACATAAACCGTTCCGACAGGCTTCTCCGGCGAACCACCGCTCGGGCCGGCAACGCCGGTCGTAGCGAGTGCATAATCCGATCTTGCACACACACGTGCATGTTCGGCCAGCGCACGCGCGACTTGCTCGCTCACGGCCCCGTGCTTCTCGATCAGTTGCGGGTCGACATCCAGCATGTCGATCTTTGCCTGGTTCGCGTAACAAACATAACCGGCTGGAAAAACGGCCGATGCGCCAGGCACGTTTGTGACGCGATTGGCAAGCAACCCTCCTGTGCAGGATTCTGCAACCGCGACCGTTTGGTTGCGCTGCACCAAAAGTTTTACAACCACTTCCTCCAGAGTTTCGTCCGTGGCAGAAAACACCGAGCGTCCAAGGGTCGATTTGATAATCGCGTCTGCCTGTTCGATGGCGTTTGCTTTCCCGACAATGCGCACATCGACTTCGCCCGGACGCGCGCAGTACCCCAGCTCGATTCCCGGGACTGCAAGCACGCGGTCGCCGATCACTTCCTCGACCAGCGACTCGCCCTTATCGGCAATCTTGTAGAGGCGCCGCTCGATCAAAACCGAAGCTGGGACGATTAAGCGCAGAATCGGAATCACAAAAGCCTGAAACATCGGCTGGAGCTCGCGAGGAGGCCCAGGCAATAGAAAAAGATGCGGAGAGTGGATCTGGGGATTGATATTCGCCCGCAAATAAAGACCGGGCGCGCTGCCGTTCTGGTTCGGCAGGACCTCTGCGCCTGCGGGAACGTCCGCCTGACGCGCGATTCCAGAAGTCCATTTGATTCCACGGACTTGGAGTCTTTGCCGAAGCGAAGCCAGCAACTCCGAAGACTTTTGGAGCTCCAACCCTAATAGATCCGCAACCATCTCGCGTGTTACGTCATCGCTGGTTGGACCGAGGCCGCCAGTCACAAAAAGAATTTCACAGCCTGGAAATACTCCGGTTAACGTGTGGCGAATCGCCTCAGTGTCGCCAATCGTACGCCGTTCCTCGATGCGCAAACCCAAGGGAAGAATCTCGCGTGCAATGAACGCAAGATGCGCATCCTGCACGTCTCCAAGCAAAAGCTCCGTGCCGGTGTTGAGAAGGATGACGCGCATGACCAAAAGGTGAGACGTTAAAAAGTTACAATGTTACAACGGAAGAGCTTTACCGTTTTTAACTTTGTAACCCTCTTAACTTTTAACTCTGGCCGAAAGCCGTCAGGCCGCCGTCTTATCCTGCTTCTTGCGAATGAGCGGGAGCTTTTTGCCTTCCACTACCGCCCGATTGATGGTGACCTCGGCGATATCTTCGCGACTCGGCACCTCGTACATGATATCGAGCATGATCCGCTCGAGCATGGAACGCAACGCGCGCGCGCCCGTTCCCTTCGTGACTGCCTGTGCCGCCAACGCGCGCAACGCATCCTTGGTGACTGCTAAACGCACACCCTCCATTGAGAAAAGCTTCGTGTACTGTTTGACCATGGCGTTTTTTGTCTCGGTCAAAATCGCTACCATTTCGTCCTCAGTTAGCGCGCTGAGTGAGCTGACGACGGGTAGCCGTCCGATGAATTCCGGAATCATTCCGAAAGCGAGCAAGTCTTCGGGCTCAACGTGGCGGACAGCTTCCTTTCGCAACGCCTCCTCCACTTCCAGTGTGGGGCTGCCGAATCCCATCACTTTTTGGCCAATGCGTTTTTGAATAATTTTATCGAGACCGATGAATGCGCCGCCGCAAATGAACAGAATTTTCTCGGTATTAACCTGGATGTACTCCTGATGCGGATGTTTGCGTCCACCCTGTGGCGGAACATTGCAGGTGCTGCCTTCCAGGATCTTCAACAGAGCTTGCTGCACTCCTTCGCCGGAGACATCGCGAGTAATGCTCACGTTGTCGGTTTTTCGGCCGATCTTGTCGATCTCGTCGATGTATACGATCCCGATCTCCGCTCGTTTCACATCGTAATCTGCATTTTGCAGGAGCCGCAGAATAATGTTTTCCACGTCCTCGCCAACATAGCCTGCTTCGGTCAGCGTCGTCGCGTCGGCGATGCAAAACGGTACATCGAGAATCCGCGCGAGGGTTTTGGCTAGCAACGTTTTGCCAGAGCCGGTTGGGCCGATTAATAAAATGTTGCTTTTCTCAATCTCAACATCAGCAAAGGGATCCGGCTGAAACGCAGCGGAAGCATCAGCGGGTGGCGAAGCTTGCAATACCCGCTTGTAGTGGTTGTGGACGGCCACTGATAACGTTTTCTTCGCGGTCTCCTGGCCGATGACATACTGATCAAGGGCGCGGCGGATTTCCGCCGGCTTGGGCACACGAATATTGGAGGACTGACGCCGGGCATCCTCGTTGAGTTCCTTATCGAGGATGCTTTTGCAAACGTTTATACAACTATCGCAGATATAGACGCCTGGTCCGGCGATCAATTTACGAACCTCCGCATGGCTCTTGCCACAAAACGAGCACATAGTGAGGTTGGAAGCGCGGGCCATATTTTTGAGAAGCTCTCTTATCCGCCGAGTTTGCGCGGCAAAGCGGTTTCAGCCACTTCTACCGACCGATCGCCGGAAGGAGGAGTCGCGCCATCGAGCAGCTTCACCTGCTTGCGAGACTTGATCACTTCGTCCACCAAACCGTACGCTTTCGCTTCCTGGGCGGACATGTAGTAATCGCGATCCGAATCGATCCGAACTTGTTCCTCGGATTTACCCGTGTGCTGTGCGATGATTTTGATGAGGCGCTTTTTCAGCTTGAACATGTAATCGACTTGACGCTCCACGTCGCTCGCCGCGCCCTGTGCGCCTCCGGAAACCTGATGGATCATGATATCGGAATTTGGGAGCGCGAAACGCTTACCCTTTGTTCCCGCACAGAGCAGGACCGCAGCCATGCTCGCGGCCATTCCGAGGCAATAGGTAGTCACATCGCACGTGAGAAACTGCATCGTATCATAAACCGCAAGGCCGGCAGTTACTGAGCCACCAGGCGAATTGATATAGATATTGATGTCCTTCTTCGAATCCTCCATTTGCAAAAACAGCAACTGCGCAATGACAAGATTAGCAATGTGATCGTCCATCGGCGTTCCGATGAAAACGATGCGATCCTTGAGTAGTCGCGAATAAATGTCGTAGCTGCGCTCGCCCCGGCCAGTCTGCTCCACAACCATTGGTATCAGCACCTGGGAAAGATTTTCGTTCGATACACTCATGATTTTTCTTCTTTAACAGCGGGTTCTTGCGCTGCCTCGACGCTAACATTCGCCTTAAGGAAATCAAGAGTCTTAGCCAGCAGTATCTGTTCCGCGAACGCGTCCGGACCATCGTGTTCCTGCAGTTCCTTGCGCATTTTTTCCATGGGAACATTATATCGCGCCGCTTCCTCACGAAGCCGCGCGTTGATGTCGTCCCGCGAAACCTGGATCTTTTCGCGCTCTGCAATGCGATGCAGAATGAAGTTGGTCTTCAACCGGTGAGCCGCAAGCCCTGCGGCAGTTTCGATGAGCTCCTTCTCCTTGTCCTTTAACATCTCATCAGGAACACCGCGTTCCCGGTTTCGTTGCACCAGGTCTGCCAAAATTCGACGCGTTTCACTTTTCAGTAAAGCAGGCGGCAACTCGAATTGAATCCGTTCGTGCAGATATTTCACGGCCTGCCCTTCTTTCGCTCGCTCGCATTCATGCTTCTTTTCATGCGCAAGATCGTGTTCGATGACTTGGCGCAGATCGGCAAGCGTCTTTGCAGGAATCAATTTGGCCGCAAACGCATCATCCAAAGCCGGCAATACTTTCTGCTTAATCTCACGGACAGTGACATTGTAATTTGCCTGTTTTCCTGCCAGTTCCTTCACCGGAAAATCCGCCTCGAAATCGACGGTCACGGTGCGCGTCTCGCCCGGCTTTTGCCCTATCATTTGTTCGCAAAATCTCGGCAGGAAATTGTCGGACGCGAGGTGCAACCAGAATTTTTTTCCGCCGTGAAGATTCTTGCTCGCCTGGGGCGCGATTTCACTAAGTGGCGTGCCATCGCTGGATCCCTCAAAGTCGATGACGGCAAAGTCGCCAATCTCTAGTCCCCGCTCGGGAACATCGACGAAATCGGCCGTTTGATCGCGCAGGCGCTCGATTGCAACATCGACCTCCGACGCGGAAACATTCGTGTCCGGCAACTGCACTGAAATGTTCTTGTATTCGGGCAATTCAAATTCCGGAGCAGTAACAACCGTTGCGCGGAACCGTATCGACTTGTCCTCGCCAAGCTGGATGTCTTCGATATTGGCCAGCGAAGCAACCCTCAACTGTTCTTGCTCGATGGCTTCATGGTAACTCCTGGAAACGAGCTTCTTGGTTAATTCATCCTGAATTTCCTTCCGAAATCTCTTCTCAATGACCGCGCGCGGCGCTTTACCTGGCCGGTAACCCGGAATTTTGGCGAAACGCGCGAAGCTGTTGGCGATCGCATCCCATTCTTTGGACACTTCCTCCGGGGGCACTTCAATTTGCAACGTAGAGACGGACCCCGGCTGCTTTTCCACTTCGACCTTCATAAACTCACTGTAGCGGCGCTCTGCAGGCGCCGCAAAACGAACCAATGGTGCGAGCTCAAGGTGCCCCGCGAGTGTCAGGCTTCGTAAATCGAGTGAGCTGCGTCAGGACGCATCGCCATTGTCCATTGAGCCTCACAAAGAAATCTGTGGCACGCTCGTGCGTGCCGAACTCTTGCCCCATAAATTTCCCTTTCGTGCGAGTTAACGCGGTCACCACTGCGCTGTCCCCGTAGACACGCACCCGCATGTTATCGGACTCCATGATTTCGTGAGTGAGAGTGCCTGACTTGATCACTTCAAGAAAACGCTCCTTATCAATGATTCCTCCATCGGCATTGATGATGATCCACTCATCGGCGACAAGTCGCTCGATCGCTCCCGGATCATTTTTGATGATCGCCTCCGCAAATTCCGCTTCGAGCTTCAGCAATTCTTCATCCATTTTTCTAGATTCTTTCGTGTGTTTAGTGGGCTCTCCTGCCTTTGACGTAAACCGAGTGCGTTTGCTGAACTCCGAACCAATACGCAAGCTCCCGGTAGTCCTCGCAATCGAATATTGAGAAGTTCGCCAGTTTACCGGATTCGAGCGAGCCAATCTGATCGCCGCGGCCTAACGAATATGCCGGATTGATCGTCGATGCCGAGACAGCCTCTGCCGGCGACATCTTCATTTGTGTGCACGCAAGCGACAAAATCATTGGCATGCTCGGCGTCGGCGACGAGCCGGGATTGAAATCAGTCGCAATTACGACCGCGAGACCCGCCTCGATCATTTCTCGCGCCCGCGGATAATGCATCGATCCAAGCGCATAGACTGAGCCGGGTAACAGTACCGGTTGCACGCCCCCAGATTTCAATGCCGCGATTCCTTGTGCGTCGGTTTTTTCCAGGTGATCTCCCGTTGTTGCTTTCAATTCGCCCGCCAATTGTGCCGCGCCTGAATTACTGAGCTGATCAGCATGAATTCGCAGTTTCAACCCAAGCTTTTTCGCCGCGCTAAGAATCCGCCTCGATTGTTCGATATCGAAATAGCCGCTCTCGCAAAATACGTCGCAAAACTCGGCAAGACCGTCCGAGGTCACTCGCGACAGCATCTCGTTAACGACGAGATCGACGTATTCATCCGCGCGCATTTTGCGCGGTATTGCGTGTGCGCCGAGGAACGTCGGGACAATTTCCAGCGGCGTCTCCTGATTAAGACGCCTCATCACGCGCAGGATCTTCAGTTCATCTTCGACGCTCAAACCGTAGCCCGATTTGGACTCCACAGTTGTCGTTCCGCAGCGCAGGAACCAGTCTGCATGCTTTTTTGCTTGCACAAGAAGATCGGCTTCACTCGCTGCTCGCGTCTTTTCAACGGTTGACCGAATTCCGCCCCCGGCTTTCGCGATCTGCTCATACGTGGCGCCACGCGCGCGGCGCTCGAAATCGTCCAGCCGGTCCCCGGCAAAAACCAAGTGTGTGTGCGCATCGACAAAACCGGGGAGGACCACTTTCCCGCGAGCATCGATAACTTCCGCATCGCCTGACCTTTTCTCTATCTCAGCACTGGGCCCAACGATGTCGATCCTTCCGTCGCGAATCAGCATTCCACCAGCGGGAATGATTGCCAATTCGGACAGTTCGCGTCCCGCGCGTGACCGCTTCGGACCGTTTAACGTGACGAGTTGCGACGCCTGAAGAACGGCTAACGAACGCATAATTCGCCTCTCCTGTAGCGGCGGTCTGCGATCGCCGCAAATGTTCCGAGGCGAAGTTGACGGCTCGCCTGGTCGCGCCCTACCCAAGCTTGCTTTCCACAAGCTGGCTGATCCGTTTGAACTGCGTCTCCGAATGCGCGCTGACCTTTCGCACACTGTTGGCAAGTTCTGCCTTGAATTTTTCGTCGTTCAGCTGTGCGAGATTGATTCGCACGTTCAGCGCCGCACCTTCGATGCACGCACGAGTGGCCAACGCGCCAACACCGACATCAGAAACCGAGGCTGGATTTCCTGTTTCGGCCATTTCAGCGAGCAATTCATAAGATTTCGACGCCGTCTCCATGACCTTCAACGGAACTTCGGCAGCGTATTTAGTTGCACGCTCAATCCCATCCGCGCGCGCAGCTTTCTCTTCAGCCGACTCTTTGGGCAGTGCGAATGCATCCATTACCTTGTTGAATGCCGCAGTATCTTCATCCACCAGTGACAGCAATTTATCTTTGAGTTGTTGCGCTTTCACCGCCCAATTGCTGAAGTATTCGAGCTTGTCATCCCAGGCGCGTTTTCCTGCGGATAGGTTCGCAACCATTCCTCCCAACGAGGCGCCTAGCGCGCCCATTAATGCTGCGACAGAACCGCCGCCGGGCGCAGGTGAATCGCTGAGGGTTTCGTTGCAAAATTCGCGCAGATCCATCTTGGTCAGGGATCTCTTGGGCTCAGCAGATTCGATTTTGAATTCAATCACCTTTTCTTTGGGATCGAAAGGTTTCAGTTCGCTCAAGCCCATTGAGCGAATGGCGATGTCGATCAATTCTTCATCGGACACGCCTTCCGACCATTTTTGCTTGCGCAAGAAATATCGCCCTGCATCAACGAGACATTTCTTCGGGACCATGCCTACAATCTCCGAACCGGTCACGCGCAGACCACGCCTGGCTGCCGATTCGCAACATGCATCGAACGCCGCGTGTAACGCCGTTTCTTCGATATTAGTCAGGTTCATTGAGACTTGCGCAATCCCGTATTCCTTCACAAACCAACCAATTGCCTTGACGTGCTTCAACATCCCGGGAATCCGGATCGGTTCGCCATTCGAACCCAGCACTGGTTTTCCCGATGGCGTTCCATCTTCGGTCTTTATCCTACCCTGCTCTCGCACATCAAACGCAACCGAGTTTGCGCGCCGCACTGATTTCGTGTTCAGATTCACGTTGTAAGCGACAAGAAAATCGCGAACACCGATTACAGTTGCCCCTGATTTTTCGTTGAATAGGTCGGGCCCAAAATCTGGTTTCCATTCGGGTTGTTTGATTTTCTCGAAGAATCCTTCGTATTCGCCTGCGCGAATCACGGACAAATTTGACCGCGATTTATCTTTCGCTGCTTTGTCGTAGAGATAGACAGGTATTTTCAATTCATCGCCAACACGTTTTCCCAGACGATTTGCACATGTGATGGCTTCCTCCCAGCTCACGTTGCTGACGGGAATGAACGGACAAACGTCGGTCGCGCCCATGCGCGGGTGTGCCCCCTTCTGTTTACGCATATCGATTAACTCCGCCGCTTTCTTAATCGCGCGAAACGCCGCTTCCACCGCTGCATCAGGGCTGCCGACGAACGTGGCCACGGTGCGGTTGGTGCTCGCGCCAGGATCAACATCCAACAGCGAAACACCATCTACCGATTCAATCGCATCGCTGATCTGCCGAATAATGTTTTGATCGCGGCCTTCCGAAAAATTCGGCACGCATTCGATCAACTTTTGCATGGCTCCAAAGTCAGCTGGCAGCTCTTCCTGTAACGGTGGTATGCGACCGTCGCAAATTTTTCGCGCCGTTCCGATAAAACCTGCCCGAGTCAAATCGCTCATGGACGATTTCTTAGAACGCCGCACTCAGCTTGATCAAGCGAATCCTGACTTCGCGCGCGACAGGTGCGATACCTAGTACAATCCCAACGTCTCGACAGTCGGCTCGTCAATTGCCCCAGTAACGATCAGTCCCTGGTCACGCTGGAAGTTTGCAAGGGCCGCTCGCGTTTCCACGCTTAGGGACCCAGTTACTAGCCCGAAGTAATAACCTGCGTTTTGCAAAGCGCCTTGAACGTTCGCGATCACCTGGTCGGGCAGCAGATTGCCATAGGTGTAAATTGGCCCATCGTAATCGTAATAGCTGTTAAGCGGATCATAACCGTAAGCTGGGTACCAATAGCTCGCGTCCAGCAAATAATATCCGCCGGTGACCAAAACGATGTTGTTACAACGCTCCCGCCACCAATCGCGATTATGCCATCCGTGCCAATTACGACCGAGCGCATCGGAATAGCTGAACCGATTCCTTCCGGTTTGGCGATCCCTCTTGGCCTTGTGCTGCTTGGAATCACGATTCGCCGAATCACCGACGATCGGTTGTGCATCGCCATTTCGTGCCCCGCGTAGGGGGTCGATTGTCTCCAAGCCTTCCGAAATCTCTCGCTTCATCAGTACGTGATTGGTAGGCTTTAGATCGTCAGTTCTGACCACGCGCTGATCGTCGGGTATCGATAGCGAAGTTTGCACAATTCCGCTTCGTGGCAACAGGTTGCCGGTTGGTTGCACATTGTCGGTTAGCGTGTGCTGTTGAATCCTCAGTGCCGCCAGCCTGGGACTCAATTGGCGGGTGAGCGGTGGATAATTCGGCCGAAGATTGGTTTGCGACTGACTTTGGACTTGAGCTGGGAGCGTACCGATTGGGCGCTGGCCAATGTTTGCCGGCCCGCGCGGAACATACGGCAAATTTGAATTGTTGGGACGGACGTTGCTCCCTCGAACACCATTACTCGGTGCGACACGAGCAGCGTTCTGGGGGGCAGGTGCGGTTGTTTGTCCTGTGCTAGTGCAAACTCCCAATGCCAGTACCACGACCGAACAAAGAGCCGCCAATCCCGATAGCTTCATTAAGTTCCTCTGCTGATTAAACATCATAAACGCCCTTTTGTTGCAAGCTTCGACTGAAACGCTTTAAAAGCTATTCAGGCATTCCACAAATTATTTGCTCGTCGGCAACGCGACGAATGAGTTCCATCTGCAATCATTTTGAACGCTAAAACACGGAACATTTATCTCGCGTTTCTGATCGGGACGTTTGGTTTTGTAATCGCACAAAATGTTCTTTTTGCCGACGAGCAATCTGACGCGGAAAAGAGGAATGCGAATATTAACGCTGAGGGCATTAGTTCAAATCCCGGCGCAGTTGATATTCGCACGGGCACGGGGGAGCTGGCTCAAACCGTAGAGAGCGTTTTGGATTTGCCTCGAGATACAGGAGTTTTTCTGGGCGGGGTTTGGGTTGGTGACACAAATGGTCTTCTTTCCGGTGGCGCCGAGCCGGGCAAATGGAGTTTTAATAGTTTGCTTATAATTGGCACCAACCTCGACGCAGAAAAACTCTTTGGCTGGAAAGGCGGTCGTCTAGGCGTCGAGTTTCTGCAGTTCGATGGTCAGCCAACCAATGAACAAGCGGGCAGCGTGCAAGGTTACAATTCTCTGCCCGGCCCCAAGCCTCTTCATCGTTCAGAGCTTTATCAGCTTTGGTGGAGACAGGAACTTTTCGATAGCAAGCTTGTCCTCCGAATCGGTAAGCTCGTGCCGACAGACGATTTCAATAATGTTTTGCGGCCCGTGCCGGCGCAGGATCAGTATCTCGCGATTCCGGCGGTTTCAGGCTTGCTTTACACGCCAGTCTTCATCAATCCCACGCTGCTCGGCAGCATGCCCGGTTATTATAATTCCGCCTGCGGCATCACAACGACCTTCGCTCCGGCAAAGAACGTCTATCTTTGCTATGGAATCTACGATGGCAACATCGCCCGCGGCGTTCAGACAGGGCTAACTGGTCCACATTTTAATGGTTATTACTTTAATGTCTGGGAAGCAGGCGCTGCATGGGAAGTCGCTAGCCTGCCAGGATCATTCGGAGTAGGCGGATGGCGGCAGACCGGGTTGCTTAGCGGTCCACACGACATCACGGAGAATGGGGCATCCGGCTTTTATTTGTTTGGTTCGCAACGATTCTGGCGCGCACGTCCTACCATTGACAATAGCGGTATCAGCGGATTCGTACAATTTGGACTCAATAACTCGGATACGCTTCCCATAGATAAATATTTCGGTGTTGGCGTTACAGAATTCGGTTTGGTTCCAAATCGGACCAGGGATTCCGCTGGCGTTGGTCTGGCGTGGTCATCTTTAAATTCGAATATTTTTGCGCGCAGCAATGAGTTGATGCTTCAGGCTTACTATCAGGCGCACGTTACTCACGGGGCATATTTTGAGCCGGCGATTTCATACATTCCCACTCCCGGCACGAACCCGCGCCTCGATGCAGCTTGGGCATTGACTTTAAGAGTGATTTGTCTCTTCTAGTGCCGTTGCTTCGCTGACATGGATAGTTCTTCGTCATCGCCAAACGCAGCAATCCTCCAAGCCAAATTCCACCTCCGAAGCGGCTTTGAAAACGAATTCGCTGCCTGGCAAGCAGAAGTCCTCACACGCGCAGCCGGATTTACAGGTTTTTTGAATTCCGAAATCACTCCCTGCGGAGACGCCTCCTCGTGGGCTGTAATGCTTCGGTTCGCTACTACCGGGCATCTCCATACGTGGCGAGAATCGGAAACATGGCGCCACCTGCTGGCAGAAGCGCAATCCCTGATCGCGGAAAAATCCTCTATCGAAATTGAAGTAAAAGAAACCGAACCCGACGAAGGTGTCATTGAAGTAATCGTCACAAAAGTGAAGGCAGGCAAGGAGGCTGCCTACCGCGAGTGGGAGACAAAGATTCAGCAGGCACAGTCGAAATTTCCCGGTTACTGCGGTTCCTATGTACAACCTCCCCTTGCTGGTGAGTTGGGATGGACAACACTGATGCGCTTCGACACCGCAGAGCATCTCGATAAATGGCTGAAGTCTCCGGAGCGGGCTGCATTACTCAGAGAGGCGGAGCCCCTGATCGATTATGCTCATTTGCAGCGAATGGAAACGTCCTTCCCAGGATGGTTCCCAACAGATCCGAAAACAGGCCAGGGCCCGCCGAATTGGAAAGCCGCCATGCTGGTGCTGCTGGGGCTTTTCCCCATTGTGATGCTCGAAACCCGATTTCTCAGTCCCCGGCTTGCAAGTTTGAATTCTTCGGTCGCGATGTTCGTTGGCAATACTATCAGCGTCGCGCTGACGACATGGATGACAATGCCGCTGTTCATCAAGGCACTCGGTTGGTGGCTCTTTCCAAAATCTGAAGCGTCGAAAGTCGCCATTAACTTCGCGGGAACTGCGGTTATTTTCTTCTTATACGCCGCCGAAGTCGCCGTCTTGTGGAATCTTCTTTAGACTGGTTGATCAGGCCAGCGATTTCTGCCAACCAAATAGCTACGGACCCAAAATAGGCTTGCATTGTTAAAAAAAAGACTGCCACACTTCGCGTAATTCCAACACAAACACATGAGCAAAACAGATATTGAAAGCGACGAGTATAAGAAACAATTCCTCCACGAGGCGACCCGGTTGGCTATCGAGTCGGTCGAGAAAGGATGGGGCGGACCGTTCGGAGCCGTGATTGTTAGAGACGGCAAAATCATCGGCCGGGGCCAGAACCGGGTCCTTCTGACCGGAATTCCGGTTTTTCACGCCGAGGTGACCGCCATCATGGACGCCTGCGCCCGGATTAATTCCAAAGCCCTTCTCGGCTCGGATTATTATGAGGGAAATCTGAAGATGATTCCGCGTCCCGAAGGCTCGCCCGATCCAGTTCCCGAACGCGCGCAGATGCTCAAAGGCTGCGACCTTTACGTGAATGGCGCGCCCTGTCCGATGTGCATGAGTGCCATTTATTGGGCGCGCATTGATCGGGTGTATTTCGGCACCAGACTGTCGGACACCAGTAAGATCGGCTTTGACGACGAGTTTCAATACAACGATTTCAAACTCCCGTGGGAAGAGAGGAAAGCCATCAAGTGCTTTCCCGATTTCGAACGGGAATTCGCCTTGAAGGCCTGCGAGGCCTGGCAAAACAAGAAGGATCGGCACCCATACTGAGGTCTGCAAGATGCCGACAGTGTGGCGGACTGACGCCAACTATGAGGCGACGCGACGCCGCATGGTCTGGAACGATCGCATCCCTCGGCGGTTTCCCGACGTCATAGTTTCAGTGACGTCTGATGCCGACGTGATTGAAGCGGTTAAGCTCGCGCGCTCACGCGGGCTGCGTATCGCCGTACGGGCGGGCGGCCATAGCTGGATCGGTACATCGTTGCGTGACGGCGGGATGCTGATCGATCTATCGCGGCTCAACGGCGTGACAGTGGACGTAGCGGCTCGAACAGCTGCCGCTCAACCGGCGATCAAGAACATCGAGCTGGTCGCGGCGCTGGCGCCACACGAGCTGGCTTTCCCGGCAGGACATTGCCCAACCGTCGCTATTGGCGGCTATCTGTTGGCTGGCGGACAAGGCTGGAACCAGGGCGGTTGGGGAATCGCTTGCTCGAACGTTCTGGCAATCGATTTGGTGAACGCCGAGGGCGAGCTGATCACAGCCGATGCACAGCACAACACGGACCTGCTGTGGGCTGCGCGCGGCGGCGGCCCAGGCTTCCCCGGGGTGATCCTCCGTTATCACCTGCGGCTGTATCCCGCACCGAAGGTGATCATGCAATCCATCTACGTGTACCCATTAGAGCTGATCGAAGCGATTGTGCCGTGGTTAGCCGAAATAGTACCTTCACTGCCGAGTTCAGTAGAGCAGCTCCTGCTGCTGGCGCTGCCGGTTCCAAGCGTTGCTCGCCAATTGAATGGTCGCCCACAACGATACCTCACGCTCTGGCCTTTAGCCTATGGCGACTCGGCAGCGGAAATGGCCGCGGCGCTCGCACCGCTCGACACCTGTCCGGTGCTCGACCAGGCGCTTGTGCGGCAGGTCAACACACCGGTCTCTTTCGACGACCTGTTTGCCATCGAGGCGGCCGTTTTCCCCGAGGGACATCGCTACGACGTAGGGATTATCTGGTCGGACGCCGATCCTACCCCTGTGCTGAGTGGACTGCGAGACCGGTTAGTGCAAGCCCCATCGCTGAAGACCGAAATCCTTGTGGCTGTGACCCCGCCGCCAACCATAGATCCCTCCGCCCGGGAGATGGCGTACTCGCTGGCCGCCCCGCTCTACATCGGCTGTTACAGCGTTTGGGACAACGCCGCCGATGACGAAGCAAACGAACGGTGGCACCGTGAGACGCTCCAGTCGCTGGAGCCAATCACGCGCGGGCACTACATGGGAGAGACTGACCTGCTGGCATCGCCAACGCGGGCCGCCGCTTCACTTGCCCCCGGAGTCTGGGAACGACTGCAGGCAATCCGGCGCAAGTATGACCCGCAGGAAATATTCTACGGTCACATTGGTCAGACGTGAGGTCTCGGTCGAATCGCATCAGCGTTGATGCAGATCCCGGATCGTTTTTTGGCAGGTTGCAATCTCCAATCTGAAACTTACAATCTAAGGTTCTTTTCTGGGGTCTTAGCTCAGTTGGTAGAGCGCCTCAATGGCATTGAGGAGGTCACGGGTTCGAATCCCGTAGGCTCCACAGCCTTTTTACCGTGGAAAAGTGACGAACCCCAAAATTTTCATGACGGCTTCCTGGCAAAAAAGTCGAATCCAAAGCTCTCCGGAAAATGACTGAACAGGTTTGTCGATACATTGAGGGCTGGAGCAGTAGGACTGGGGACGGATCTTCCTTTATTTGTTACCCTCGAATTGAAGTTTACCTTTCCTAAGCGGTCGTCGCCAGGACGCAGTAGTCATGAGTCTAACATGACCACTATTCTTGCGAGTAGGACCTAGACCTACATGGAGTAACAAACATGTAACTTTTCCAATACAGCGCACAGCGTGAGTCGCTGCGATTCTACGGACATGAAAGCAGTAAGCGATTCTACAGCAGGTTCTAGTAAGGGCGAGAACCGTCCTCTAGAAAACAACTCAAAGAAAAAAGTTAAAACTCGGAAAGGTTCTATCAGTCGTCGTTTCTTCCTAGAAACCTCGCTCGCCGTGGGAGCGGGAACAATCGGTATGGGACTATTCCCTAACATCCGAACGGCAAGAGCAAGTGGCGGTCTCACATCGGGAGACGCGGCACTGCTACGGTTCCCGGCGGCGCTGGAATTACTCGAGGCCGACTTTTGGATCCAATACAACGAACTCGGCGGCATCCAAGACCCCGAAGTCCCAGGCGGCACAGGTAATCCAGCCTACACCGCCGACATCGCGATGTTGGACTCGGACATGGCACAGTATATCCACGACAATACCGATGATGAGATCACTCATCACACATTCCTAAATGCGTACCTGATGTCCAAGGGAGCGGCACCTGCAAATCTCGATCCGTTTCGCACCCTGATGGGCAGTACTGCCACCGGAGTTAACACCAACCTGATCGGGCACAGGCTTACCAACCTGACCCAACTCACGGTTGATACGAGCTGGTGGACGCGCTACCGCGACGACAGCCATAATCCGGATCTTGATCCAAACCACGTCTTTCCGCAGGCCGTCCCAACGTTAGGGGTTAACCAGCACACGGCAATTCCCAGGACCGATGCTGATTTAGTGGAGCCCTTCCTACAGGCGGTCGCGAACACGGCGGGTTTCCACTTTCCGACCATCGAGCAAGGTGGCAACAGCCTGTATCCTTCTCTGGCACAGAGAGCGACCCATGAGGAAGTCCTGCGAATCCTGATCAGCATTGGCCCCACCGAGACGATGCATTTTCAAACTTGGTCGGATAAGGCGGGTAATGCGCCACCGTTGACTGATGTCATCGATCCCGTGACCGGTGTATCCGTGACCTTTCCTAATCTGGACGTCACCGATCCACTCCTGAAAAAGAACCTGATCATGCCCGAGCCGTGTCCGTTCCTGGATCCAAGCCTTCCGATTGTTTCGATCATTCGACCGACTAAAACGCAAGGCGTTGCCATGGCTGCTCTCACGTTTCTAACGAACATGGGGCTTTTCATTGGCCAATCGCCTGCGTTCTTTGCGTATATGACCCAACTGGCGCAGGACGCAGACCACACTCACCACGGCGGTCGTCGTTGAGGGATGTAGTTGCGGATCAGCTTAGGAAGGAGTTTACGAACGGTCGCTACTGCAGTAGCGACCGTTCGCGCCTAGGGTTCGTCAGTCGCCTTGCCTCCAAGGCTCCAGGCACCAACCTTACTATTGGACAGCACTGAAAACAGTCTCTGACCTTTCATGCGACGATTTTCCCCTTTCGCGAACATCGTTTTCGGGGAAGGATTCAATGTTCAATAGAAACCGCGCAACATCGATATACTGCGCGGTTTGAATCTTATCATCGACCGCAATCAGAATGCACAAGACGAACTCCATCATTATGTGCGCACCAAAGATGACGATTTTCGAGACGACGGCGAACCTGGAGCTATGGCCCCGGATTCTGCCCCACTATCGGTATATTCGTTACCTCGAACACGGCCCGAGTCGAAACGTTGTCGTAATGGCCGCGACGCGCTCCGGCATTCCTATTTCCTGGACTTCGGAGCAAATCATCGACCGCGACCGCGTTGAAGTCCGCTTTCGTCACTTGAAAGCCTTCACGAAGGGAATGTGCGTAGTGTGGACATTTCAGGAAGTGCCAGAAGGCGTGCTGGTCGAAATCAAACACGATTTGGCGTTTCGCGTGAAAGTGTTAGCGCCGATCGCCGATAAGATTATTGGTGACTTTTTCATTTATCACATTGCAAATAAGACATTGCGCTGCATGAAATCATACGTCGAAGCGAACACAGATAAGGTGACCGCATGAGCCGAAGACGCGCTGTTATCACTGGAATCGGGCCGATCACGTGCATCGGACACGGACGCGAAAATTTTTGGAACGCAATTCTGGCGGAAAAAAGTGGCGTCAATAGCATCACAACCTTTGATCCCAGCCTTTTCCGCGTACGCTCTGCCGGGGAGATTCGTGATTGGGACCCGGAGGCGTTTTTTGCGCCGCACCGCCTGAAACGACTCGACCGCTATGCGCAGTTCGCTGTTGTTTCGGCCAAGCTGGCGCTCGATGATGCGGATCTTGAGTATTCCCACGAAAAACCACAGGATCGGATAGGCGTCAGTTTCGGCACGGCGCTAGGCGGCGTTTGCAAGGCCGAGGAACAGTATCTCAGGTATTTAAAAAAGGGCGCGCGGGGAGTTCAACCTACACTCGCCGTTCAGGTATTCGGTGGTTCGGCGCATTCGAATATCGCGATCGAATTCGGCTTTCGCGGCGTGGGCACGACTAATTCCAATAGTTGCGCTAGTGGCACTGTATCCGTCGGCGAAGCCCTGCGTTACATCAGGGACGACTTTGCGGATGTAATTGTCGCCGGCGGAGCAGAAGCACCTCTGACAACCATTACCGTGGGCGCGTTCGACATCATCAAGACCATGAGCAGATGGCCGGGGGATCCCGCTCTCGCTTGCCGTCCGTTCGACCTGTCGCGGGATGGATTTGTCATGGGCGAGGGCGCGGCCTCGCTGGTCATCGAAGAACTTGAACATGCGCGTACCCGCGGCGCGCACATTTATGCGGAAGTGCTCGGATACAGTCTAAACAACGACGCTTTTCATATGACTTCACCTCTGCCAAACGGCGAATCGTCGATTCGCGCCATGCGTGAGGCGCTCGCGGACGCGCAATTAGCGCCCGACCAGATCGATTACATCAATGCGCACGCTAGTTCGACACAGCTCAACGACAGCGCGGAAACGGCGTCGATCAAACAAGTATTTGGCGAGCATGCGCGACGAATCCCAGTCAGTGGGACAAAAGGTTATTACGCGCATCCGCTCGGCGCGACCGGCGCGATCGAGGCGGCGCTTTGCGCGCTCGCTTTGGATCGGCAATGGATTCCGCCCACAATTAACCATGCAAATCACGATCCTTTATGTGATCTCGAT
>DATIOX010000119.1:0-5797 GCA_035472675.1 Candidatus Dormiibacterota bacterium
CAACTCGGTTTGAAGACCGCGCTTGTTGAAAAAGACAAGGACCTCGGTGGCACTTGCCTCAACGTGGGCTGCATCCCGAGTAAAGCGCTCCTGACTTCGAGCGACCATTATATGTTCGTCAAAAAGGAGGCCGCCAAGCACGGGATCGTCATCGACGGCGCGCATGTCGACTTAGCGAAGATGCAGCAGCGCAAGGACAAAGTTGTGAAGACATTCAACAGCGGTGTGCGCTCCCTGATGAAGACGAACAAGGTGACCGTCTTTGAAGGCACGGCCACGATTAGCGCGCCTGGAAAAGTTTCCATTAAAGCCTTTCAAGGCGAGACGCAGGAGATCGAGACCAAAAACATCGTAATCGCCACGGGCAGCGCGCCGGCGGAACTGCCATTCGCGAAATTCGACGGTAAAACAATCGTGAGCAGCACCGAAGCGCTTATGTTCAGCGAAGCTCCAAAGAAGCTCGTCGTGGTCGGCGCGGGCGCGATAGGACTAGAGCTGGGCTCCGTTTGGAACCGCCTCGGTTCCGAAGTGACGATATTGGAATTTCTTCCGCGCATCGCAATCGGTTTTGATCTTGAGCTCTCGAATCTGCTTCAGCGTTTACTCACCGCTCAAGGAATTACTTTCCACCTGGAAGCAAAGGTCAGCGCCGTGAAAGTCGACAATGGTCGCGCGACGGTAACTGCGACTAAAGAGAAGGAAGAACTAAAATTCGAAGCCGACAAGGTGCTGGTATCCGTCGGGCGTCGACCGTTCTCGGACGCCTTGGGCGCGGAAAAAGTCGGCGTGGAGTTTGACGAAAAGAAGCGCATTAAAGTGGACGAACATTTCCGTACGAACGTTGAAGGGATTTACGCAATTGGCGATGTAATCGCCGGGCCGATGCTGGCGCACAAAGCCGAGGACGAAGGGATGGCTTGCATCGAAATCATTGCAGGCAAGGCCGGCCATGTGAACTACGAAGCCATTGCCAGTATCATTTACACAAATCCCGAGCTGGCCGGCGTTGGTCTTACCGAAGATCAAGCAAGGGAAAAAAGAATCGATGTGCGTATTGGCAAATTTCCATTCCGTGCCAACAGTCGCGCGCTTACCGGCGATGACGTGGAAGGAATGGTGAAGTTTGTTGCCGAGGCAAAAACCGATCGCATTCTAGGCGCGCACATTTTGCATCATGCCGCTTCGGAACTGATCGCCGAAGCCGTTTCGGTAATCGAATTCGGCGGCAGTTCCGAAGACATCGGCCGCACCACTCATTCTCATCCCACCCTGAGCGAAGCCGTCAGAGAAGCCGCGCTAAATGTAGAGAAACGCGCACTCCACATTATGAACCGGTGATCGTGCGGGGTCGCCACTTGCAAGGCAGATAGGTCGCTCGAAGTTATGTCGACATTGCCGCTTCGCGTCGCCGAATTACAAGCAGCGTGACCAGCGCAGAGGCTGCGCAAATAATCGCCCCGAACGCGAGTGCGAACGATGTGCCAACCCAATGCGCGACCGCTCCGGCTTCGAGACTGCCCAGTGGAATCATTGCGCCGAAGACAAGCGACCACACGCCCATGACCCGCCCACGCATTTCATCCGGCACGATCGTTTGTAGCACGGTGTTGGATGTGGAGAAAAACAGGAGCATTCCAAATCCGGCGACGAAGAGAAATCCGAGTGCGACGTAAAAATTTCGGCTCAGCGAAAGAGCGAATAGCGCAATCGAAAACAACCAGACGCCCCCTAGAGCCAATCTTCGCGGTGTAAACAGGTGTCCGTAAGTGGCTACAACAAGTGCCCCGATGAAGGCGCCCGTCCCAGTCGCCGACATCAAAATGCCGTAACCGTTCGCACCGCGACCGAGCACGTCGCGCGCGAAAGCCGGCATTAGCACCCCGTATGACCACCCGAAGACTCCTACTGCCAGGAAGAGCAGCAGGATAGTCCGCACTCGCTGATGTCTCAGTGAATAGACGATGCCGTTCCAGGCGTGTTCGCTGGCAGAGACGACGTGCGCCGGCCGCTGAAACTGTGGTAAGCGCATCATCAGCAAACCGGCAATTACCGCAACAAACGTGAGACCGTTTAGGAAAAAACACATTGCAACGCCAACCCAACCAATCAGTAATCCAGCAACCGATGGACCGACCACACGCGCGCCATTGACGATCGAGCTATTAAGCGAGATCGCGTTTAGCAAATCTTCGCGGCTTGTCATTTCGACTGTGAACGCCTGGCGCGCTGGCATATCGAAGCCCATGGCCACGCCGTTCAATGCAGCGATAACGATAATGAACGACGGCCTGGCGAAACCCGCCCAAACACCGGCTGCAAGAAAGAACGCACAGACCATTTGCGCCGTCTGAGTCGCCAGGAGGATCGATCGTTTCGGATGACGATCGGCGAGCGAGCCGCCCCAGATCGATGACAACATCATCGGAGCGGATCCGACGGCGGCGACGATTCCCAGCAGCAGCTTTGAATTGGTGATTTGATAGACGAACCAACTCATCGCGGTTTGCTGCATCCACGTTCCAATGAGCGAGACCAGTTGTCCCCAAAAAAACAGTCGATAATTGCGATGCCGCAGTGCGCGGAATGTATGCCGCCAGGTCACGCTACCAACGGGCACACGATGTACCCGCCCGCTGACGTCTTCTGGTACGCGCGCGGTTTCCGTGGTTCTTGTCGGCATCTGCAAAGTCAAGATTAGAACAGAACGTCATTCCGAGCGACGTCGAGGAATCCCGTTTTAGTACCTTACGGCAGCGCCACGGGATCCTTCGACTCCGCATTGCTACGCTCAGGATGACTCTGCTTGCGCGCTGTAACGCTTCAATCGTTTGTGTATTACTTTGCGTCGAATGGAAAGCACCGCTGCCATCCTGTTACGGAAACGAAAATTCAGCGACACGAGTCTGATCATTTCGTGGTGCACGGAATCGTTCGGTTGTATCCAAACCATTGCCAAAGGCGCGCGCCGACCTAAAAGTCCGTTTGCGGGAAAGCTGGATTTATTTTTTTTAGCTGAAGTTTCCATCGCCCGAAGCAGGAAGTCGGACTTGCACACACTTACTGAAGTGGTGGTGAAAAATCCATTTGCCGGGATTCGCCGCAATTATCTGTGCACGCAGACGGCGGCGTATTTTGTCGAGCTAATTGAAATCTGCACAGAGCGAGATCACCGGGAACCGGAATTGTTTATGCTGTTGCACCGGGCTTTCGGTTACCTCGATACAAACGATCCGACGCCTCGCGCGGTTTCGCATTTCGAGACAGAGCTGGCGCGGATTGCCGGCGTGCACGACCAGAAAAAATTGAAGGCCGACCCCGCTTTTGCGCTGGGAAACTTGTTCGGGCGATTGCCGCTCTCTCGTACGCCGCTCTTGAAAACGCTGTCGACGGAGGCGAAAAAGAGCACAAAGGAGAATTCGAAATGAAATTGCCTAATCTTGTCGCTGCAGTCGCAGTCGTCAGCTTGAGTTCCGCCGCATTGGCGAACGAAAGATACAGGTTTGATCCGTCAGGCTCGACGATCGGTTTCAGTGTGCATCAATTTCTGGGGACCACGCAGGGAAAATTCACCAAGTTCAATGGTAAGATCGACGTCAACCGCGAGCATCCAGAGAATTCCTCAGTAACGGCGCAGATCGACGTGCGCAGTATCGATACGCGGATCAAGAAACGAGACGATCATCTGCGTAGCGCGGAATTTTTTAATGTCGACAAATATCCTCAGATTACGTTCAAGAGCCGAAGCGTAAAACAGACGGGGCCGCAAAGCGGCGACATTCTGGGCGACCTCACCATCCACGGCGTGACGAAGCCGGTCACACTTCATATGAAATTACTTACACCGCTCAACGACACGAGCCGGACACGCTGGGCTGTTACGGTCGATCCACTTACGCGACGCGACTTCAACCTGATGTTTGCTCCGGCGACCGAGACAGTCTCTGGCATCAGCCAAACCGTTCCAATCAACATCGAGATTGAGGCGAAGCGCGCGGAGTAGCCTGAATAGCGCCATGGAAATTTTCCCCCTTGGCGATTCTGCGCTGATTGTGCGAGTGCGCGATCGATTCGAGGACGCGCCTGAGGAAACCCTGGACGAAGTGCTTCGTACATTTCAACGGATTCGAAACGCAGCAATTCCCGGCGTCATTGAACTCGCGCCTGCTTACACAAGTGTCTCAGTTTTCTTCGACCCGATTACCCTCGCCAAGGCGACTGAAACACCGGATAAGTTATTCGATTGGTTTGCAACACGTATTCGCGCTGCTGTCGCCAGGGGCGCTGGCCCCGGCCGAACCACGCGATCGTCGCGCACGATTGAAGTTCCTGCGTGCTACGATTCAGAATTTGCTCCTGATCTGGATCACGTCGCCGAACATGCAAAAATTTCCACCACTGAAGTAGTCGATCTTCATAGCACAGGCGAATACCGGGCGGCTTGCATTGGGTTCGTTCCCGGTTTTCCGTTTTTGAGCGGCCTTGCGAGGAAGTTAGCGACGCCGCGGCGGGACGTGCCGCGAAAAGAAATCCCTCCTGGCTCGGTGGGGATTGGTGGCGCGCAAACGGGAATTTATCCGTTGCGCTCGCCCGGCGGTTGGAATCTCATCGGACGCACGCCCTTAAGACTTTTTGATCCAACTAAAGATCCGCCTGCGCTTTTACGTGCGGGCGATCGCGTGCGCTTTCGCGCGATCACCCGGCGAGAGTTTGAAGCGCTGAAGCAATCGAACGGGTGAATCGGTGTGATCAACGCGGTTGTGTGTGAGATCCGTCACTTCGTTCTGGATGACAAATGCGATGAAGGTGATTGTTGAGCGCGCGGGATTTCTGAGCTCCGTGCAGGATTTGGGCCGAACAGGCTTCCGCCAGTTTGGCGTTTCGACCAGCGGCGCCCTCGATCCGTTTGCGTTGCGCGTGGCCAATTTGCTCGTCAGTAATGATGCGGCGGCGGCCGGACTCGAAATTACGCTCGGCGGTTTGCGATTGCATTTTGAGGATGAACGAGTCGTCGCCTGGTGCGGTGCCGAATTCGACGTGCGTGTTGGAGCGAAAACCTTGCCCGCGGGTCACGCGGCGTCGGTGCATGCTGACGAAGAAGTGAATTTCGGCCGGTCTCAAATTGGTTGCCGATGCTGGCTGGCGATCGCGGGCGGAGTCGATGTCGGCGTTGTTCTCGGGAGTTGCTCCACGGATTTACGCGCACAGTTTGGCGGATTTGAAGGCCGCACGTTGCGCGATGGCGACGTTCTTCTGCTTGGCACAAGGCCGGGGTCATCGCCTCCGGCTACAGGAATTTCCACATGGACGGCATCGCACGATTGGGCGAGTCCGGGAAAGCGCGATCCGATGTTGCGCTTCATTCCCGGAGTCGATTGGAATCGCTTCAACGCTTCATCGCTTCAACGCCTAACGAGCGAACCTTTCGCTGTTTTACCCGATTCCGATCGTATGGGCGTGCGTCTTGATGGACAAAAACTTGAGCGAATGGATAATGTCGACCTTATCTCCGAAGCGGTCGCGCCGGGTACGATCCAGGTCCCGCCGAGCGGAAAGCCAATTTTACTTTTGGGAGATTGCCAAACCATTGGCGGATATCCGAAAATAGGGCACGTGATCACTGTTGACCTTGGCGTTGCAGCACAACTTCGTCCTGGCGATCACGCTCGCTTCTCCGAAGTCTCTCTGGCCGATGCGCATCGGCTCTTGCTGGAACGCGAACGCGAGTTCCAGCGTTTTCGCGTCGGTATCAGTCTCCAAAGCTCGTGAAACTATCCATCGATCTAAATGCCGATCTCGG
>DATIOX010000120.1:0-22730 GCA_035472675.1 Candidatus Dormiibacterota bacterium
GGCTGGAAGCACCGCGCTGGCGCCCATCGTGCCACCCGAACCATGTTCGGCATCTGTTGCGCCAACGTTGGTTGACGGCGCTGGAATCGGTTGCTGTCCCTTGGTTTTTAGAGATTCGTTCAGGGCAGGCAGCTCCTTGGCAAGCAGTTGGTCGAACTCTTTTGTCAAATCACTCAATTCCCGCTTAAGCGCATCGATATACGCAATCTGATATCCGCCAGGTTTTCCTTCGTAACTGAGAATCGCTCCGTAAAGCTGATCGGTGTGTTCTCGCAATCGCTCCTCACCGGTGATCGCTCCACCTTCGGTCGTCGCGACGATTTTCTTACGGACACCATCAACTTTTCCGTCGAAATCGGAGATGTTCTTCCGAAGCGGATCGCCTTCAGGTAACCCTCCCCCGCTCTGTGCCAATGCCTTACGCAAGGAAACAATGCGGTCCATTAGCGCGCTTTCCTCGTCAAAGAGCGCGTGGACGTTCATCGCAGCATCGAATTGTGCCTTGCGATCCGCAGCGCTGAATTTCGCCCGGCGATCGGGACCAACCGTCAACTTGGTTTCCGAAACTTTGCCCGACTTGGTGAGACGCACAGTGTACACGCCCGGTACAAGCCGTGGACCTCGCACTCCCGCAGCGGCAACCTGCGCAGCGGGCGGCACGCGCGGCGGCTTAGCGCGCATCGGCCACGTCACTCGATTCAGTCCGGGGCGTTTGCTGGCTGGCAATTCATCGACAACACGCCCCGAGGAATCCAAAACTTCCAGCTTCAATTTTCCAAACAGATGACGCTCGCGCTGGTAATAATTGATCACGGCAGCGTCAGGCGGATTATCGCCAACAAAAACTGCGTCACCGGAGGCCCATCCGCCTGAGCCTTCGATCCGCTGTTGAACAGGACGCGCTGAAACGAACGCAACCTCCTGCTTCACCAAATCCGGCGTCAACGCGCGCAACGGAGTGATATCGTCAATAATCCAGATGCCGCGCCCATGCGTTGCAAGAACCAGATCGTTATCGCGCGGTTGAATTGCCAGGTCTCGAACTGCAACTGCGGGAAAATGGTTGCCTTTAAATTGCGCCCAGTTTTTTCCGCCATCAATCGAGATCCAAAGTCCAAACTCTGTGCCGAGAAAGAGCAGATCCGGCTTGACCAAATCCTCCTTGATTACATGTGCGTATCCACGAACGCCTTTGCCGTCCTGTGCGCTCACAAGCGGCGTCCAAGTCTTACCGTAATCAGTTGTTTTGAAAACATACGGCGTCATGTCGCCAAAAGTATGTCGATCAAACGCTGCGTACGCCGTGCCGGCGTTGAAATTGCTTGCCTGCACCCAGCTCACCCAAGAATTCTTCGGCAGACCGGGAACATTGCCGACGACATTTGTCCATGTCTTGCCGCCGTCACGAGTAAGTTGGAGGTTGCCGTCGTCCGTGCCGACCCAGATCAGCGATTTGTCCTTAGGCGATTCACTGATCGAGTAGATCGTGGTGTGCATTTCCGCCGAAGAATTGTCCACCGTGACGCCGCCCGATTGCTCCTGTTTCTGTTTTTCCGGATCGTTGGTTGTCAGATCCGGCGAAATGCGTTCCCACGTTTGGCCATGATCGCGCGAGCGAAATAGAAACTGAGCGCCGATATAAATCGTCCCCTTTTCGTTAGGCGAGAGCGCGATTGGCGTATTCCAGTTGAACCTGAGCTTTTCCTTGTAATTCGGTCGTGGCTTGATGTTGCGAGCTTCGTGCGTGTTGCGATTTACTCTCCCGATCTCGCCACCTTGATATTCGGCATAGATGTAATCGGGATCCGCGGGATCCGGAAACATCCAGAAACCATCGCCGTTGTACATATTTTCCCACTGCGCATTAGTAATACCGCCGGGATATTGCGATTCGCCCACAAAAGAGCTGTTGTCCTGCAAACCGCCGTAAACACGGTAGGGATCTTTGTCATCCACGCTCACGTGGTAGAACTGGGAAACTGGCAGGTTTTCAGCTTTCCACCATTTCGCGCCGCCGTTGTAGGAATACCACATCCCACCGTCGTCGCCGGAGAAGACGACCTGCGTGTTGGTTGGATCGATCCAAACGTCGTGAACGTCGCCATGCATCCCGCCGAATCCGCCGACCACCGCGAAACTTTTGCCTCCGTCCTCGCTGACAATCAGCGAGCCATCAGTCTTAAATATGCGGTCAGGATTTTTTGGATCGACAATCAGGTTCGCGAAATAGAATGGCCGCCACACCATCCACTGACTCTTATCTCGCTTGTTCCAGGTCGCGCCGCCATCGTCGGAGACAAAGAGCGCGCTGTCGGGTGATTCGACAAACGCGTAAACACGCTTGGGATTGGAAGGTGCAATTGCCACTGCAAGGCGTCCGTACGGTTTCTTCGGGAAACCTTTGTTGGCCTCCGGCGTAATCTCCGTCCAGGTATTGCCGCCGTCCGTAGAACGAAATAATCCGCTCGCAGAAGGCGCCGTAGGACTTTCACCGCCTGAACGATACTCCCAGCCCTTGCGCCGGAAATCCCACATCGCCGCGAACATGACATCCGGATTTACCGGATCGATCGCCACGTCGGTGCAACCGGTCGAAAGATTCGGTCCTTTGAGCACCTGGTTCCACGCTTTGCCGCCGTCGGTGGTTTTGTAGAGGCCGCGATCGGGCGAATCGCTCCAGAGCGCTCCGGGCACTGCGGCAAAGACCGTGTCGCTGTTCTTTGGGCTCACTGCGATCTTCGCAATGCGCTCGGATTTTTCCAGACCGGAACGCCTCCATGTTTCGCCGCCGTCGGTTGATTTGAAGATTCCGTCACCAATCGAAACGCTGTTGCGTGTCCACGATTCCCCGGTTCCGACCCAGACATGTTTCGCGTTTTTTGGATCGAGCGCAATCGCTCCGATCGATTGCGCGGGCTGTTCGTCGAATACGGGTCGATATCGCGTTCCGCTATCATCGGACTTCCAAACCCCGCCACTCGCTGCGCCGACAAACAGCGTAATCTTGCCAGATGGCTCGCGTGTCCCCGCAAGCGCTGAGATCCGTCCGCTCATCGTTGCGGAGCCTATGTTGCGTGCGCCAAGGCCAGAGATGGTTGCTGAGTTGAATGGCGCATCCTCGGCCCAACAAGAAATTATGAAGAGAAGAAGGAACGAAAGCGATGCGAGGACGCCTTGCACTCCAAAAGCACTTCGTGCAAAATCACAGGTGCGTCCATTTTGTTTCGTCCCGCAGTCGCGGGACTTTGGGAGTGCGCGCGCGTCCTCGCGTCGCTTTTGGTGATTCAATCCCCTCATCTATTGATCAGCGCTGATTGATCAGCGCTGTGGTTGCGGGAGAATTATTTGGCCGGGAAACTGAAATATCGTGTCATCTACCGGCACGTTGGCTTCGACCTTATCGATTATGATTCTTTGCTTGTCGGGCGCTCCCTTGCCCCCGACCTCAATTGACGTTGGTACGAATACGCCCCCGACCTTTTCATAATCGCCCAAGTCGGTCTCTACCTCTTCGTACGCGCCGTGTCTGGTCCGTTGTGTTAAGACACGAATCTCCAGAAAATGATCAGGATCCAGATAGACAAAACTTACGTCTCCATTCTTTCGCGTTACTTTCAACTTGTGCGCTGGGGTTCCATCCACGTCTTCGGTTCCGAGATATTCGACTGCGTTTCCTTTCGCCTGCCAATCGACCAACGGCCCGTCCATCTCCGCGTCTTCCACGAGCGCTTTGACATCATCAGCCGACATTCGTTCGGGATCTCTGCGCCCAAAGAATGGTGAGACTCTCCACCCTTCCTTGCCGTCATATGCCTCAATTTGAGTCATTCCCTGAAGAGACGCTTCAGTGCGCACATCGTCGGGCCGCTTCTTGACCTGCATGAAGGCCAATTGAATTTGCCCTTCTTGCACAAGCAGTTTGCCACTAAGCCGCAGGGTTATCAGATCGTGCAGGGCGCTCGCGCCACCCTTCGCCTCGATGTTCTTCGTCATCAATTCGTCAACCGTCGGCTGACTTTTATCTTGAGCGAAGGCGTCTGAAACACCGAGAGCGGCGAAGATGAAAGCGATTAGACAACGCAGATGCATACTAGTTTTGGTGACGAATAGACACCACACAGGCACCAATGTTCAAAGCAGATCGCAATGCAAGTTGTTCTCGAAAAAAATTACTGCAGACGCAACAAGGCAATTTTCGTGTCCGGAATTGCCAAAGCCGATTAAATTCACGCCGAAATAAATCGTGCCTCCAACCAAAAAAAACAAAATCCGAGCCGCGCCGGATGCGACGGCGGCTTCTCGGCGTTCTGCTGCAGAGAAACGCCAATATAAACCGGGCAAAAGAACACCCGACCCTCCGTACGTCTCTGTCGTGCCCGGCTCATGGCAACTCAACGGGGGCATTGTCCTTTTGTGCATCGTCGCTACCGCCGTGCTTTACGCCGGCGATCTTCATCTGGGCTTTTTCAGAGTCGACGACCAGCAGTATGTCGTCAGCAATCCGTGGATACAGGGAATAACTTGGGAGCATTTCACGCAGATTTTATTTAATCCTTACTACCTCAACTATTCCCCTCTTCATTTGTTATCCTACTCGCTTGATTACGCGGTTGGCGGCTTGAACGCACACGCATTCCATCTATCAAGCAATCTCTGGGCCGGAGTTGTTGCCGGTTTTGTGTACCTCGTTGCACTTGCACTAACACAGGAACGCAGAACTGCCATGGTTGCTGCCTTGTTGTTTGTTGTTCATCCAGCGCACGTGGAAGCCGTCGCGTGGATTTCAAGTCGCAAGGATTTGGTGGCTGCTGCATTCGTGCTGCCTTGTGTTCTTGCATACCTAAAATACAGGCAGCGCGACGCAATCGGCTGGTACATCGCTTCACTTCTGCTGTTTCTCTTCGCATTGCAGGGAAAACTATCCGTTGCCGCTTTCCCCGTGGTGCTAGTGGTTCTCGACCTGGTGCTTGAAAAGCGACCATTAGGCCGATCGATCATTGACAAGATTCCATTCCTTGTTCTGGCGGCTTTGGTAGCAGTAGCAGTCCAGCACGCGCAACCGAGCACCGGATTTCAGCCTGATCTAGCCATGCATGCAAAGGCTTTTGTCCAGAGTTTGTGGCTGCTGACCGGCCTGGGAAATTATGTTATTTATCGTGTACCTCCTGCGCCGGGAGGTACTTTATCCCAACTGGTGCTAGGCATTTTACTCGGCTTGTTTGTGTTGCCGTTGCTCCTACGCAAACGCTATCCTGTGGCTACTGTTTCGATCTACTGGATTTTATTTACTTATTTTCCAACACAGGTTCTGCCATTCAGTTATCCAGTAACCGACCGCTACCTTCTTTTGCCGTCAGTAGGCGCGGTTATTCTCATTGCATGGCTGTTGATAAAAGCAACAGATCGACTACACAGATGGAAGGTAGCCGCTGCAACAACGCTGGTTACAGCAGTTAGTTTCATTTGGCTCGCGAAAACCATTGATTGTTTATCCGAATGGCGGGATCCGCGATCAGTTTGGTTCGCTGCAACACGGAAATCAGATGACGTCCATTTGTATTACGAGCTCGGATGGGAATACCGTGAGAAAGCGGCAAGCTTTGGAATGCACCCAAGAAATGCTCCGCTTCCGACGGAAGAGGCTAAACATTACGCTTCCGTTGTTTGGAAAGATGATCCCCGACTTCCAAAATTGCTGGCCGAATTGCCAGAGAACCAGCACAGCGGACCGGTTGAGAAAGCGTTCAAAGAATATTTGCTGGCAAAAGCAGGAGAAAATTTTGACGAAGCCGTCACAAGAAAGGGAGCGCATATCATGCCGGACCTCTTTCTTAGCCGCGGAGTCTATTTCCTTGACAAAGACGATATGCAGTCTGCAAAAAAAGAATTCCTGGCGGAGATCGATGAAGCTTCCGGGTTGCCATATTCTGAAGGCCAGCAGGAAGCCTTGATCGCCTGTCATTACAACCTCGCAGTTGCGGAACAGGGGCTTGGCCATTCTAAAGACGCACTGTCCTGGATCAGGCTTGCGGAAGAAGAACAGGATAAACTTGGTAGAACTGTGCTCCCCGAAATCACTCCTGCTCGTCAGAAGCTTGAGTCAATGGCAACAACGCCTCCCTAGCTGGCTGCATGATTACTTGGTCTAATGATTCCGAGGCCACTTCTGCCTCACGAGTCAGTAATAAGGACGACCAGAACAGCCAGCCGGTCGCAGTCGCCCCTTCAAAATCGACTCTAATCACTCGGAGCGCAGTGCCTGTATCGGATCGACGCGCATGGCACGACGCGCCGGAATATAGCAGGCGCAAAATGCAACTGTCGCCAGGGTCACAGTCGCTATGAACATCGTCCTCAGATCAGTCGTGCCGACGCCGAAAAGAAGACTTTGCAAGAGACGAGAGCAGGCGAACACGCCGATTAAACCGACGAGCACGCCGATGCCAACAAAGCGCATACCCTGGCCAATGATCAGATGGAGCACGTCGTAACGTTGCGCGCCGAGCGCTAGGCGAATTCCGATCTCCTGCGTCCGCTGCGTCACCGAGTAGCTCATGACTCCAAAAATTCCCGCCGCTGCCAGAAGTAGTGCAATGAGCGCAAATAAACTGACCAGCATCGCGTTCAAACGCGGCTGTGCGATGGATTGTGAACGGTAATCGGCAAGCAAGCGCGGCCGATAAACCGGCACCTCCTTGTCGATCTCGCCCACGGCACGACGCACAGCGGTAGTCACCGAACCCGGGTCAACTTGCGTCCGCATGAAGATCGACAGCGATTGAATGGCAAATTGCGGATATGGAACATAAATCTGCGCCTTGGGCGGAATCTTAAGACTGACCAGGTGCATATCGCCGACCACTCCTACGATTTCACGAACTGGCGGTTTGCCAGGCTCGACTGAGCCGTCAGGAGTGATTCGTTTGCCGATGGCATCTTCGCCGGAAAAAAACTGCTTCGCAAAAGCCTCCGTCACAATTGCTACCGCTGGCGCATTTTTGTCATCCCGTTCGGTGAACCAGCGACCTTTGAGCAAGGGGACTCGCATAGCTTTAAAATAATCAGCCGTCACGGCGTTAAATTGTGCCACTGGCTGCTGACTTTGCGGCACTGGATGAGCGTCGAAGTTAAAAGTGAAACCGATTTCACTGCCGCTGAGCGGAATCCACCACGCCGCCGCAACTGACTGCATTCCAGGCTCACTCGAAAGCCGTTCCAGTAATTTTTTGTAAAAAGCGGCCGCTTGTTCCGGCTTGCCATAATTTGTTTGGGGCAACGCCACGCGTGCCGTCATGACATTCGTTACATCGAACCCGCTAGGAACTCTTTGCAGGCGAATAAAACTTTCGACCAGCAACCCCGCGCTCGCGAGCAGGACCAGCGCGAGGACGATCTCGACGACGACGAGCGCTGCGCGCGTGCGATGAGCGTTCGCGCTTTCGCTTGCACCGCGCGGAGCTTCATTCAGCGACACGGCAAGGTTCGAACGCGATGCGCGCCACGCCGGAAACAACCCGGAAACGATTCCAACTCCAAGACTGGCGATTGCCGTAACGACAAGAACCAGAGGGTCCGGCGAGATGTCGTCAATGCGCGGAATACTCGGCAGAAATGCTTTCAGCGAATCAATGCCCCAGATAGCAATCACCAATCCGGCGAGACCGCCCAGCAGACCGAGTAACGTACTTTCGGCAAGCAATTGTTTAATAATACGCCAGCGGCCGGCGCCGAGCGCGGCACGGATGCTCATTTCGCGATTGCGCGAAAGCGACCGCGCCAGCAAAAGGTTCGCGACGTTGAGACAAGCGATAAGCAGCACACAGCCGGCCATCGCGCACAACATCAGCAACGCCGAATGCGTGCTGCCAATCATTGCGCTGATCTGTGGAATGACCTTCGCGCCAGTGTGCAGCTTTGAGTCCGGATATTGTTGATGCCAGCTTGCGGTAATGCTGTCGACGTTCGCCTGCGCTTGCTGGACCGAGACGTTCGGTTTCAATCGCGCGATGCACTCGAAAAAGTCGTTGTCCCGTTGCTCCGTCATCGGCGGCGAGCCATCCTTGGATTCGCGCAAGCTCGACATCGAGACCCAAAGTTCCGCCGAAACCGCAGCAATCGGAAAAGTAAACCGTGGGGGCATCACCCCGATTACTTCGAACTGCCGACCGTCGAGCGTAACGGTTTTGCCGACAACGTTGCGATCCGCTCCAAACCGGCGTTGCCACAACGCATGGCTCAAAATGACCACATGATTTCCCGGATTATCTTCGTTAGGCAAAAACGTACGGCCAAGAGCCGGCTGAACTCTAAGCAACGGAAACAAATCGGCAGATACTGATTCGCCTTGAACATGCTGCGCTCCGTTTCCATCTGTGAGCGTGCTCACGCCTTGGTTGGTATAAACCGCGATCCGCTCGAGAACCTTATTCTGGTTACGCCAGTCAACGTAATCGAGGTACGAGATCGAACTGATATCCGTTCCCGGATCGGCTTTTTCTCGGGTGTCGTATTCGCCGATCGCGACAAGGTTTTGCGGCTGATTGAACGGCAGCGGCCGCAATAAGACTGCGTTGAGCACGCTGAACACCGCAGTGTTGGCACCAATCCCAAGCGCAAGCGTCAATACCACGACACAAGTAAACCCCGGCGATTTGCCGAGTTGGCGGAGGGCGAATTTTAAATCTTTCATATCACTCGTAACGCAGCGCCTCCATTGGATCGACGTTCATAGCACGACGCGCGGGAAAATAGCTGGCGATCAACGCCGCCACGGCGAGCAGCGCGAGAACAATCGCATAGGTCGTTAGATCGTTTGCGCCCACTCCGAAAAGCAGTGACGCCATCAACCGAGTCGTGATGAGCGAACTGATCAAGCCAACGACCAAACCGATCCCGACAACGACGAGACTTTGCCAAAGAATCAGACCCAACATGTCGATTTTTTGCCCGCCGAGCGCCATGCGGATGCCGATCTCTTTAGTCCGCTGCGCGACGCTGTAGGCGATGACGCCATAAATTCCAATCGCCGCCAGCAACATCGCTACGCCGGCAAACGTGCCGAGCAGCATCATATTGAAGCATGGCTGCGCCAGGGTAACGCCAACGCGCTTCTCCAGTGGCTCGAGAGTTGGAACGAATAAGTCCTTGTCGAATTCGTGAACAATGTTTCGCAACGCGCTTTGGAGTCCTGCGGGTTCGGCCGCCGCGGTGCGAATGACGACATCCATGCGACGCTCCGGGTCCTGCGCTGCCGGAATGTAAAATTCTGGCAGCGGTTGAATGGCAAGGGATTCGTGGCGCGAGCTGCCGACTACGCCGACGATTTCCTTTGGTGACGAAGGCTGATTATTCTTGCTGTGAGTCAAATGGATTTGATGACCGATCGCGTCACCGCCAGGAAAGAAACGCTGAACGAAAACGTCATTTACGATTACAACCGACGGAGAATCTTTCGTGTCGCTGGAGTTGAACGCGCGCCCACGCAGAAGGGGAGTGCGCATCGCGCGAAAATAATCCGGCGTGACGGTCAGATCCGACGCCTCCAATTCCTGGCCAGCCGGGCGCGGCACTTGGCCGACGATGGAGAAGACCGATGAGCCGTCATTACCTGAGAATGGCATCGGAAACGCGGCGCCGGCTGCTTCCACTCCGGGCAACGCGGCGAGTTTGGGCAGAATCTGCTCGAAAAATTGTCGATGCTTCTCCGGATCGGGATATTTCGCCTTTGGCAAAATGAGCCCAGCGACCAGCGCACGCTGCGGATCGAAGCCGGGTTTGGTCGCCCGGAGATTGCCGAAACTTTTGATCAACAGACCGGCTCCGGCCAAAAGCAACATCGACAACGCGACTTGCGCGATGATGAGCAACCGGCGCAAGTGATGCGACTCGGGTCCGATTGCACCACGGCTTCCCTCCCGCAGCGACTCGTTTACATTTGGCCCCGTCACTTGTAGCGCCGGGACTAACGCAAAAAGAAGCGTGCTAAAGATTGCGGCGAAGAACGTGAAAGCAAAAACAGGACTGTTAATCGCGACTTCGCCGAGACGCGGAACATCCTGCGGACCGAAAACGCGTAGGAGATCGATTCCCCACCACGCGATGAGCAAACCGCTGACAGCGCCAAAGATCGACAATAAGAAACCTTCGCCGAGAAGCTGCCAAACAATTCGTGTGCGGCTCGCGCCGAGCGCGGTACGAATCGCGATCTCGCGGCGGCGGGCGGTGGCGCGGGCGAGCAAGAGATTGGCGACATTTGCGCATGCGATCAGCAACACAAACGCAACCGCGGCGAGAATCGTGAGCAACGCCGGACGGACATCGCCGACGATGTCGTCGTGCAGCGCAAACACGCGCTCAGTCCGGCCTGTGTTCGATTTTGGATATTGCTTCTCCAGTCGCGCTGCGATCATCTTCATTTCGGCCTCGCATTGTTTTATTGTCACACCGGGTTTCATTCGACCGACCATGCGAACGAAATGTGAGTCGCGATCGTTGACCTCCTCCGGCACGAGTGGATGCAACGGAATCAAATACTCCGCGCGCTCGCCTTCGACCGGAAATTGAAAACCGGGCGGCATGACGCCAAGCACGGTGTAGGAACGCCACGACAAGCTGACCTGTTTTCCGACAATCTCGGGGTCACTGTTAAAATAAGTTTTCCAGGCGTAATCGGTCAACACAACAACCCGCGCATCGACGTTATCGTCTTCACGTGCATAAACACGCCCGCGTGCAGGCGGAACGCCGAGCACTGGAAAGATGTCCGAGGTGATGGAGACGCCATACATCTGCCGCGATTCCTCCGCTCCATTGAGCACGGCGCCGGTGCGCGTAAAAGCCGCAAGCGCGGACAAAGTCTGCGATTGATCGCGAAGATCGACATAATCGGGAATCGATTCGGTTTCTTTTTCCAAGTTGTCATTCGCAACGCGCGACCAAACTGCGACGAGCTGATTTGGTTTTGGAAATGGAAGCGGCTGGAGCAGGACGGCATCGATCACACTGAAGATGGCGCTGTTGCCGCCAATGCCCAGAGCGAGCGTCAAAATCGCAATCGCGGTGAAACCGGGCGCCTTGGCCAGCATGCGCAGTGCGTATTTGAAGTCGCTCAACATATTCCTTCGGCCATGCTCGACTAGTTAGCGGCTGGCGATCTCTGACGATGAAGGTTTGATCGTGATATTTCCGGCGGAAGTCTCTAGCTTCACCGATTTTCCGCCGCCATTCAGTTTACCTCGCAAATGCTCGCTATCGACGTCGGTGCTCTCAAGCGGCAAACGGTTGAAGATTTCGCCCACGTTGGTGCTCGCGTCGATATCCACCGTCGCAGTTGCCGACAGAGAGACGTCAATGTTTCCCGCACTTGTTTGGAGCTTCACATCGTCCACGACGCCAGCAGGAATCGAAGCGTGGATCGATCCGCCGGACGTCTTGCCGATGATTTTCCCTGTGATCCTCTGCAAACTGAGATTTCCACCGCTAGTCCTGACGTCGGTGTCGCCGGAAAAATTGTGAACCTCGATCCGACCGCCTGAGGTCTTTGCGTCCAAAGCGCCCGTTCCATCGGCTACGGTAATGTCGCCGCCGCTGGTTTCGATCTTGATCGGACCGCGACAATCCTCGACCTCAATCGATCCACCGCTGGTGTTCGCGTTGAGGGATCCCTCTAAATGCTTCAATCCCAGTTTACCGCCACTGGTTCTCACCGTCGTATTTCCCGTGATTTCGCCTGCGGTAACATCGCCGCCCTCAGTGCGAAGATCGGTCTCAAATTTCTTTGGCACGTGGATCGTGTACTGAGCGTGCGTTTCTGAGTGGCCGAAATTCCACCAGTTCTCCTGTTTCGAACCACGTGCCCGCACCGTTATGACATTGCCATCCTTAGTGATGGTAACTGGAGTGGCAGAAAAGTAGTCCTTCTCCCTCGCTTCATTACCAAAGTCGATCTTGCGGTGCGCTTCCAGCGCAACCTTGTCATCGGCGCCACTCGTCACGTCGATCGTTCCGAAGTCGACGTTAACGATCAACTTACCGCCGGGCGTCGTATCAACTTGTTGACCGATATTTTCTTCGGACGCAGCCGAAGCGGTCAGAGCGAGAATGAAGAATAAGAATGAAGTTCGAAGAAGAGTAAACATAGTGGGTTAGTGAGTTAAGTTTTGGATACGATCGTGGGTTCGTTGGGAGCAGAAATTTTGGCTCGGCGATGACTGCACTCGCGACGTCTACGACCCGGCGATTTGCCGAGTTGGTTCAGCGCGAATTTCAAATTAGCGATCATTGTTCGTGCTTAACGATCGAATCGAATCACTCGTAACGCAGCGCCTCCACAGGATTGACGCGGGTAGCCCGACGCGCCGGAACAAAACAAGAAACAGTCGCAACGAGCGTGAGTAATCCCGCCACTGCGAAATAAATCGTCGGGTCGAGCGCGTTCACCTTGAACAAAATGTTTTTCAAGGCAGCGGCCACAACCACTCCGAGCAGTAGCGCAACTCCGCCAGCGCCAAGTACAAGACCAATCGCGAGCTGCCAAGCGCCCTGCGTCATCACCATTCGGAAAATTCGCGCGGCGTCAGCGCCTAGCGCCATTCGAATTCCGAACTCTTGCGTGCGCTGGTTAACCGAGAAACTCATCACACCGTAAAGCCCGACGGCTGAGAGAATGAAGGCGACGACTCCGAAAATCGTGAACAACGTCGCGATAATGCGATTGGCAGAGAGAATTTCATTGTGAAATCGTCCCGGCGTTCCGGCAAAATAAGTCGGAAGGTTCGAATCGAGCTCGGCAACCGCTCTGCTCAAAGCTGGGCCAAGAGTGTCAGCCCGTTGACCTGCGCGCGGACGAACAAGGATCGTGCAAAACTGAGGAGCCGGAGATGCGCCCAACAATGGCATGTAAAATCCCACGCTTTCGGTTTGCTGATCGAACGGACCTTGCATCAATGTGTCCGGCACGACGCCGACAATGGTTCGCCAGGGCTGCGGCTGACCCGGATTGAAGATTCGCACCTGGTGACCAATCGCGCTTTGGTTGCCCCAATACTTCCTCGCAAAACTCGCGTTCACAATTGCCACCGGTTGCTTCGAATCGATATCGTCGACGGTGAAATCGCGGCCTTCGAGAATTTTCAAACCAAGCGTCGTGAAATAATTGTCCGAAACCGATTCGAAATTTCCGCGCGGGCGATCCCGATCGGTGAGATAATTTTGACCGTCAACTTCATATTGCCCCTGGCCGTCGAATGTCATGCGGAAGCGACTGCTCATCGCGGCGGACTCGAACTGGAAATTGGCCCGCAGCGCGCGCACCGCACGCTGGAAAAATTCGCGCCGTGAATCTTCACTTGGATATGCGCCCTCCATCAAAGCCATTCGCGCAGCGTAAATGGCATTTTCATCGTAGCCGTAGTCCAGCTTCATCTGATTTCGGATGGATTTGATTTCGAGCGTCGCGGCGATAAGTAGCGCTGCAGTCAGCGCGATTTGTCCGACCACGAGCATGCGGGTGATGATGTTGACCATGCGACTGCTGTTGCCGCGGCCACCTTCTTTCATGATCTCCGCTGCGTTGCCTCTGGCGCTCAGGAATGCCGGGATGAGACCGGAGGCGATCGTGGCCAGCAGAGTCATCACGACGGTGAAAACGAGCACCAATCCATCGATCGTAAATTTCCAATAATAAGGTGCCGGAAAGGGCAACGCGTTAATCGATCTAACAAAGAGATCGACGGCCCAATAGGCGATGATCACGCCGGTGATGGTCCCCAACGCCGCGACAAGCAGACTTTCGGTCAACATTTGCCTCATCAGTCGCCAACGGGTCGCGCCGAGAGCGCCGCGAATCGCCAGTTCCTTTGCCCGCAACGCAGCACGGCCAAACTGCATGTTCATCACGTTCACACAGGCGATCAGTAACACGAGGATGACAGCGGCGAGCATTGCCCAGACGGTCTGACGAAATTGGACGCCGGTGAATGTATTTAGCAGCGGCTGCACACTGGCCGACGTCAGATTCTGATTCGTCTTGGGATTGTCCTCAGTCAAATGGCGAGCAAGCGCAATAAACTCCGCATTCGCTTGATCAATAGTCACACCCGCCTTGAGCCGGCCCATGACTGCGGGCGCATTATTGCTCGCTCCCAGCCGTAAGTCGCCGCGCGGCTGCGGGGGAAACTCATTATATAAAGGCGTCCAGAGCTCCTCCGAAACCGGGAACTTAAAATTCGGTGGCATCACCCCGATGATGGTCGCGGCTTTGCCGTTAATTCGGACGCTTTGTCCGACAATGTTTGGGTCCGCGCCGAAATCGCGTCTCCAGATTTCGTCGCCGAGGATCGTGACCTTTTCCGCTCCCGGTTTGTTGTCCGCAGCCGTGAAATCGCGGCCGAGGACCGGCGAGACACCGATGATCTTGAAAAAATCGTCGGTTACGTAACCGCCGGTATAACGCTGCGGGTTGTTCTTGTAAGTGACGTTGACAGTCGATCCGTTGAGATAGCCGGCCATCATCGAGAATGATTTTTGCGCCGCTTTCAGATCTTCGTAATCCTGCGCAGTCGGAACATTGCCGATACCGAAATTGTTGTTTTGATCGCTCGCCTTCGGATCAATCAGGCCGACGCTCATTAACTGTTCCGGATGCGGGAAGGAGAATCCGCGCAACACGATCGCGTTAACGATGGTGAATTGGGTTGTTGCACCGCCAATGCCGAGGCCGAGAACAAGCACTGCTAGAAAACAAAAGGTTTTGTCTTTGAACAAAACACGAAGCCCAACTCGGACATCTTGGAGAAAGGAATCTAGAATCATAACGAATTTCTTTTTGTTAGTTGTTAACGATCCAGCCATCCCGCAGCTGAATGACGCGTTTGCCATAGGACGCGTTCTTCTCAGAGTGCGTGACCTGCACAATGGTCATGCCTTGCTCATTCAGCTTGCGGAAGAGCTCCATGATCTCTTCGCCCTGACTGGAGTGCAGATTTCCGGTCGGCTCATCGGCTAGCAGGAGTTTGGGTTCGGCGATGATCGCGCGCGCGACGCCTACCAATTGTTGTTGACCACCTGAAAGCTGACTCGGATATAAATCTTTTTTACCGACGATTTGGAAACGATCGAGCACGTCGGCAACCATCGCGGCGCGTTCGCTTTTTTTGTAGTGACGATAAGAAAGTGGAATATCGAGGTTCTCGTAAACCGTCAGGTCGTCGAGCAAATGATACTGCTGGAACACGAATCCGATCTGCTCGTTTCGCAACGTGGCGCGTTCCTTCGGCTTCAAATGATGGACTGCGGCATCACCCAAAAAATATTCACCGCGCCAGCCGTGATCGTGCATACCCAGGATGTGCAAGAGCGTCGATTTACCTGCGCCGGACGGACCCATCACCGAGACGAAATCGCCTTCTTCGACCTCCAGGTTGACGTCGCGTAAGACGTAAAAAAACTTTTCCTTCGCCAAGGGATAACAGCGTTCCAGATTTTTAAGTTTGATCATACGTTTACTCAGCGCGCAATGCTTGGACTGGATCGACCCGCGTGGCGCGTCTCGCGGGCAACCATGTGGCAATAAGTGCGGCGATAGTGAGTAATAGTGGAGCGACGGTGAATGCGATCGGATCAAGCGCACGAACTCCGTAAAGAAGTCCGCTCAGAATTTTTGCCGTCGCGATCGCAAGCAGCAGGCCAATGGTGACTCCACTGAACAGCATGATGGAACCTTCACGCATGATCATTCGCAACACCGCTCCGGCCTGAGCGCCGAGCGCCATCCGGATTCCGATCTCGCGGGTGCGTCGAGCGACGGAGTAAGCCTTGACTCCGTAAAGACCAACGACGGCGAGACCGAGCGCAAGTGCCCCAAAGATGGAGAACAACGCCGCGCCTGCGCGAACGAGCCAGAGGTCCAGGTTCGAATCCAGATGCTGCGCGAACGTCCGCAACGAAAGGATCGGGACTGACGGATCGACATCGTGCACGGTGCGTCGTAGCAAATTGGCTGTGGTGGCTTCGTTTCCGGACGCGAGCGAACGAAACCGAACAAAAAAGGAAATGTCACTTTGGAACCCCCGCGCGAACGGCAAATAAATTCCGCCGGCCGGCTCCTTTTCGAAGAGCGCGTGGCGCGTTGCCGGCACGATGCCGACTACTTCCATCATCTCTCCCTGCTTCTCCTCTTCACTCACATCCGCGCTCCGTCCGGCGTGGGCACCTCCGCCCTGGACTGACGGCGCATTTCCGCCCGCATATTGAATGCGTTGTCCAAGCGCATCACCATCCGGCCAGAGCCTCTTTGCCAGAACTTCGTCAATAATCGCCACCTTCGGACCAGGCTGGGTCGCCTCCGCTTCGGTAAACGCGCGACCCCGAATCACCGGCAATCCAACGGTCGAAAAATAATCTGCGCCCACGCTGTTCCAGGCCGCCTCGAAGGCAAGGCCTTCGGCGGCAGTCGCCGGCTTAGCATCGGGAGCGAGACGGATCCCGGCGCGTTGGACTTTTCTGCTTAACTCAAACATCCCGAATGGCACTATTGAAGAGATGCTCGCGTGCTCCACGCCTGGCAGTGCCGCCAGTCTCTCATTCAAGTTGCGATAAAGGTCCTGCGCGCGTTTTGGTTCGTAACCAGCCAGGCTCGCATCGACTTCGACAATGTAGCTTGCGCCGGGTCTTAATCCGGTATCGACCGACGCGGCTTTGCCTGCACCACGAATGAACAAAGCCGCAGCGGTAATGAGCGCGAGTGAGAAGGCGATTTGCACGACGACAAGCGGGTGGCGCGGTAAGAATTTCCAGCGCCGGCGCACCACGTCTTCCCCGGCGTGTTCCTTCAGATCGGCCACCACCGCGCTACGCGAAATTTTCAAGGCCGGCCCGAGTGCAAACATAAGCGTGCCGAGCAGGCAAAATCCGAACGTCGCCGCCAAAATTGCGGGGTTCGGTCCGGTCAACCATACAATGTCGAGCGGCATCAGGTTGCGAATTGAGCCAACCAGCAAATCGGACGACCAGAGTCCAAGAATGAGTCCACCCACGCCGCCGAGGACTGCCAGCGCAAACCCTTCGGTGAGAAGCTGGCGAACGATGCGCCAACGGCTGCCACCTAGCGCGAGACGGATTGCGATTTCTTTGCGGCGCGCGGTACCGCGCGCGAGCAGCATGTTAGCGAGGTTAAGGCATGCCACTAGCAGCACCACTACCGCCATTCCGAGCAGCAATGGCGCGATGACTTTTATCCCGCTCTCGGCCGCCGGGTTGTTACTTACCGAATTACGCGACACCGGCGCCGCTATGAACGTTTGATTCTTCTGCTCAACAGGATAGGCGTTTTCCAAATTGGCTGCGAGTCCTTCGAGCGCGGGCTTGGCCGCGCTGGCCGTCATCCCGGGTTTAAGCCGGCCCATGACGCGCAGTTGGGTTCCCTTTCGATCCTCAATCGTGGTCTTATTTTCCGACTCAAAATCGTTCGCGACCTGATCGTAAACACTCATCGGCAACCAAACTTCAGGCGACAGAATTTGCATCGTGCCGACGAAACCCTTTGGCGTAACTCCCACGATGGTGAACGAGCGACCGTTGATCAGTAATTGCGAGCCGAGCACGTTTGGATCGAGGTCGTGCTTCTGCCAGTAACTGTAACTGACGATCGCGACCGGCGTGTTGTGGCCGGGCGTTTCCTCTTCCGGCAAAAATGCACGGCCTCGCGCCAACGGAACGCCGAGCACCGAGAAATAGTTCGAGGTGACGATGGCACTGAAAGCGCGCCGCGTATCGCCTTTCTGGCCGAGGCCAATGAACGCGAGATTGAAACCCATTACGTCGCTGAACACCGTGTTCTGCTCGCGGATGTCGAGATAAGTGGGATAAGAAAAACCGCGAAATTTCTTCGGATCCTTCTTGTCCTGAGAAAAGAGCTGCACCATTTCATGCGGCTTGGCATAAGCCGGCGGGGCAAAGAAAAGCCTGTTTACCAGGGTGAATACAGCGGTATTCACGCCAATGCCGAGCGCGAGCACGGTTACCGCTGAAATCGTAAACGCCGGCGCCTTGAACAGCTGCCGGAACGCAAATTTAAAATCACGAATCATGGTTAAACGTCATGGCCGAGCGCCACCACTGGATCAGCGCGTGCTGCGCGATGGGCCGGGATATAACTGGCGAACAAGGCGACTGTTGCCAGCGCGATCGTCACGAACAGGAACGTCGTGACATCAAACGCGCCAACATTGTAGAGCAACGCGGAGAGCAACCGAGTCGACAAAAAAGCGAGAACCAATCCAATGAGGGTGCCGATTCCAACCAAGTTCGCTGCGTGTCCCACAATGAGCCGCAGGACATCGCTACGTTGCGCGCCCAAGGCCATGCGAACGCCGATCTCATGCGTGCGCTGGACTACCAGGTACGAAATCACTCCGTAAATTCCGACGCTTGCGAGTAACAAGGCGATCCCGGCAAAAGCTCCGAGCAACACGACTGACATTCGGCGCGGCGCGATCGAATCGGCCGTGACCGCTTCGAGCGTGCGAACATTTGCGATCGGCTGATCGGGATCAATCGACTGGATTTCGCGGCGAACAGCTGAAGTGAGACTGCGCGGATCCTGCGCACTCCGTACTGACAGGACCATCGTGCGCTCCGGACCCTGGGCGAACGGGAGGTAATATTCGGGCTGCGGATCGCCATCGAGACTGCGGTGACGAATACTCCGGACAATTCCGACAATCGTCAGCCATTTTGGATTTTTCCGCGGATCATCAAGCGTGATTCGTTTTCCAAGCGCCTCTTCGCTCGGCCAGTATTTTTTCGCCAGTGCATCGTTAACGATGACAACACCAGGAGCGTCAATGTTGTCCGATTCGGAGAAAAAACGACCACGTAGCAGCGGCGTTTTCAACACTCGGAAATAATCCGGCGTGATGACGCGAAGTTCCTCGTCGGGCGTTGGCTCTTTTCCGGCAGTCGATCGGCCTTCGATTGCAAACGAAGAATCAGTGTTCGAGCCGCTCAACGGAAGGACGATGGCCGCGCCGGCGGCTTCCACTCCCGGTAGCTGCTGAACGCGACGCAGCGCCTGGTTCCAAAAATTGATCATCGCGGCCCCATGGTTGTAATCGGCGCTCCCACGCTGCGGATATTTCGTGTCCGGAAGATCCATCTCGGCCGTGAGTACGTTGTGGCGATCGAACGCGGGATCGATGTTTTGCACGCGCGCGTAGCTCTTCAGCAAAAGCCCTGCGCCGACGAGCAGAACCAAAGCGAGCGCGATCTCGGCGACGACGAGTGAATTGCGCACCTGATTGCGCCGCGCACCGGTCGTTGAAGAACGACCGCCTTCTTTTAATGCTTCGGTTAGCTCCGGTTTTGCGCTGGCGAACGCCGGGATCAAACCAAACAAGATTCCGGTTCCAACGGCAACGACCGCGGTGACGACGAGGACAACAAGATCGACATTTACCTCGGCTAGTCGCGGTACCGTGCGCGCGCCAATCTGTTTGATTAGTTCAAGTCCCCAAAGCGAAAGGAAAATTCCAACGACGGCTCCCGCAAACGCGAGCAGAACGCTCTCGGTCAACATTTGTCGCAGCAACCGCCAGCGTGTGGCGCCGAGCGCCACTCGAATCGCCAGCTCGCGTTCCCGCGCGCTCGCGCGCGCAAGCAACATTGTCGCAAGATTCGCGCACGCGATCAGCAAAACGAAAATGACCGCGCTAAGCAAAATCGCCAGACCCGTGCGCATTCCACCGATGACCTGATCGTGGAGTGGGTAGATTCGTGCGCCAAACCCAGAGTTGCCACCGTAATTGTCGCGATACGTTTGGATCCAGTTGGCAATAATCTTATCGAGCTCAGCCTGCGCCTTGGCCACCGATACGTCTGAACGCAATCGCGTGATTAGAGCGTAACTGCGCGAGCCGCGCTCTTTCAGTTCGAGCGGTGTAAAGGCCAGCGGTTTCCAAATGTCAACACTTTCGCCGAATTGGCTGCCTTGAACCCCGAACAATGGAATCGGAAATTCAAACTTGTCCGGCATAATTCCGATCACGGTGTAACTGCGCCCGTTTAAGAGAAGCGCTTTGCCAACCAATGCCGGATCGGAATTGAAACGGCGTTTCCAAAGGCGTTCGCTAATCACGATGACATCATCGTGACCTTGTCCCTGTTCTTCGCGCGCAAATGTGCGGCCTTTAATCGGCTCAACGCCGAGCAAAGGAAATAATGTTGGCGACACGATCGCGCCCGAAATGCGCTCCGGAACGTCGCCCCCGCCGAGATTGAATGTTTGGTAAGTAAACGCGGCGATGTTTGTCGTGCTCCGGAATTCCTTTTCCAAATCGAGGTATTCCGGCGGAGAAACCGGAATGCGGTCGAGCGCCTGGGTCGCAAATCGTTCCCAGATCAAGGCGAGCCGCGAAGGTTGCTGGTAGGGCAGTGGCCTGACCAGCAGTGCATTGATCAAACTAAAGACCGCGCTGTTCGCGCCGATCGCCAGTGCCAGAGTCGCAATCGCGATGACGGTAAAGCCAGGAGATTTTACCAGTTGACGGAGCGCGTATCGGAGATCGGTCATACGATTGCTATTGGCAATTTCGCAATTCCATTCATTCCATCCGCAGCGCCTCGATGGGATCTACGAGGCTGGCGCGCCGGGCGGGCAAAAAACAGGCGATAAGCGCTACCAGTGAAAGCGTCAGCAGAGCGCTAAGGAGCGCTGACGGGTCTAATGGTGCGACGTTGTACAGGACACTTCTCAAAGCGCGGCTGACCGCAAGGGCACCCAGCAGCCCCGCAGTGAGTCCGATTCCGACCAGAAGAGCACCTTGACCAAGTACAAGCCGCAGGACGTCACCGCGGCTGGCGCCGAGGGCAAACCGAATGCCCAGCTCGCGGGTGCGCTGGGTGACAATTAAAGCCATGACGCCGTAAAGCCCGATACTGGCGAGAATCAGCGCGAGTCCCGCAAATACACCGAGTAAAGTCATTGTCAGACGCTGCGAGGCGAGGCTGTCGTCGATGTTTTCCTCCATCGTTGCGATTTCGGAGACGGCCTGGTCACGATCCAACGCCGCAATTTCGTCTCTGATCGGACTAATCAGGGAATGCGGATTGAAACCTGCTTTCGCGCGGAGGATGAGATTCTCTTCATTCCTCGCAAACTGCGACGCACTGAAGTACATCATCGGCAGGTTGCGCGCCTCCTCTCTTTCACCCGGGGCGTTGTTCCGGGTGTGCGGCACGATTCCAATAATGGTGAGTGGAATTCCATTTGCTGTCGGTGGCCCGATCGTAACTGGATCGTCGACTTGCTTGCCGATCGGATTGGTACCGGGAAAAAATTTTTGCGCGGCAAGCTCATCGATCACAACGGTTCCCGGACGACCCTTCACATCGTCCAGCCCGAAATCTCTGCCGCGCAAAATGGACATACCAAGCGCGCGAAAGTAATCCGGCGAAACAATCGCCATCTCGCTGATCGGCTCCTGACCGGGAGGATCAGGCGGTGTACCGGTAACATGAAATGAACTGTCCCAGTCGTTATGATCAAACGGTGCGTTGTTGCAAATCGCCGCCGCGCTCAAGCCCGGGAGCCGTTTCACTTTCTCAATCAATTGATCGTAAAACCGAACGATTTTCTCCGGTGAATCGTAGCGTGATGCCGGCAATGCGACGCTCATGGTCAAAACTCCACGTGGATTGAATCCAAGCGGCGCCTGCTGCGAACCCCAGAAACTCTTCAACGTTAAGCCCGCCGCCGCCAGCAACAGGACCGCAAGAGCAACTTGTGCAATCACGAGGATTGCGCGGGCCCTTTGTCGTTGCGCGCCGCTGCTGCCGCGCGCGCCGTCTTCGTGTAACTCGGCTGCCATCGAGGCCGTGCTCGAAACGCGTAACGCGGGCCACATTCCGACGAGCAGTCCGGCGAACACTGAAATGATGCTGGTGGTCACAAGGACGAAACCGTCGATATTCGTTTCTTGAAATCGCGGCACATTGGGCGGAAGAAGCGAGCGAATTGCGTCAAGACTCCACACTGCGATCAGCACGGCGCAAATACCGCCTAGCAAGGCGACGACTCCGCTCTCTACCAGCACTTGCCGCGCCAGATCCCAGCGGCTGGCACCAAGCGCAGCGCGCACTGCAAGTTCTTTGCGGCGCGCAATACCGCGCGCGAGCTGAAGATTCGCTACATTCGCGCACGCGATCAACAAGACGCAAGCCACGGCCGCAAGCAGCACGCAAAGAAGATATCGGTATTGGCCTACCGAATATTCGAGCAGCAACTTTGCGGAAACCTGCCGACCGGTATTCGAATCCGGATACCGACGGGAAAGATCGGCCGCGATGGTATCGAGCTCGGCGATTGCCTGCTTCAATGTCGCTCCCGATTTCAGGCGACCCAGACACGAAAAAGCGTCGTGATTTCCACGTGACAAGAAATCGTGATCGGCGCGCAAATCGGCCAGCGGCAGAAAAACGTCGCAGTTTCGCGGAAAACGAACGCGTTCCGAAACAACGCCGATAATCTCGCGCGGCACGCCATCGATATTCAATCGTTGTCCGATTGCGATCGGCAATGCGCCAAATTGCTTCCTCCAAACTCGTTCGCTAATGAGGGCCACTTTCGCAGCGCCGGGAACATCATCGGTCTCGGCGAAATCACGGCCGATCAGCGGGGGGACTTGCAAGATTGACAAATAATTCGCGGTGATGCGCCCGGCTCGAGCTGCTTCCGG
>DATIOX010000121.1:0-15343 GCA_035472675.1 Candidatus Dormiibacterota bacterium
AGCTTCCTTGGTAGCGCGCGACGCGTACTATTTTTTCCCTTCGCCTTACATGATCGGGACGCTTACACCGCCACCGTTAGGAAGCGATTTGGTGGTATGGGTTACTCTGTCGAATCCGCACACGAAGCAGCTGTTCCACAGAAGGCTGTCGAGGGAACCGACGCAATTTTTATCGGCGGAGGCAACACCTTTCGACTTCTAAAGGCTCTGCAGGATCTTGACTTCATCGAAGCTATTCGGCGGAAAGTAGGCAGCCGGGCGCTTTACATCGGTAGCAGCGCTGGTTCGAATGTTGCGGGACCAACAATCAAGACGACGAAGGACATGCCAATCGTCCAGCCGCGCTCGTTCGATTCCCTGGGCCTTGTGCCGTTTCAAATCAGCCCTCACTATCTCGATCCCGACCCGAATTCCACCCACATGGGAGAAACGCAGGAAGAACGAATTCTGCAGTTTCTTGAGGAAAACGATACGCCGGTCGTGGGCATTCGCGAAGGTGCGTGGTTGTTGTGCAACGATGGTAACGTCACTCTGAAAGGCCAAACGGGAGCGAGGATTTTCCGTCGCGGCCACGCTCCAGTCGAGGTGACGGCTGGCACCGAAATCTCCGATTTAGTCGACGGATCGAATGCAATTTGACGGAACGCTTTTACTGCGTCGCAGCGATGTCGACCGCCTGCTGAGTCTGCGTGACTGCATAGACGCGGTGGAGAAAATCTTTCGTCTGCAAGGCGAGGGAAAGGTTCCGGCGCCTGGGATTCTGGGAGTGAAGTCCACGGGCGGTGGACTGCACGTTAAAGCCGGGTTGCTGCCGAACAGCAAGAACTATCTTGTTGCTAAACTCAACGCCAACTTCCCAAACAACAACGCGCAATTCGGTTTACCGACTATTCAAGGCGTGATTGTCGTGTTCGATGCTGAAAACGGCGTCCCGCTCGCGATTCTCGATTCAATCGATGTTACGATTAAACGGACAGCCGCTACTTCAGCAGTCGCAGCGAAATATCTCGCCCGGACTGATTCATCCGTCGCGATGATTTGCGGCTGCGGACAGCAAGCTCGGGCTCAACTTCGTGCGCTGCATTTGGCGCTTCCGCTTACAAAGGTCTATGCGTTCGACCTGGACGAGCGCGCAGCGATCGATTTCAGAAACGAACTTTCATCCGAACTTAAGATCGACATCGAATCTATTCGCGATTCCGCAATCGCAATGCAGAAGAGCGACGTTTGTATCACCTGCACCACTGCGAATGAATTTTTCGTACACAAACAAGACGTCAGGCCCGGTACTTTCATCGCGGCAGTGGGCGCCGATGACGTGAATAAACAGGAAATCGATCCAGCGCTAATCGCCTCGGCCAAAGTTGTTGCGGACAGCTTGCAGCAATCGTGTGCGATCGGCGAGGTGCATCATGCGATCGCTCAGAGCTTGATGCGGAAGGAAGATGTTTACGCGGAGCTATGCGAAATCGTCGCGGGCCAAAAAACCGGCCGCGTCGCTGACGATGAAATCATCATTTTCGACAGCACCGGCGTTGCCATTGAGGACGCTGTCGCCGCGGCCGCTGTTTATCAAAGAGCGCTCGCAAACGACATCGGCACTAATTTCTACTTTGCGGCCTGAGGTCATGAAATGGATCACCCGTGAAAAGATCAAAGTCGACCGGGTCGCGTGTCCCTGGTTGATCCAGCATTTCGTTGACCCGGCAGCTGAGTTTATTTTCCTTCCACACGACACTGACTGGACAAAAATCGACGACGAAATCGTCTTCGACGTTCCGAACTGCGAGCTAGGGCATCACGGTGCAGATGTTTCATTCAATTCGATCCTGAATAAATATGGGCTAACCGATCCAGCGCTCGTTCTGCTTGGTGAGATTGTGCGCGCAGCAGATTCACGTCCCGCCAATCCACATCCAGCCGGAGAAGGTTTGCGCTGGATTGCCGCCGGCTTCGGCGCACTGGGATTGAGTGATCATGAAATCCTTGAACGCGAATTTATCGTTTACGACGCGCTTTACGCAGAATGCAAACGCCGAGTCAGCCGCCGTTGAGTCGCTTCGGCAGGCTAGCTAACTTTTTCGGGCTTAAACGCAATCTGGTTGTCCTGCTCATCGCTATCTTCGTCATCGGTGCAGGCGAAGAGCTTTGGATGCGTTTTATACCGAAGTACCTGCAAGCGGTCGGCGCGACGGTTTTTGTTATCGGTCTTTACGATGCGCTTCGTACTCTGCTCGGCGCGATCTACGCGTATCCCGGGGGAGTATTTACGGACCTTTGGGGACATCGCCGGGCGTTCATCATTTTCAACGCAGTCTCAATCCTCGGCTACGCGCTAGTCCTGTTTGTCCCGCATTGGGCCGCGGTAATCGCTGGAATGTTTCTCTTCCTTTCATGGACGTGTTTTTCCTTGCCCGCAACGTTTTCGCTGATTGGTGCTGCACTCGAAGCCAACCGCCATTCGATGGGTGTGGGCGTTCAATCCGTGATCAAACGGTTGCCCATCATGATAGCGCCATTTTTCGGTGGGATATTGATCGACCGGTTTGGAATCATCAATGGCGTGCGAATCGCACTGATTGTGTCCGTATTCTTTTCTGCCGTCACAATCTTTGCACAAGTTCAAGTACGCGAAGAGCCAAAGAAAGAAGTTAGATGCGATCGTTGGACTCTTTGGCGAAGCCTGCGCGAATTCAATTCGCCGATGAGACGTTTGCTCTTAAGCGACATCCTGATCCGTTTTTGCGAACGAATCCCCTATGCGTGGGTAGTGATCTTCGCGATGGATTATATCGGTATGAGCGGACAACAGGTGGGCATCCTCACCACAATCGAAATGCTCGCCGCTATCTTATGCATCATTCCCGTTTCATATTATGCGGATCGACATGGCCGGGAACCATTCGTGATTGTGACCTTCATCATGTTCACGCTTTTTCCCATCAGTTTGCTCGTGTCGCGGAGTTTTTCCGCCTTGGTCGTCGCATTTGTGATTCGCGGTTTGAAAGAATTTGGAGAACCGTCGCGCGAGGCGTTGATTATCGGTTACTCGGAATTAGACCGACGCGGGCAAGTGATTGGTTCATACTATCTTGTCCGCGATTTGGTCGTTAGCGTCGGCGCAATTCTTGGAGCATATCTATGGAAACTCGGACCCGCGCTAAATTTTCTCGGAGCAGCGGCTTTCGGAGCGGCTGGAACGATTTTCTATGTGAAAACAATTCGCCAGGGCCGACAATTAGCCTTGAACGAGCTGAAAAAGCAGTTGGAGATACGTCGAACTCGCTGGAAGTAACCAGATTCTATGAACCGTAACTCAAAATTATGAAGTTGGCCGTAATCGAACTGATACAAATGGCTTTGGTCTCAGCGACAGCATTGGAAGTCAGCGCAGCGGATACCAATTACGAGCTCAAGCCGATTAACCTGCCGAGCGCAACTGGAACGATAGCCCTGGACTACTTCGCCTATGATCGCGCGACCGGAAAAGTTTGGGTGCCTGCGAGCAACACCGGGAGTGTGGACGTAATCGATGAAGCAACCGTTGCCGTCTCACAGGTCACAGGCTTTGCAACCGGTGAAATTGAGCGACGCGGAAAAAAGATCACAGTTGGACCGACGGCGGCCAGCGTGGGCGACGGTGTCATTTACATTGGAAACCGCGGAGATGCGACGCTCTGCGTGATCGACGCGAAGAGTCTCGCGCGAGGCGAATGTGTGCCGCTCGCGTCGAGCTCAGCCGAAGGCAAGATCACGCCAGACGGCGTGGTCTATGTTGCCGCGACGCGAGAGCTGTGGATCACAACGCGACCAGCATCGGCTGGCGACGCGGCAGCGGCCAAGTCTCTCCAAGTCTTCGATGCTTCCAATCCATCGCATCTAAAATGGAAAACGAAAATTCCGCTGGAGAATTTAGCGGAAGGCTACGCGGTTGATAATGGACGCAGTCTTTTTTACACGAACGTCGAAGACACCGGGACGACCCTCGCGATTGATGTACGAACACACAAGATTGTCGCGAAGTGGAATGTCGGCAGCGCGGATTTCGGAGGATTGGCACTCGACACCGCTCGTGGATTTCTGTTCGTCGCGTGCGGAGATCATGTCCTGAGTGTCGATGTCGCTCACGATGGAAAAATTCTCGACTCACTCCCAACCGGAGCCGGCCTCGACAACATCGATTATTCGCCCGATCGAAAAATTCTCTACGCTGCCGCGGGGCAGGCTGCGACATTGACTATTAGTGAAGTCGGGGACGATGGAAGATTTCATCCCAAGGCGACAGTGCCGACAGTAAAAGGCGTCCGTGGCGTTGTCGCCGGCAAAGGCGAAACCGCCTATATGATCGATCCGGCGGAAGGCCGCATCCTGAAGCTGACACGCAAGTAGTCCGGTGCCCGTTTTCAAACGGGTCATTGCGTCGTTGCTTTCGGTTCCAATAAGGCGAGCAACGCGGGGAGGATGACTAGGACAAGCGGTAACGAGAAAACTAGTCCCGAAATGATCGCGATGGCCAGCGGTTGCTGCATGGCGGCGCCGTGGCCGACTGCGAGTGCGAGCGGCATTAGCGCCAGGATGGCAGCGAACGCGGTCATCGAAATCGCGCGCATCCGATTAATCCCCGCGACGATCAAGCGATCATCGCTGGCGGGCAATGAGCGAAATTCCGAGTAATAAAAAATTGCAATCTCGGTGACGATGCCGACGATCATGGTCATGCCCATTCGCGAGGTGATGTTGAATTCAGTGCCCGTGGCCCACAGGCCAATAAAAACGCCAGCGACGGCGAATATTGGGACGAGTAGCAGAGCAAGAGCAACGCGAAAACTTTCGTAAAGAAAAAGTAGAAGCAGAAAGACTAGAACAATTGCGGCAATCAAAATGATGGTAAGACCGCGGAAGGCGATTTGTTGTTGTTCATACAGTCCGCCGAACGTGTAAAGCATGTCATTCGGAATGACCCGGGAGCTCGCGAGTTTGCGCTTCACTTCGCCAACCGTCGAGCCGAGGTCGCGGCCGCTGATACGCGCGGTCACCGCGACCATGCGTTTGAGATCGTCGCGCATGATTTCGGGTTGGCCGCTTACCGGTATGAGAGTGGCCACTCGTTTCAGTGGAAAGAGGTGGCCGTCTGGCGCGCGCAAAAGCAGATTCTCGATGTTACGCATGGTATCGCGGGCGTCGCGCGGAATCCAAACACGGACGCCGATTAGTTTCGGCCCTTGTCGAACGTGCGTGGTCACGTTGCCGGTTAAAAAATCATTGAGCGCTTTGGTGACTGCGTCCGGGTCCATCCCTTCGAGCGCGGCCTTAACCCGGTCCACTTGAATGTTGAGGGCGTCGCCTGCGGGAACAATGCCGCTTTTTACTTCGACAACACCGCGAACCTTCGAAATTGTGTCGGCCACTTTCGGCGGCAACGTGCGCAGAAGTTGTTCGTCGTCGGAATAAAGTTTTATCTCGATCGGTTGCGGCACGCTAGTGAGATCGCCGATCAGATCTTCCATCAACTGTAAGAGTTCGACCTGAAGACCGGGAATATGTTTCCCGACCTCATCACGGACATCGTTCATGACTTCTTCGATCCCGCGGCGCGGAAAAGGTTTTAAACGAACGAAAAAGTCCCCGATGTTTGCTTCGGTAACACCCCCGCCCAGCTGCAATCCGGTGCGGCGCGAATAAGTCTGCACTTCGGGCGTTTCCTGCAGAACGGATTCCACCTGCCGCAACAGGCGATCCGTTTCGGCAAGCGAAGTGCCGGGCGGCGAAATGTAATCGAGAATGAAACCGCCCTCGTCCATTACCGGCATAAAACCAGAACCAACATTTTTGAACGCGATGAAGCCAAGCAACAAAAGCGGAACCAAAAAGACAATTACGAAGCGCGGCTGGCGAAGAAGCCGCACCATTTTTTCACGATAAACTCCGTGCAGGCGCCGCGCGAAACGTCCGTGTTCCTCGATCTCGGCGTCTCTTCTTTTCAAAAAAGTTGCGCACAGGATCGGCACGGCCAGCCAGGCGACGACAAATGAAATGATAAGACTAGCGGCCATCGTTAGGGAAAGCGCCTTGAAAAATGCTCCCGTAACTCCGGACAGAAACGCCAGCGGCGTGAAAATGATAATCGTGGCCGCGGAAGAACCGGCCAGCGGATTGCTGAATTCGCGAGCTGCACTGAGTACTCGCGAACGCGGATCGCCTTCTCCCATACCACGCACACGACGGACGATGTGTTCCACCATCACAATTGAATCGTCAATAATGAGACCAACCGCCGCAGCCATGCCGCCAAGCGTCATGATGTTAAAACTCATTTTCAGGACGTAGAGAAGAACGATCGTGGCAGCGAGCACAGCCGGAACAGTCAAAATTGCAATCAAAGTGACCTTCCAATCGCGAAGAAAAATCAACAGAACGAAAGCGGCAAGAACCATGCCGATCACGATTGCGTCACGCGTGCTGCGTTCCGACGCGATAATGAGATCGCTCTGATCGTACCAGTCCGCAATCTTCACCCCATCAGGAATTTGCTTTCTGATTTCGCGTAACTTCGCTTTGATGCCGCCCGCGATTTCGACAGTATTTCCCGACGGCTGCTGATAAACTTGGAAAAGGACTGCGTCGTGCCCGTCGGCAGTCACACGAACCCATTGCGGCTGGGCCGAATGGTCAACCGTGGCCACGTCGTCGAGTAACACCACCCCATCGGGCGTCGAGCGCAGAACCGTGCGCTCGATTTGGTCGAACTTTCTGAAACGCGTGTCCGAAACAACGAGATAAAGCTTGTCGTACTGCTCGAGCCGCCCGACGGCGACCAGAACGTTCGAGGCGGACAACGCGCTAGCGACTTCGGCCAGCGTCATCTTGAACGATTGCAATTTGTCCGGATCGACGGTGACTCGATACTCTTCGACGCGACCGCCTTGAACGCCAACACGCGCGACTCCAGAGACCGTAGAAAGCGCCGGACGCAAGGTATAGAGGGCAAGGTCACGCAGCTCGATGAGCGAATGCGAATCGGACGACAGGCTGTAGGCAATAACCGGAAACACCGTCGGATCCATGCGCTCGACTTCGAATGAAGTTCCAGGTGGCAGACTCGGAAGAATTTTGTTTACCTGCGACTGGCATTGGAGCATGGCCGAAACCATGTCTTCGCCCCAGTTGAAATTAACGGAGATCTCCGCAGTGCCGCGACTGGTTGTCGATCTCAAGTTGCGCACACCGGGAATGGCGCGCACCGCTTCCTCGACCGGCGTCGTAACTTCGACGGTCATCTGCTCGGCCGGTCGGTCCCCAGCATCAAGGGTGATGCGGACGCGCGGGAAACTGACTTGCGGGAAGAGCGCGACCGGCAGTGAAACGCTGGCGACGGCGCCCGCCAATGCAAGCGCGCCAAGCAAAAACAAAATCGAACGTGCATGGCTGTGCGCCCACGCGGTGAAGCTCATTTTTTTATCTCAATGGTCATGCCGTCTTCCAGCTCGTAATTTCCTACGGTCACGACCAGGTCGCCTTCATGCAGATCGTCCGCGATCACTTGGATTTCATTTGGATTTTCCGCCCCAATTTTTACGGTGTGCTTCGTGGCCCTATTACTTGCCACCGTGAAAACCTCAAACTCACGTGATTCGTTAGGCAAAACGGCTGATCGCGGCACAACCAGCGCGTTTTTCTCGGTGCGCTCAATCTCGCCGCGGACATAGCCATCCAATAAGAGCTTTGTCCCTTGCGGCAGCGCAACGTAAACATCGACAAGACGCGTCGTCGGATCGATTCGGCGTGTAACCAGGCGGACGGTCCCTTTGACTTTTGCGGCGGTTGGATCGTTCATCGCTACGATTGTGATCGGCGCACCCTCTTGCGCTGCCGACAGATCCTCCGCTTCGACGCCGAGTTTTACTTCGATTTCGTTCTCGGCAACGATTTCAACCAGTGGACCGCCGGCCGGAACGATCTGTCCGTCTTGCGCGTCCACTTTTGCGATGACGCCCGAGATATCCGAATGAATGCGATTATCGCCCCCAGCGCCGGCGCGTTGAAGAACGGTGAGTTGCGCCTCCGCGTCGCGCGCAGTCTTTTCCGCGGCGCTCAAGTCCTGATTTGTGGCCAGCTTTAAATTGAAACGCTCCTGTGTCTGTTTGAGCTCGTTGCGCGCGGCTTCGGCTGCGTTCTCGGCTTGTTGAAACTGCACTTGCGCCGCGGGGCTGAGCTCAATCTCGATCAATGGATCGTTCTCTCGCACGAATTGGCCGGGCGCGACGAGAATGTGGCGCACGCGCGTTTCAAAGGCGATTGACACGGAATGCGTCTTGCCGGGCTGCGCGACAACGCTTCCATAAACGATCACGGTTTCGGTGATGGTTTTTCGTTCCACTTTCGCAACCTGCACTTGCGCGACCGAGCCAGTCTTTTTTTCCTCTTTTCCAACCCCGAATCGCTGCGCGATCCAGACAAGCCCGGCGACCATCAACACGACCGCGATTGCGCCGATGATGATTCGTTTTTTTTTCATTTGGACTGCAACGCTTTGTTCGTCGGGAGATAACGTCCGGAAGCGATTTCCAGCGCCGTGTGTGCTTCGAGCAATTGTTCCTGCAGCTTGATCATCTGAATTCTTTTCTGCAGCAAGTTGTTCCGTGCGGTGTAATAACTCAGCACGTCGACGTTCCGCTGCTCCATTGCCGTTTGCGCGGAGGTAAGGAGTCGTTCGAGCATCGGCAGCGCTTCTGCCGCCGCGGCCACTTGTCGATTTAGCGAACGAATATCGGCCATTGCAGTCGCAATGTCAGAGCGTGCTTCAAACACGCGCTGACTGTATTCGTCCAACAATCTTTGCCGTGTGGCGCGTTCGGTCGCGATCACACCCTGGTTCCGATCAAAGATTGGAACGTCAACCGCGACGCTAAAACCGGCACTTTGTACATTCGTATTGTCTTTGGCGCGCACAAACGCCACCGACATCTTCGGGAATTGCGCGAGGATGGCCGCGCGCACCACGGCATCCTGGCTCGCATAACCTTGCCGCAATCCAAGAAGATCAAGGCGACGCGACTCAATGTTGTAAAGTAAATCGTGCTCGTCCGGAAGATCGAGATGAGTGGGAAGCGTGAGTCCGTCACGCAAGCGCACGTTTGTTTGCGATTCCACTCCCAGTATCTTGTTTAAACCAAGTTGCTGTCGCCCGAAATCCTGCTCAAGCGCGAGCATGGTCGCCCGCGAATCCTGGCTGGCTGATTCAACCGCCGCGAGTTCGAGCACCGTTTTCTCGTGCGCATCGACTGCCTGCCGCATGGCATCAGTGCTTTCCTGTAATCCTCGGTTTCCTTCACGGGCGCGCGCAACCTCAGCGTCCAAGGCAACGACGCGGTAAACGGCTGTCCGTGCGTTCTCCGCGATCTGCCATTCCTGCCATGCAATATCCAGATCCACCGAGCCGAGATTCTTCCGAGCGGCCGTCTGTTTCGGCAAAAAGGGAACGAGCGCGCTGAACTCCCAGCCTGCAGTGAAATTATAGGCTGTCGTCGCCCCGGCCGTGTTCCCTCCGGTGACGTAGTCGCGCGCGTAGGAAACGACGACATTCGGCAAAATCCGAGCTTGGATCAATTGCGCCACGGCGAGTCCGCGTCGATCGCGAATGGCCCGCAACGCCGGATTCGAGTAAAGCGCGATTGTTGCCGCATCATCCGGTCCAATACCGCGGCGAAGATCGACGATCTGCGATGGAATGTCGGGGCCGCGAATACGCGAAGCCGGAATGCGTAGCGTATCGGCAACCGGGTCAGAAAATGGTCGTTCTGATCGCGCGACACTGGCCCAAGCAATGACAAAAAAGCACGCGATCGCAATCCGGCGTTTCGTTATTGGTCGCACGTCGGCTGCACGATACAACGCCCTTTGTAGTCGTCGCGCTGAAAAAGTCCGGCAGAACCGGCAACCGAACTATTATTATTGCTTCTCTGCCTTCGCCTCGGCGGCCTGTTGCTTCGGGGTTTCCTTGGCAACGCTCAGGATCGCGCCGGTACTTGCATCGACCAGCACTTCGGTGATGTCACGCGTACCTGGGGTAGAAATGTCGAATGACCAAACGAGTTTGCCCCGCTCATTTTCGATTTCCGCGCTCTTGATTGTGCCTTGCGGCGCTTGCTTCAGTGCAATTCTTTGCGCCTCATTCCTTTTCACTTTCGCTTGATTGATTAGCTCTGCTTCCGTCGGCTTCGCCTGGGCAATTGCAAATGCGCCGAAGCATAGAACGAGCGTAAGGATTACAGTTTTTCTCGTGCTCATGAACTGTTCGACCACTTCGCTGCCGAAATATTCAAGCGTACGCGAAATTTGTCGAGGCCCGGCATGTCGGCGATTTAATTGGTTAAAAGCACTGACTCCGGCAAAACTTGCGCGCGAACGCCCCGAGCATTGGCATAATTTTTCCGATGTCCAGTGCGATCCGCGAGAAGACCTTACACAGATTGCTCTTACGGCATCGGAATTGTCTGAACATCTGAACGGCCTCAGGAGATTGAGACCAATGACGAGCACCGGCACTTCTCGTTCGTGGCCACAATTCATCGGCGCAGCAAAAACAAACCCAGAATCGCGAACGCAATGCCGAGCAGTCGCTGCCAGGAGGGTGTTTCGCGGAAAGAAACAAGATGCCTGCGATCACCATGATCGCCGCGCCACCCGCCAAAATAGCCGGCACAGCTGAGAGCGGTCCACCGCGTTGAAAAAGAAGAAGGAAAGCTATTGTGCCAGCGCCGACGCAATTTCCGGTAAGCAGCGAATAATTAAAACCAACTCCACTGAATTTTTGACTCCATCTTCCAATGAACCAAAGAATCGCCAAGTAGATCAGAATCGACAGTGCCGCGCTGGCTTCGACAATGAAACCGCCGGGACCTTCACCAATGCGATCGGCAGCGAGACGGGTAAAAGATTTGGTGCGCGCCGTAAAGCACGGCAGCAACGGCCGCGTACCAAAACCAGGCTGCCACAAAACGGGAGCATAGCTTATGAAATGGATCACCCGCGAGAAAATTAGAGTGGATCGAGCTGCCTGCCCATGGCTCATCAAGCAATTCGTCGATCGAGACGCGGAGTTTGTCTTCTTGTCACACAACACTAACTGGGCAAAAATCTACGACGGAGTCGTGTTCGACGTGCCGAATTGCGAGCTCGGCCATCACGGCGAAGATGTTTCATTCAATTCGATTTTGAAGAAATACAAGCTCACTGATTCAGCGCTCATTTTGCTGGGTGAGATTGTGCGCGTGGCCGATTCGCGGCCCGCGATGAACCGCAAATTTGGAAGTCCGTAGTTTATGATCGGGGCTGGTCTCTGAAAGGGCCGTGTAGAACGATTGCTAGCGCGACGAGGAATGTTGAATAACGGCTTGCGTTCCGAGAATAACTGAACGTGTTTACACTGGGTTGGCTGGAAGTTCCTATGAAGCCAGTTGCGAGATCGGTCGTCGCATGGGTGCTCGCCACGAGCTGGACACCCTTCAATTTATGGGCACAGCAAAGTGAGACGGAACTGCTTCAGCACGTGCGCGTCACGAAGCATCAGGCTAAAAAAATTGCACTGGCTAGAGTTAGGCATGGCGCAATCAAGTGCGTTGAGCTTCAAAAAGAGAACGGGGTGCTGATCTGGTCAGTCGACATTGCGCAGCCGCCAAAGAAAGACCTTACCGACGTCTGGGTAGATGCGACAACAGGCAAGATCACCGCAGTTGAGGTAGAGACGCCCATTACCGAGAAGGAGGAAGTAGCAGAACAAAAGGCCAAAAAATGGCTCTTACATCATAACCCTCATTGAAACGATGCGCGGAATTCCGCGCAAGCCCCTGAGTTTGGCAGCTTCGGAGACTATTTGCGCAGCAAAAACAAACCGATGATGGCGAACGCAATGCCAACGATTCGCTGCCATGATGGCGCTTCGCGGAAAAACACGATGCCAGCGATGGCCATGATTGCCGCGCCGCCGGCAAGGATAGCTGGAACAGAAGAGAGCGGACCGCCTTTTTGAAAAAGCAGGAAGAATGCAATTGTTCCAGCGCCTACGCAGATCCCGGTAAGCAGTGAATAGTTAACACCTGCTCCACTGAATTTTTGATTCCATCTTCCCCCAAGCCAGAGAATCGCCAAATAAATCAGGATCGATAAGGCGGCGCTGCCTTCGACAATAAAACCACCTAGGCCTTCGCCGATGCGTTCGGCTGCCATCCTGGTAAAGATTTGATGCGCCCCATAAAGCACAGCAGCAACGACTGCATACCAGAACCAAGCCGCCACGAGGTAAAAGTGTAAATCAGGAATTGGATCAAAACGCGAGAAAATTTACCAGACCCCGATATTCAGCGCGCTTTATCCAAGGCAAGCTTGAGGCCAAACGCTATGAAGATAGCGCCCATGGCACTGTCGAGCGCCATGAGCACGCGGCGTTGGCGCAGCCAGCTCGATATCAATTCAGTCGCGTTTGTTAACAGGAGAAACCAAAGCAGCCCTTCTGTCGCGTGAATCAACGCCAGCAACATGCTGAAGGACCAAACCGGAACGCCCGTCGGAATGAATTGCGGCAGGAAGCTCAGATAGAACACGCCAACCTTTGGGTTGAGAAGGTTCGTCAACAGGCCACGTTTGAACCATAGAGAGCCGTCCCTGCTGGCATATTCCTGTGGTTCGGCACCGCTGTTTGAAGAAGTGGACGCGAATGCGCGAGTAAGCAATTTGATTCCCAAGTAACCCAGATAAATTGCGCCAACAATCCGCAGCACCTTGTAGGCGAACCCGGAAACGGCGAGCAGTGCACTTAGCCCGAAAGAGGCCGCGGCGCCCCAGAACAAACAACCGAGACAAATACCTACGCCGGCAAGCATTGCTTGTTTTTTGCCCTCCACCGCAGCGGTTCGCAAAACCAGAGCTGTATCAAGGCCCGGCGTGATCGTTAGCAAACCGGCCGCGAGAGTGAACGAAAACAACGCTTGCCCAACAGTCATAAAACAGAGTTAGTAATTGAATTCCCTTTTCTGGCGTAGAAGGCAGTCTCTTAAAAAACAAGTTGGCGACCTCTCGGATCCAATCAAAATGCCTTTGTTTAAATTGATAGCCAGGCATCAAGAGATGTCTCGACTCTGCTCGACATGACAAATATTCGGATTGCAGCTGCGCTTTGTTTTCTTGCCGTCGCTCTGGGCGCTTTCGGGGCGCATGGCCTCAAGCAAATACTTGAAACGCACGGAATGCTCGATGTCTGGAACAAGGCTGTGCTTTATCATTTCATTCACGCGCTCGCGCTTCTGGTGCTTGCGCTTTTCGGCGCCGCCAATCGCGGCGCATGGTGGTTACTCTTTGCCGGTATTTTCATTTTTAGCGGCAGCTTGTACGTGATGGCGCTGACAAATTTTCGCTGGCTCGGAGCAATTACACCCGTGGGCGGTCTTTGTTTTCTTGCAGGCTGGGCGTGGCTGGTGATCGCGCCGCGTTAACGATTTAATACGCTCTGCACAGCTCACTTCTGGCATCGTCTTCAGCCGCTTCGCGTAAAATGAAGGGGTGCCAAGGGAGAAGTCCATTCTTGGGTTTGATACAAGAATGCTGTTCCAGGGGGGTCCTTCTGATATACTACCGCCTCGATGTTTAATGCAGTGTCGGAGGCAGAGCGAGACGCGATCACAGCGGTCGTATTCGTTGGAACCTTCTTTGTCGCGCTCGGTGTCGGCCGATTCTTGAAGCGGCGCGCAGGAGTACGGCTTGGCCTCCTGTTCCGGCTTTTCTGTTTAATGCTGGCGTTCTACGCCGCGATAGCCGTTTACGGAGTCCACGCCTCCTGGCGAAATCACGTCGGCGCAGCAGTGATTTTGCTAAGTACGGCGCTTGTTGTTGCACTGGTGAATCGTTACGTTTGGGATCTTTATTTCGAAAAGAAGCGACAGACACTCATTCCACATTTCCTCCGCGAGGTTGTTGGAGGAATCATTTTTCTAATTGCGCTCCTTTTTGTCCTGAGTTCAGGCTATCACGCCGAAGCGCAATTGAAAGGGCTCCTCGCGGGCTCAGGGATTGTCGCGATAATCCTCGGTTTTGCGGGGCAGAACCTTTTCGCCGGGATTATCGGTGGAATATCAATCCAGATTAACCGGCCCTACAAGGTCGGCGACTGGTTGCAAGTGGGCGAGCGCTTTGCCGAAGTAATGGAGATTAACTGGCGCTCGACCCGGCTGCGCACCAATGACGGGATTTATCTGGACATCCCAAACAACGAGATGGTGAGCCACACCATCGTCAATCTTCACTATCCAACCGAAGTCCATGCGATGCGGATTCGGGTTGGAGTCGAGTATAAGAATGCACCTAACCGCGTGAAGGACGCGCTCTATCGAGCAGCCTCGACGGCGGAAGGTGTCTTGGCGGAACCAAAGGTCAAAGTTTTTCTGGTCGATTTTGCCGAGTCCGGTGTGCTCTACGAGATCAAGTTCTACATGGGCAATCACGCCAGAATCAATGAAATCAACGACGCGGTGCGCACCAATGTCTGGTATGAGCTCAAACGCCAGGGGATTACCATCCCCTTCCCGATTCGCACGTTGCGCATGGAACGTAAAGCCGTCGCGTCGATTCAAGAAGAATACCAGGAAGCACGCGCCATCTTGCGCTCTGAAGCTTTGTTTGAATGTTTGTCAGATCAGCAAATTGACAACCTCGTGCAGCAATCCAGCGTCAGTCATTTCGGACGCGGCGAGCGTGTGATCGGGGAAGGTGCCGAGGGCGACTCCATGTTTGTGTTGCTGCGCGGAGCAGCAGAAGTTTCTATCTCGAAAAATGGTACTTTAATTCCCGTGGCCACGTTGAAGGCGCCCGATTGTTTCGGCGAAATGTCTCTTCTTACCGGTGAACGTCGAACAGCAACAGTGCGCGCTGAGACCGATTGCCAGGTCATGGAGATTGGCAAGCCAGTAATGGCAGAGCTACTCCGCGCTTCGCCCGATTGCCTAGAGCGACTCAGCGAATTGCTCGCCAAACGGAAAATGGAAACTGAAGGTTTATTGAAAGAGGCTGCTTTCCACGGCCAGCACGAGAGAAAAGAACGCGAATACAGGGCCACCTTTCTACACCGTTTGCGTACATTTTTCGAGTTGTAGCCAGGATTCCGAGCCCGCAGGCAAGCAGGCATCTCTGCAGTTAGTTTAGGAGCTGACAAGCAAGGTGTCTCTCGGGTGCGGAGCCAAGATGGCTGTGCTCTCCACTGAAAGTTGCTCCACGGACTCGCAAATAACGAATTGCCAGTGGATGAAAACCCACTAAAGTCCCCAACTTTCAACCGGAACGTTCATGAGCATTTTAT
>DATIOX010000122.1:0-2384 GCA_035472675.1 Candidatus Dormiibacterota bacterium
GAGGTCACGCTCGACCGATCATGGGATCCGGAGCTTGCTCCGAAACTGGAACGCGGGATTCGTCTCGATGGCCAGCGCGCGAAAATTGCGCAGATTCGCTCGCTCTCGTCTACGCGTCTTCGCGTTATCTTGCGGCAGGGATTAAACCGGCAGATTCGGCGCATGTTCGAGGCCGTCGGATACCGCATCGAACGGCTTCTCCGCATTCGAATCGGAAATCTTCGGCTCGGCGATTTGCCGTACGGGCATTGGCGGCCACTGACAAAAAGCGAGCTACGATCTTTGGAGGGGCGAGCTCCGGCGAGCCCGCGTCCGACGTCGCGGAAGCTTCACTCTCCATTATGAAATGAAACTTGACGGTTGTAACGCGCTGATCACCGGGGCGTCCGCTGGAATCGGACGCGAATTTGCGCGCCAGCTCGCCGGACGCGCCAAATCGCTCATTCTAATTGCGCGACGCGAGCACAGGCTCGACCAACTGAGCGAGGAACTGCAGCAACATTACCCAAATCTTGCGGTTTCCCTTCGCAAGACTGATCTGGCAGATTTTGTGCAACTGAATGAACTGCTGGCATGGCTCGATCGTGATAGGATTGATGTCGATCTTTTGATCAACAATGCCGGACTGGGCGATAGCGGTCCTTTCGCGACGAGCGATCCAATTCGCAACGAGCAAATGACCCTGGTGAACATTGTCGCCCTCACTGCACTCACTCGCCATATTCTTCCGCGAATGACCGCGAGACGACGTGGTGGCATTTTGAACGTTAGTTCGTCGGCTGGATTTCTTCCGATCCCTGATTTTGCAGTTTACGCGGCGACCAAAGCGTACGTTACAAGCTTCTCCGAAGCGCTTCGGTCCGAACTCCGCGGAACCGGGGTAAGCGTCTGTGCTCTTTGTCCAGGTCCTGTGCACACAGAATTTCACGATGTGTCCAAACGCCCGGGAGCTCAACCGGATACCGGCCCGGAGTTCGTTTTCGTTCCCGTAGAACAAGTCGTGCGCGATGCGTTTGTGGCACTGGAGGCAAACCGCCCCTTTGTTATTCCCGGCTTTCCCATGAAACTCGGGATGTTTCTCGTCCGAATAACGCCGATGCCGATCGTGCGTTTGCTTTCGCGGCTCTCGCCAAGGCGGAGCTGAAGCGGATAGCAAATATCATGAAATAACCAGGACGTAATCACAGCCCAGCCAAGATTACCGTGTGCTCGTGGGCTTTCTCACCAAGAGTGCACCGATGAGTTTCCTTCCCGTTAATAACGAATCTGGTCCGCTGTCAGTCGTCGCTTTAAGGATGCGGGCGGCACCCAATTCGTCTGCGGTCAGCCACGTGTCGGCGTAAAAATTGTCCTGCAGATACGACAGGCTCCATTGGGTGAAGAACTGGTCAGTGCCTGAGACGAAGAAGAGAGCATTTGGCAAGTACACCGCAGCCAACGGCTGCGCACGTTCGATTTCCTTCGCGGTCGCCATTTGCCTTTCATGTGCACTTTTATAGGGCCCGTACAGCGGAAAAAGAAAGATATAGCGCGTAGCTGAAGGTCGGCGGGCGTAGAATAAGAGTTCCGGCTCAGCGCCAAAAATAAACACAGGGGCTTCCGACGGGGTCACACTTTTGAGGCGTTGCGCAAACTCTGGCATCTCGGCGAAGAAATTGCCCGGGTAAATCCTTCTGACCGCGTCCGCGGGCGAATACGTAAACCAGAACGGCCAAAGTATTGTCGCTGGCAAAACAGCGAGCATCAGGCTCAGCGCAGTACATCGGATGCGTGAGGGAATGATTTTCCACAATTCGATGGCCGAAATCCATTCGGCCCCCGCAGCAGCGGCCAACCCTAACGGCGGAAGGAGCTGCTGAAAATAGTGCGGAAAGAAATAACCGCTTGCACTTACGCCGATGGCGCTTGTGACAAGCCAGCCTGCCACAAAGAGGCACCATTTACCTCTGCCGGACTTGAGGAGCCCGGCTAGGCCGACAGGCGTAAACGCCCACACTACCGTCTGCGTTCGCGCGAGCATCGTGAGAGTGCCCCAGCAATATTCAAGCCGCGTCGAGGCCCCCACGGCGCCGATGTACTGCAGATTGTGGGTGAAAACGTTGTCGACCAGCTCTTCTAATCCGCCCCGCCCCCAGAAATAGAGAACCACCAATCCCATCACAGCTAACAGACCCGTGGCCGACCAGGCGGCGAAAGAGACTGTGCGCAGCCATCGCTTTTCCCTGCTAGCGAAAACCGGATACAGCGCGGCCATAAACAACCAATTTACAATCGCCACTTGCTTGAACATAACGGCGGCCCCAGTCAGCGCGCCTGCCAGCACCATAAACGGAACACGGCGCCGGTTTCTGACTGTTGCAGTGAGAAAAGCGATTTGCGAAAAG
>DATIOX010000123.1:0-5836 GCA_035472675.1 Candidatus Dormiibacterota bacterium
GTTGCCCGACACCATGAAGCGCGCGATGGCCAAGCAGGCCGAAGCCGAGCGCGAACGCCGCGCCAAGATCGTCAACGCCGAGGGCGAATTTCAAGCCGCGGAAAAAATGGTGCAGGCAGCCGCGATGATGAGCAAGGAGCCAATTGCGCTGCAACTGCGTTTCCTCCAAACCATGCGGGAAATTTCCAGCGAACGCAACACGACGACGTTTCTCCCAGTCCCGATCGATTTGTTCGCGCCATTTAAGCGGAGCGAACCACCCAAATCGTAGGAAGCAGAAAACGTCCAACGCTCAACGCCCAACATCCAACGTTCAATTGGCAGAAGTCGCCCGATCGAAGTCCCAGGAGCGGCTGATTGCTTTCCTTGAATCACCCGCTTCGTATCCACACCGGCCAACGGAAGTGCGCGTGATTCAAACCCACATTTCGTGGGTGTTCGTTGCGTCGCCGTTTGTCTTCAAGGTGAAGAAGCCGGTAAATCTCGGCTTTCTCGATTTTAGCACGCTGGATAGACGCCAACATTTTTGCCAACGCGAAGTTGAACTAAATCGCAGGCTCGCTCCGGAAATTTATCTCGGTGCTGTTCCAATCTACGAAGCTGATTCCGGTTTCTCGTTCAAGCCACCGGGAAACATCGTTGAGTACGCCGTCAAAATGAAAGAACTGCCGCATGGTTGGTTCTTAAGCGAACTGCTCGAAAAAAATCTGGTCGGCGAAAAAGAAGTTAATCGCGTGATCTCCACTCTCCATAGATTTTATCAGGGCGAAACACCGATGCCCGAGATCGAGGAGTGGGGCACACCGGAAAAGTTGAAGATCAGCACCGACGAAAATTTCGCGCAAGTTGAGCCTTTCGTCGGCAAAACAATTTCATCCGCCGCCTTCGAGGCGATTCGCAATTACACAAACCAGTTCTACATCGTGAACGACAGGTTGTTCTGCGAACGCATTCGGCAACGCCGGATTCTCGATTGCCACGGCGATTTGCATCTCGATCACGTTCATCTTACTCCGGAAGCGACTACCATCTTCGATTGCATCGAGTTTAACGACCGGTTTCGCTTCATCGACATCGCAAACGATCTCGCGTTTCTGGCGATGGATTTCGATTTCAAAGGCCGAAGCGACCTCGGCAACCTGCTTCTCCGAAATGGGGCACGCGAGTTAGGCGACGTTGGAATGCTAACGGTTGCGAATTTCTATAAGTGTTATCGCGCCGTTGTGCGCGGGAAGGTGGAAAGCATTCAGGCGGCAGAGAAAGAAACGACAAATCCGCACGAGCACGAGAAACAAGCGGCTCGCTATTTTCGCCTCGCACTTCGGTATGCGATCGCGGGGTCCGAGCCATTACTTCTTGTTGTGATGGGTGGGGTCGGCACGGGTAAGAGCACTATGGCGAAACGACTCGGCAGCGAGTTGAATTGGCCAGTCTTTTCGTCAGACGAAATTCGCAAGACGCTTGCCAGTGTTCCGCTCACTCAACGAACTCCACCTGAATTACGCAACAAAATCTATTCGGCGCGAACAACCCAACAGACTTACAGCAAGCTTCTAGAACATGGCCTTGCCGCACTCGAAGAAAATCGCGGCGTCATTCTCGACGCCACATTCTCGAGGCGCTCTCTTCGTAAATTTCTCGGCGACGAATGCAAGAAAGCGAAAGTAGCAATTCAGCTCATAGAACTCTAGGTCGACCCTAATGAAATCAAAAATCGGCTTGAGCTTCGGGATGAAAACACGGCCGTAATGTCAGACGCTCGCCTTGAAGACTTCGAGAAGTTGAACGCTGCTTATCAGCCGCCAACTGAACTTGGGCGTGACTTGATCAGCATTTCCACGGCGAGCTCAGTCTCCGACGCCTTGAAGGCAATCCTGCTGTGCCTGGCTGGAGAAATCCGTGACCATAACTGACTCGTCCCGTAGCAAGTAGCCCGCGAAGGTGCGACTTAAGTTCTAACTGCTACGAGAAGCTTGCGGCTGTGGCACTCGATATTGGCCCGTCCGTTCTGCAATGAACAAATCTATTCCTCTCCGCACCGCTTTAGACCAATCAAGCTCTGGGTCGATGATGAACAATCGCTCAAGTGCTTCCATTTGATCTATCCGCAAGCGAATACCCTTCGTTGAGCCGGAGAAGCGCGGCCTTCGCCGCTCTCCCTTGTGCTGTTTTTGTGTTGTCATACGTAACGATGTTGCACAGTTCAATCCAATCGGTCAAGCGCGCAACGTCGTGCCTCGGAAAGGGGCCTATTTTTCAACTTCTTGTGTTGCACCTGTGTTCATGATTGTGCAACGCGTTGCGAACGTAATGAAAAACAAAAGCGAGACGCGAAAGTTAGATTAATAGAAGAATGACAGCGCAGAGCTGCGGAGGAATTCGCAAATCGCAACGCGGGATCTCGGCGCGACCCTTGGCCGTTCACTTTCAAGAGGTTGGTCGGATCGAAGTTCGCGCGTTTACTGGAATCGCCGGTCGTATTCTCGCGAGAGACGCGTCAGGACGGATGAATATTCCAGTTCGGTGTTTCCAAGATCAACCCGTTCGAATGGAAACGGTTTCGCGTTTGTTGCGCGGAACCGCAGGATCTGGAATTCATCGAACGCGGGACGAGCTCTCTCGTTGAGCCGTTGCTCGGCTTGCGCGGCTTCTTGAATCGGGTGCTTGTATTTCTTGCCGTCAGTCGGCCAACGCTTTCGTCCTTCGAACGAGACATATTGCTCGGCGAAATTAATACCGACGAAAGCCACGCAGATCGGATTCCCGCCACCGCGTTTGAACTGCGTTACTTGGTTGGTCAGGTCGTTAATGACGCGGTCGATCTGTTTGATCATCGCTTTAGCGAGAATCTTCGTTTCGGCACCAATCTCAATCGTTGCCACCGGTCCGCGCGCAACGAGCATTCCTTTCTCCGTGACTGCTACTGCAGCCGGAACGAGCTCGCCAAATGTTCCATCGCCGCGTCGCGATGGTTTGCCGATCATCACGTTCTTTAGGTTGACCACGCGTTCATGGTGCTCAACACGTTCCAAAAGTTTTGCCGATTTTCCCAGCGCAGCGAGATCTTCGTAGAGATACGAGGCAACGAGGTCGCCCAAGTTTGCGATTCGGTGGCGGTAAGGTTTGCCTTCGAATAATCCACGAAATGTCCGGAGTAGGGCGTACTTTTCGGCCCTCATCGCTCGACTTGAAGAGTCGAATGGCTGGCGCCGAACGTCCGTGGCATCGCCGTTGCAAGGCGAAGCCGCTGCTCCGCAATTTTCAAATAGGCCGGTTCGATTTCATTCCCGATGCCGTTTCGTCCAGTCGCAACGGCTGCGAGATTTGTCGTCCCAGTGCCGACGAATGGATCGAGAATCGTGTCGCCTGCGAACGAGAAGAGTTTGATTAGTCGCTCAGCGAGTTCCTGTGGATAAGGCGCTGGATGTCCGCGTCGCGTCGACTCGCCCATGATGTCAAACCATGCTGATCGGAGCCATGATTTCATTTCATCCTTCGTCAACATAGAGAGTGCTTTTTGCATCGGACTCGGCGACCGGTATTCACCGCCCTTTCGCAGCAAAAGGATGTATTCAACGTCATTCTTAATGATTGCACCTGGTTGATAAGGCTTCCCATAGAATCCTGCACCATTACCCTTAGCTTCAGTAACTCCGTTGGCGATCTTGAACCAAAGAATCGGGGTCAAAGCATCGAGTCCAAACCTCCGCGCTCGCACCATGATGTCAGCATGTAGTGGCATGACCCGATGCCGGCCCTCGCGCCTCGGAATACAAACATCGCCGATTACGCAGCAAATCCGACCACCCGGGACAAGAACACGCGCACATTCTCGCCAAGCTTTATCGAGTTCTTCCAAAAAGCCGTGGTAGTCTGCGATCTCGCCGAGCTGTCGCTTGTTCTCTTCGTATTTCTTCAACGTCCAGTAGGGAGGTGATGTTACGACGAGATGAATGCTCTGGTTCGAAATCCACGATAAGTCACGAGCATCGCCAAGTCGAAGACGGTGCGTAGTCTTGTCAAACGGCGGCGGCCAAGCGTGCGTCCGGAAATACGCGTTTGCGCTTAACAGTTTGTTGATGGCGCCACGCTCATTATCCGAAAAATCAAGCATGGCGTTTGCTGGATCGAATTGCTCCACCGCAACTCCGTCCACGCGCTTATCTCTCGGTCTGTGATGTCGAAATCCGTTTGTCGAGCCGTTGGCGGATTTCCTGACGAGATAAAGCTGCTCGTCCTCTTTGACGACGGATCTCTTTTTTCGGGGGGGTGCCGGCCGGATCTTCTTCGCGGCGGCTGAACTTTTCCGCATGGCGATTTTTATCACGGCATGTCCCCTAACGCCATAAAAATTCAATTAAAAAGCCGCAAGATAAACAACGCGTAAGATCGACGACAATTGGATGACTCCGCTTCGTGATGGCGGAGGAGGCGAAAATTGCAATCTGCAGTACGCCCTAGGTCAGTCTGTTCACGATAGCAGCGATTTGCTTGCGAAAAAGCCTGGCTCCCCCGGAGGCCGGATGGCGGATGCGGTATGCGTTCACATTCAGTTCTTCCAGCTGAGCGGCAGCGATTTTTCCCAGCCCGACGACTTGATCGCACGGAAATAATTCGAGAAAAGCCTCGAGCACGGTAATGCTGGCGGCTCGCTCGGACTTGTTAGGCATGCGATTACTTAATAAACCGCGACGCGGATTAAATGAATGCCACGGGAACGCATTCCACAGCACGAATTCCTCCGGCTTTAGGCCAAGCCTGAGCAACGAACCCCAGACAATCGTTGCTGTCGGCTCGGAAAAACCATCAGGGCTCTGTTCACGCTTGCTTGTTCGTCTTGCATTGAAGCTGGAAAAAACATGTTCCGGTTTTATTCCGGCATTTTCCTTTTTTCCCAGCAGAATTCGTTCGGAGGTCATCGGGATTCCGCTGAAATGCCCGCCGCGATAGCCGAGCGCTTCACCAATCACAACGAGTTTTACCTTGCCGAGCCGGTTTCGAAGATAAGCGGCTAACTGTTTTCTTCGGATGGCAGGCGCGTTGCGACCGACGTCGTTTTGTTTATCTGCTTCCCACCACGGATTAAAGACGGCGTCGGACGGTGACTGTTTCAACAATCTGACCAGGCTCTCGATCGACTCCATCGACATAAAGTTCCGAAAGTTCCAAATTTCAACCTGCCAGATCCAAGTCCAACACAAGGTCGCAGATTGTTTATGGGACACCTCTGAATTAGTCGTATCTAACACCGATGCCAGAGTTGCCCGAGGTTGAAATATTCAAGCGATATCTTGACGCGACGTCATTGCATCAGCGTATCGACGATGTCGATGTGCGTAACACATACATCTTAAAAGAGACTTCAGCGCGAGAGCTTGCGCGCGGATTGAAAGGGCGCCGCTTCGAATCGAGTCGGCGTCATGGCAAACATCTGTTTGTACGCGCCGATGGCGAGCTCTGGCTGCGGCTGCACTTCGGCATGACCGGCTCGCTTGAGTATTTCAAAGACGACGAACAAGCCCCGCGGCATGCGCGAGTCCTCTTTGTTTTCGCCAACAACCATCGCCTGGCGTTCGACGATCAGCGCCAGCTTGGCCAGATCGGATTGCTAAAAGATGTCGACGAATTCCTGAAAAAGCGCGAACTGGGACCGGATGCACTTGATCTCGGTCTCGGGGAATTCAGAAAAATACTGGAGAAACATCGTGGCGCTGTGAAATCGATCTTGATGAACCAGCGGATTATCTCAGGTATTGGCAATATTTACGCGGATGAAATTCTTTTCCGCGCGCGGATGCATCCCTTGACCGAAATTGCCCGCTTGAACGACAAAGCC
>DATIOX010000124.1:0-10148 GCA_035472675.1 Candidatus Dormiibacterota bacterium
GTTCAATGTGAAAATTGGGTGCGGCCACCAATTGCCAACCGGTTTGCGAGTCCAACCGAGGAACTCAATCTTCGAGCCGGTAGCGGTGAGATCGCCGAACGTATGATAATTCCATACAAACCAACCGGCGATTGGGACGGCTGCGGATACTATCAATACGGCGAGGGATACTAAAAGGGCGCGCAATGTTCTGCTTTGGGGGAGATTTCGAAGCTTGAAGATCACAGCTATTCCGGCGACTGGGAGCAGAGCGATGTTGGTTGTCTTCGCGAGACACGTCGCGGCGAGCGCAAGCCCGGTCCACATTGCCACAGGCAGAGTCGGTGGCTCGGCCCGCAAAAAATTTATCAAACCGATAAAAGCGATTCCAAAGCAAAGCGGGGAGAGCACATCGCTTTGTATTGAATAGAAAGTGGTCTGCGGCCAAACGGCCAGCAATACCGGAACGCTAAGATGTATGAATTGGCGATCGGGAAACACGAGCTTTGCGGCGACGAAGCCTATCCAGACCAAGCTCCCGGCGACAAACACGTTCAAAAAGCGAACCCAATACAACAGCCAGGCGCCCGTAATGCCAAAGACGCGGCCAAGATTTAGCCACAAGCCAGCTATAACATAATACAGTGGTGGTTCCCCAGATTCGTGATTTTGATTGGATAGCCACCACGCCGAGTTGGTGTTCACGGCCTGCTCGCGTTGCCCAGCCGACAACGTCCAGTTTGGCGGGGGAAAGTCGTTCGTCGCGAACTGCTGCGGAGCCATAAAGTACTCAGGCGTGCCGTATAAAGCAATGGAGTTTGCCGATTCAGAAGAATAATGACCCAAATCGTGTGGCACATCGCCTCGCGCATATTTCATCACTAAGTCGAGGTGCGCCTGCTCATCGACATTATTGAAAAACGGAAATCCTGCGCAGAAGAGGAAGGTGCGGACTGCAGCGACCAGGCATAAGAGCCAAATAAACAGCTTCGCCGATTCTTGAGGGCCTCCTTGTTCACATCTTGCGTCAGGTCGCCTCTTCATCGATTTAGCACTTCTAATGCCGACTAAAAGTCGCGATCAAGAAAGAGTGCTGCCGATTGCATGGTGGCTCGTCGCAGCTGGTTTTTTTGGCGTCGTTGTTGCCATAAGAATTCGACTCCTTGGAGTTCCACTCGAGCGCGACGAAGGCGAATACGCTTACGCCGGTCAGCTCATTTTGCAAGGCATCCCACCGTACAAGCTCGCCTACAACATGAAGTTCCCCGGCACTTATGCGGCCTACGCTGCAATCATGTTGATCTTTGGGCAAACAATAACCGGAATTCATCTGGGGCTGCTCTTAGTAAATGTAGCTACGATTGTCTTGATCTTTTTCCTGGGCCGACGACTCGTGAATTCAACGTTAGGACTTGCAGCGGCAATGAGCTATGCGGTGCTTTCCATAAGTCCCAGCGTGCTCGGCTTTGCCGGCCATGCGACACATTTTGTGGTTCTCCCGGTGCTGGGCGGAACACTGCTCCTGCTCAACACAGCAGATCGACAAGCGTTTGGAAGACTATTCGCGAGCGGGTTGCTCTTCGGCCTTGGGTTGTTAATGAAGCAGCCGGCAGTCTTCTTCGCTTTGTTCGCAGCGATTTATCTTCTCTGTGGGGATATTCGACAGCAGTTCGGGCTAAGGAGAATTCTTCTGCGCAGTTCCGTTCTCGGTGCCAGCATGATTTTTCCCTTGGGAATCACCTGTTTGCTTCTCTGGCACGCCGGCGTGTTCGATAAGTTCTGGTTTTGGACAATCGACTACGCGCGCCAGTATGGCACCTTGGTCCCGATCGCCTATGCACCGCAAATTTTTCTTTACAGCGGGAAGGCAGTAACGGGAGATGCCTGGGGCCTCTGGGTATTGGCTGCCGTGGGGCTAGCTGCGGGTCTATGGGATCAGCAAAGGCGCGCAAGCACAGGTTTCCTTGTCGGCCTGCTCGCGTTCTCGGTTTTAGCGGTATGCCAGGGGCTTTATTTTCGATCTCATTATTTTATTATGATGCTCCCAGCGGTGTCGCTCCTTGCCAGCGTTGCCATCAACAGATTTTCAGATCTCATTGCAGATCGATTGCTCGTGCTTCGATTTGTCCCCATCCTGATTCTAGGATCTGCTCTTGCTTGGCCGATTCTCACAGAAAGAAAGTTCTTTTTTGAAGCCTCCCCGGACGAGGCCTCTCGAATGATTTATCCAGAAAGTCCTTTCGCGGAATCCATCAGGATTGCCGAATATCTGCGCCAACATACGAGCCCAAGCGACACGATAGCTGTGCTGGGATCCGAGCCGCAGATTTATTTTTACTCCAACCGGCGCTCCGCGACCGGCTACATCTATGCTTACGGCCTGATGGAACCTCAGAAGTATGCCAGCCAAATGCAGGAAGAAATGATTCGCGAGATTGAACGTGCCCGTCCCAAGTTTCTCGTCTCTGTGGTGATGCCTGATTCGTGGCGGCAACGGCCGGAATCTGAGCGGTTGATTTTTACCTGGGCAAATGAATACACAGCCCAAAATTATGCCGCAGCCGGTTTTGTGAACATTACGCCTACGGAAACCGATTACTTTTTTGGGGGTGTTCCTCCGACGGTCGGCAGTCTAAAAGACTATATCTTGATTTACAAACGGAACCCTTAAGCCAGCTTTTCTCACGAAGCTCTAGCGCCGCACGTGCACCGTATCAATCCTCAATCAATCGCTCTGCGTAAAACACGCCGGTTCTGCGCAAGTGTTTGCGTTTGTATCTTTCTTGTAGTGCTTACATGGCTTGTTTTTGGCCAAACGCTCCGGCACGACTTCATTAATTATGACGATCCGCGTTACGTCTATGAAAACACGAAAATAACCGGTGGGCTCAGCATTAGCGGTATTGCCTGGGCATTTACTCATATTCATTCCATGAACTGGCATCCGCTGACGACCATTTCGCACATGCTCGACTGCCAGCTGTATGGATTGAATGCAGGATGGCATCACTTTACCAACGTACTCCTCCACACCCTGGCGGCGATCCTTCTTTTTCTTGCACTGCAACAGATGACCGGAGCGGTGTGGCGAAGCGCTTTTGTAGCAGCGGTGTTCGCAATTCATCCGTTACGCGTTGAATCGGTTGCTTGGGTAGCCGAACGGAAAGATGTGCTGAGCGGCGTGTGTTTCATGCTCACACTGCTCGCCTATGTCTATTACACGCGCGCGCCGTCACTGAGCCGTTACCTGGCAGTGGCACTCGTGTTTGTGTTAGGTCTTATGTCAAAACCGATGCTGGTCACGCTGCCATTGGTGTTACTGGTTCTTGACTACTGGCCACTCCGTAGAATCGGCCGTCAAACATCAGACCCCAGACGTCAGTTATTAATGCCAGTCCTGGAAAAGATTCCACTGATAGCTTTCTCCGCCGTTTCAGGCTTCGTCACTTTGCTCGCCCAGAAAGGTGCGGTCGGGTGGACCGAGGACTTGCCGATATTGGAACGAATCAACAATGCGGCAGTCAGCTATGTCCTCTACATCTGGCAGATGTTCTGGCCGATGAACCTAGCCGTGTTCTACCCGCATCCGGAGAACCGGCTACCACTTTGGGAAATCATCTCCTCCCTCCTTCTTCTCATATGCATCACAGCGCTAGCTATCGCCGTACGAAAAAAGCGACCCTACCTTATAACGGGTTGGTTATGGTATCTGGGCATGCTCGTCCCTGTCATCGGATTGGTGCAAGTCGGATGGCAGGGCCGGGCTGACCGGTACACGTATTTACCGCAGATTGGCCTGTATATAGCAATTACATGGGCAGTGGCCGATCTGACAAACTTGTGGCGACGTCAACGCACAATTGTGAGCGCCGCTGCAATACTTATCATCAGCGCTTTGAGCTTGTGCGCGTGGGTTCAGACCTCGTATTGGCGCGATAGCGAAACACTGTTTAGGCATGCGCTTGCAGTAACCGCAAACAATGATGTTGCTGAAAATAACCTCGGCATTGTTTTTTTGCGACAAGGTAAAGTGGATGAGGCTATTTCGCTCCTGCAAACAGCGGTGGATCTTCGGCCAGACAATAGCCCTGCCCATGACAATCTTGCCAAGGCTCTTCTCCAAAAAGGTCACGTTGCCGACGCGTTGATCCACTACCGCAAGTTACTCGAGCTACAGCCCGATAACATAGAGGTCCACAACATCGTGGGCACGGTTCTTATTCAGCAAGGTCGTGTCGGCGAAGGTGTCGAAGAATGGCAGAAGGTATTGGCAATTCAACCCGACAACGGAAACGCAATGAGTAACCTTGCGTGGGTGTTTGCAACGGCACCGGATCAGTCTCTTCGAGATGGTCCAAAAGCGGTTGGACTGGCAGAGCAAGCGCTGCGCATCTCCGGAGGCAGAATCGCAATACTCTTCCGAACATTAGCGGCCGCTTATGCCGAAAGTGGCGAGTTTTCCAAGGCAATTCAGACTGCGCAGCAGGGGATTGAATTGGCCAACAGCCAGGGAAACTCGGGACTGGCTACCGAGCTCCAGGGCAACATTGCACTTTACCAAGAACAGCGACCGCTGCGGGACCCCAGTTTAACACATGGCACGTCGCCGTCCCATAGCGAATAACACAAAGCGCCAGGCTTACGAGCGACCGAGTAAGCTAGCTCCAAGTGTTCGCACTGGTAGTAAAACTGTCATTATATACCTGCTCCTTGCTGGAATCAGCCTGGCCGTATTTGCCCAAACAATCCGTTATGAGTTCGTTAATTTCGATGACGATTTATACGTCTACAATGCCCCGGGTATTCAGGCTGGACTAACGACAAAGGGGATAGGTCTCGCCTTTACCAGCCAACATGCAAGCAACTGGCATCCATTAACGACTCTGTCGCATATGCTTGACTGTCAACTATACGGCCTGAACGCTGGCGGCCATCATGCTACCAACATTATCTTGCATACGATCGCGGTGCTCCTCCTGTTTCAGGTGTTGCAGCAAATGACTGGTGCAGTATGGAAGAGTACGATTGTCGCGGCACTATTTGCTGTGCACCCCTTGCATGTCGAATCCGTGGCATGGATAAGCGAGCGAAAAGACGTTCTGAGCGCTGTATTCTTTTTACTCATGCTGGGCGCATACAGTCGTTATGCACGCGCACCGTCTGTAACGCGGTACCTGGCGGTCGTTGTGCTCTTTGCAGCCGGGCTCATGTCCAAGTCAATGTTGGTAAGTGCCCCCATCATCCTTCTCCTTCTCGATTACTGGCCGCTACGCCGTTTTGAACAACCCTCCTTACCAACAGGGAAGAAGAAAATCGCACGGGGCAATAATCAAAGACACATGATACGACGCCTCCTTCTGGAAAAGATTCCGTTGCTTATTCTTTCTGTAGGCGCCTGCATCGTCACATTCATCCTGCAAAAGCGCGCGGCTGGCGCGATCCCGCCGTTGCCGCTCCTTTGGCGGGTGCAAAACGCGTTCGCAAGTTACGCGATTTACGCGTGGAAAACGTTATGGCCGACAGACCTCGCGGTTTTCTATCCTCACTCGAATGACACTCTGGCAATTTGGGAAGTCATTTTCGCGATCGCATTGCTGCTGGCCATCACTGCGGCAGCGATCGTTTTCCGAAACCAACGACCTTATCTGTTCACCGGATGGTTCTGGTATCTCGTTATGCTCGTCCCAGTGATTGGCATCGTCCAGGTCGGAGAACAAGGTCATGCAGATCGCTATACGTACCTCCCACATATCGGTCTGTTTCTACTCGCAGTTTGGCTTGCTGCTGACGTGATTGGAGTCCGCCGGTCCAGACCACAGTTTGCCGTAGCCGCCGCGGTCGCGATAGCAATCATCGCTGCTCTGGCATGGCTGGCATTTATTCAGACTTCTAATTGGCGCAATAGCGAAACTCTTTGGACCCATGCTCTTGCAGTGAGTCCTGAGAACGACGTTGCCCACAATAATCTCGGGTACTTGTGTGCCGGCCGCGGTGAGCTAGACAAAGCGATCTCGCACTTTGAGAGTGCCGCAAGGATTAGGTCTGGTAAGCGGGACGCCCACTACGATTTGGGTTCGGCTTTTGTGCAAATGAATCTCGCTGACGATCTCGCCAAAAAAGGGCGATCCGACGAAGCGATGGTCCACTACGAGGAGGCAATCAGATTGCAACCGAATTATGCAGACGCCTATTACAACCGCGGTAACGTTCTTTTTGCAAAAGGCCGCACCGACGAAGCGATCGCTGATTTGGAGAAAACTCTCCAAATACAGCCCAATGACGCGGATGCCCATACCGGGCTTGGTAATGCTCTTTTGCGGAAGGGTTCGCTGCACGAGGCGATTGCCCAGTACGAAAAAGCCTTGGCTTTGGCTCCTGAAGATCCTCATTCTCGTAACAACATTGCCTGGTTATTGGCGACAGCTTCTGATGCCTCAATCCGCGACGGCGGCAAAGCGGTCGGATTTGCCCAGGAAGCAGTGCAGCTTTCAGGCGGTAGAGAACCACGCTTTCTCCGGACGCTCGCAGCTGCTTACGCGGAAAGCGGCCGGTTCTCTGAGGCCCTCGCCGTGGCCCAACAAGCTGTAGTCATAGCTACTCTGCAGGAGAAGACCGACGTCAGGAATCGTCTCGAGAAAGACCTTGTGCTTTATCGCGGACGCCTCCCGCTTCGGGAAAACTCTCCGGAAAACTAGCGAACGGCGGATTACGCAGACGCCACGGATAAATGACCAGGCCGCAAGGTCCGCTGAAATGACGAAGCACTAATGACTAATGACGAAGGAAGCACAAAGCCCGAATGTCGAAGAAGCGACGTCTCCTCATTTAAATCATTCGTCATTCCCTTCGTCATTCGGATTTCGTCATTGTCTCATCCTTTATGCGCTAATTTGCGTGGTTCGCGGGTTAAACGTGGCGTTATGTAACACTATCTCGCTTCCTTGTGATAAGGGAGACCCAACTCGTAGAGCGAGATTTCGTCCCGGAGTGCGTTGGACAAGGTGGAGTTCCCCTGGATCTCGGCAGCTTGCAATGCCTGTTCAGCAGTTTTCCTGGCCTCAACAAAGCGGCCAGTCTCAGCGTATGCCGTCGCCAGGATGCGTAGAACGATTGCATGATTTTCGCTCCGAGAACTCTCGGATTCTGCCCGTTCGGCCAGGAGGACAGCCTCTGATCCATTTCTGAGCGACGGATCGGCACCTGTCGCCAGCAGCCACGCTAGATTGCTCTGGGCAGCTACGTTATCAGGCGCAATCCGAAGCGCATCTCTGTACTGCGCAATTGCATCCCGAACGCGGCCTTTTGCGAGGAACACGCTCCCCAGATTTGCGTGAGCATCCGCATTTTCCGGGCGCAACTCGAGAACTTTTTGGTAGTGAGCGATCGCCTCATCCATCCGGCCTGTTCGAAATAAGGCGCTCGCAAGGTTGTACTGAGCCTCAGCCTGATCTGGCGATATCGCGAGGCAGGCTGAGTAATGCGCGATCGCACCATCTAAAGCGCCCTTGGAAAGAAGCGCACTCGCCAGATTGCAAGAGGCATCGGCGTAATCCGGCTGGATTGCCAGCGCCTTCTGATAATGAGCGATCGCCTCATCTACACGCCCATTTGCAAAAAGCGTGGCACCAAGATTGTTGTGTGCTGCTGCATCAGCAGGATTTATTTCCAAAGCTTTCTCATAATGAGCGACAGCCTCGTCGACCTGACCTTTCTGTACGAGAAGCCGGCCCAGATTATAATGCGCCTCCGGATAATTTGGCCGCAGCTCAACAGCTTGGCGATAATGAGCAATCGCCCGATCAGCGTCGCCCTGGTCATTGAGAGCGATGCCCAAATTGTAATGCGCCATCCAGCAACCGGGATTCTTTGTCAGTGTCCCGGTGTACAGGGTCACAAGATTGTGGTAAACGACGGTTTGTCGCCATGTCAAAAACCCGAGCGACACGAGGAGAACTCCTGAGGTTGCCGCAAGCAGAAACGATTTCGATTTAACTACGGCGATGCTATCGGAAAATTGTAGGGCGTCTGTGTCAGACGCCAATTCGAACGGCGTTTCACAGAAACGCCCTACAAAAGTTACGAGCCCTGCGCCAGCTAATGCCAGAGGCCCCATGCTCGCCAGATATTGAAAATGATCGCTTACAAACGAGTAGCGAAAGAAATAGACGCTGAAAAATCCAAGCACCGGGAACAGGGAAACCACATAGTATGCAGCTGCAAAGAATAAGGCGCGGCTCCATTTCGCGCGGATCAACCACAAGGCAAGCAAGCCAGCTAATGCCGCGACGAGTGGCAAATAAGCCATTAGCTGGGAAGAATTAATTTTCCACCGCGGATAAATGAAGATCAAGGGATACGGCCATGCTAGTTTCGCCAGATAAAACCATATCGCGCGGCCCGCGATGATAAGCCGCTCCGGCCAGGTCTGTGCCCACTCAACACCGATTGCGCCAGCGTGGAACTTCTGTTCCAAAATCGTCCATAGGCTCGCGAGTGCGGATATTAGCAAAAACGGCGCGAGCGCGGCGATATCACGCCAGCAGATCCGCCCTTTTCGCCACCAGACACAGAGGCCAAGTACCACAGGCAACATGATCACGGAGGGCTTGCTTAGGGTCGCCAGGATGAAGAAGGACAAGGACGAAACGAACCACATCAAGCAATACCTGTCGCCGGCTCGTCGCCTGGACGTGCTAGAGACAGCTCCTTCCTGGTCTGCTGTGCCTTGGATCCGTAATATCCGCCTAATCTGCAGTCGCTCCTCACATTTTAAAAAACAGAAGATCGACAAGAGATAAAAGAAGCCCGATTGCGTGTTTTTCAGCTCAGTTACCCAGGCGACTGATTGAACCATCACCGGGTGCAACGCCCATAGCGAGGCTCCCAGCCACGCGCCGCGAACATTTAGTTGTCGCAAGACCTGCCAGAGCAAGACGGCCGATCCAGCGTGTAAACACACATTCAGAAGATGGTATGGCCAAGGCGAAAGGCCGACGAACTTATGCACAGCCCAAAAAGTCGTAAGGACCAATGGGTAATAGACGGCCCGCGCGCTGGTCCAAATTTCTTTCAATCCCAGCGGACCAACGACACAGGGGTTTCGAGTCAGATGTGATTCGTCATCCCAGATGAAGTCGGCATTAAAGACTCGCGCGTAGGAGATAAAGACCAGAGCGATTAAAAGAAACGCCCAAAGCCATCCTCGTTGCCATGACGGCCTCTGTAAGTCTGGCTGTTCACTAACAATGGCCGGAGTAGCGGACATGCTCATTAACTAATGCTCCACGTCATTTCGAGCGCAGCAAGGCGCAGTCGACCAGTCTGTCAATCTACACTCTCGTGAGAAATTAGCATCAAGATCTCCCAATGTGAGTTCAGTCGATTAATCAGTCGAATCTTGTTAACTTCCGGACCATTTCTTCAACTGGAATTTCTGCGCGATCGCATCCCGAAAATCAGGATCCCCGCTACACCAAAACACCCCGGAAGACCATCTGCAGTGATTTGATCCGTATAGTTTGCGGGCTTGTCTCCTCGCAATCTCCTCGGATGCTTCGATTCACGATGGGAATCTAGCAATCGAGTCCGCTAAACTGGCCGTGCGGCTTTCTCGCGGCAAAGATCCGAATTATCTGCGCACCTTTGCGGCTGCTTGCGCTGAGGGCGGCCGGTTCGCGGAGGCGAAAGAAACTGCCCGGCAGGCATTTCCAGCACCCGAGAGGCGAAGCACTCCACTTTGGCCAACGCGCTTCAGGATGAAATCGCACTGTACGAGCTGGGCCTGCCATATCACAAGTAAAGCCAGGTAAGCCTTCAAACGAACGGCGATTTCTTAACCGCTGCCGCTACGAAAACCAACGAGCCGTGGTCCATAGGATATTTGCATTGATCACGACAATCTATCCAATCGCCGGCAAGCAACCACGCGCGGACGGGGCCGCGCACTCCGAAAAGCAAAACGGCCGGACTCTGTAAGGAGTCCGGCCGCTGTGAATTTGTGCTAGCTGATTTTTAGAAGCGCTTCTTCAGCCCGACGTACCAGAACCGGCCTTTGATCGTGGTCAGCGATTCGTCGTAGCCGTTCTCAAAGCTGCCGGCCACAAACGGCGGATCTTCGTCCAACACGTTCTGCATGCCGAGCGTAACAGTGGTGTTGTTAAGCCACCATT
>DATIOX010000125.1:0-11641 GCA_035472675.1 Candidatus Dormiibacterota bacterium
GGTGCGTATGGTCAACCTGGCGGTCAGCCAAGAGCTGGAGCGCCTGCTCCAGCTGAGCGCGGGCAAGGGCAGCCGGAGCGCGGAAAGAAAAAGGGCGAGGGGACACCACCGCCACGAGGACAACAATAACTTCTTGTTAAATACCTTCGCGGCCACGGAGCAAAAATCCGGGGCTGCTTTTTTCGCGCAAGAGCTCGTCCCTTCTAGAGGCAGCTGTGTCAGCTGCAATTCTATTGAGTTCACAGGCGACACGCCTGTCGCTACAGCAGCTCTGCAATTTGCACCGCGTTCAGTGCTGCGCCCTTGAGCAATTGATCACCTGATACCCAAAAGGAGAGTCCGTTTTCGAATGCGCAATCAAGTCGCACTCGACCCACCTGACAATTATCCTTTCCTGCCACGCCGAGCGGCATTGGATAACGATTACTCTGCGGTTCGTCCACAAGTTCCAAGCCCGGCGCTTTGGCCAAAACTTCGCGCGCCTGCTCGACTGAGATCACGCGTTCAAATTCTGCGCTCACAGCTACCGAATGCGCTCGGTAAACCGGGACGCGGACGCAAGTCGCCGAGATACGAAGTTCCGGTAAATGCATAATTTTTTGCGCTTCATCCTGCATTTTAGCTTCTTCCTTCGTGTAACCGCTTTCAAGAAATGCATCGACGTGCGGCAGAAGATTGAACGCGATCGGATGCGGATACAGTTCCGGTGCTGGCTGTAGATCTTTCCCTGCCACCTGGCGCTTCAATTCTTCAATGCCGCGTGCACCACTGCCGGAGACGGCCTGGAAACTAGTCGCGCACACGCGGCGCACACCAAAGACGCGATGCAACGGATAAAGGGCCATCAGCATGACAGTCGTCGTGCAGTTGGGGTTCGCGATTACTCCGCGATTTTGCCTGACGTCCGCGGCGTTGATCTCCGGAATCACAAGCGGCACATGAGGATCCATCCGAAAGGCCGACGATTTATCGATCGCAATCGCGTCCGACTGGCATGCCATCGGAACATAATTTCGGGAAACATCGCCACCCGCGCTGAAAAACGCGATGTCGATTTTGTCGAATGATCGATCACCAAGTTCTTGCACAGGGATCGGTTCTTCGCGAAAACGAACAGATTTTCCAACTGAGCGCTTCGAGCCAATCGGACGCAGGCTTGCCACAGGAAAATTTCGCCGTTCCAGAACGCGCAACAATTCCGTGCCCGCGGCGCCGGTCGCGCCCACAACAGCGATGTGGTAGCCTTTCATTAACACGCGGATTTTATCGCTGCGTTCAAGTTATGCAAAGCAACAAGGAACGACCTGTCGAGCAAGCGGTGGCGACAGTGAGAATTCGCTGCCCGCTAACGAAGGACGATTCGGCATCAAATTTGTGATGGCGAATTATCCGAGCGGAACGACTGAAATGAAAGAAATACACGTGTCCATTCGAGATCAGCTGCTCACCCTCAAAGATGATGAGACACCGGTCCGCACCTATCCGGTGTCCACTTCGCGATTCGGCATTGGAACAGAACACGGGAGTTTTAAAACTCCGGTCGGTCGCTTTCGCGTAGCGGAGAAGATCGGGGGCGAGATGCCGGCTGGGACAATTTTTCGAAGCCGTGTGGCGCTCAAGCCCGGTGATCCGCTTCCTCCAACAGAAGACCTGGTGATGTCGCGTGTTTTATGGCTCGACGGATTGGACGAGCACAATGCCAATACGCGCGAGCGCTTCATTTACATCCATGGCACAAAACATGAGGGCGAAATTGGTAGCCCGGCGAGCTGCGGCTGCATTCGAATGCGCAATGAAGATGTGATCGAGCTATTCGATCTCGTGGATCACGACACGCCAGTAGTCATTGAAGAGTAGGCTGGTAGGGCGCAACCGCCAGCGCGCTGTCTCTGCGCTTGTGATACATCCAAAAAAGGTGAGAAAAACGTTGCTTCCCTGTAATTCCCTGCCTAAACAGACCGGAGCAACCTGCTGCGAAAGGAGGCGAGATAGATTTGAAATTTTTTAAAGTGATCATGATTGTGGCTGTTTTGGCCACTGCTTTGAGTTTTGGTGCTTGCGCTCAACATAAAGAGACAGTGACCACGGGCGCGGGCACGACCGGTTACTCCAAGTAAGTCTGGCACCCGATTGTGACGCGTTCAAATAAATTGAGAAAAGCATTGCCTCCAGAGAGTTCCCTGTCTAAACAGACCGGAGCAACCTGCTGCGAAAGGAGGCGATATAGATTGAAATTTTTGAAAGTGATCATGATCGCGGTCGTAATGGCCAGCGCTTTGGGACTCGGGGCTTGTGCGCAAACGAGGGAAGCGCCACCACCTCCGACAGCCAAAAAATAATTACAGCGGCTGGTTGTTTATTGTGGGCGTTTTCGCCCAAGAGGCCAGGTCGTGTTTCGACCTGGCCTTTTCCTTCTTGTGGATCTCATGTGTGCAATGCGCCGCATAGGGCGCATGCGCCTCATGGTCCATCACCTTTTCATCTTCTCGTTTTCCCGCTAAGCTGCGTGAATGGAATTAAACGGCCAGGCATTGACACTCACCGACATTGCCACCGTGGCGTTTGATGGGGATGCAGTTGAGATTTCCTCTCTCGCGCAGCCGCGTATTTTGGCATCGCGCAAAGTGATCGAAGAAATCATTGCGCGCGACGCAGTCGTTTATGGCGTAACGACGGGTTTTGGTAAACTGTCTGACGTTCGCATTCCGCGCGAGGCATTGAGCGAGCTTCAGCTCAATCTCGTTCGCAGTCACGCCTGTGGAATCGGTGAACCGCTTTCGGAGCCCGAAGTTCGCGCAATGATGTTGCTGCGCGCAAACGTGCTTGCGCTCGGCTTCAGCGGTATCCGCCCAGAGATCATTGAAATGCTTTGCGAGATGCTGAACCGCCGGGTGCATCCAGTCGTTCCAGAAAAAGGCTCGGTCGGTGCCAGTGGCGATCTCGCGCCGCTCGCACATCTGGCACTTACACTAATCGGGGAAGGCGAAGCGTTTCTCGACGGGGAACGAATGGAAAGCGGTGAAGCGTTGCGCCGCGCAAAATTAAGACCAGTACACTTGGAGGCAAAAGAGGGGCTTGCGCTATTAAATGGCACTCAGGCCATGCATGCCGTCGGTGGGCTTGCACTTCTTCGCGCGAAACGGCTATCACGTCTCGCGGATGTTTCAGGCGCGATGAGCCTCGAGGATCTCAAGGGCACCCCCGCTGCGTTTGATCCCCGTTTGCAAGACGCCCGGCCGCACGCTGGACAAAAAGCCGCGGCAAAACATTTGTTGATGCTACTGGAGGGAAGCGAAATTCGTGAGTCGCATCTAAAGGACGATCCACGTGTTCAGGACGCCTACAGCCTGCGTTGCATGCCGCAGGTTCACGGCGCCGTGCGCGGTGCATTGTCGCACTGCGAAGATGTGCTGTTGGTTGAATCTGCGTCGGCGACTGATAATCCACTTGTCTTTGCCGAAGCAGAAGATGTCATTTCGGGCGGGAATTTTCATGGTGCGCCGCTGGCACTTGCCTTCGATTACGCGGCGCTGGCAATTGTCGATTTGATGAGCATGAGCGAACGGCGAATTGATCGACTGGTTAATCCGGACAAGAACGAGGGACTGCCCGCATTCCTGGCCCAACGACCGGGCCTCGAATCCGGTTTCATGACTGCGCATGTCGCGGCGGCTTCCCTGGTCAATGCGGCGCGCGTATTCGCGCACCCGGCAAGCGTCGACAACATCACAACCTCTGGCGGAAAAGAAGATCACGTTTCCATGGGGATGACGAGCGCGTTGAAACTACGATCGATTATCGATCTTGCAGAAAACCTGCTTGCCATCGAATTGCTCGCTGCTGCGGAAGGCCTGGAACACCGACGGCCGTTGAAAAGCGGCGCGGGTGTCGAACGCGCTTTTGCCATTGTTCGCAAATTCGCGCGGCCACTAACGCAGGATCGGTCACTAGCGAATGATATCGCGCGTGTTGCCGAGGCGATTTGGCGCGGTGACTTTGATTGCGAGGACGAAGAGTTATGAGCGGAAAGAGGATTATCCAGGCACCGCGCGGCAGCGAGCGAAGTTGCAAGGGTTGGCAGCAGGAAGCGGCGATGCGAATGCTCATGAATAATCTCGATCCCGACGTCGCGGAGGATCCTGATCGACTCGTGGTTTATGGCGGCACCGGCCGCGCCGCGAGAAGTTGGGAAGCTTTCGATGCAATTGTTCGGTCACTGCGCGAGCTCGAAAACGACGAATCGCTTCTCGTGCAATCCGGGAAACCGGTGGGCAAGTTCAAGACCCACGATGAAGCGCCGCGTGTTCTCATCGCCAACTCGAATCTCGTTGGCCAATGGAACAATTACACAGAGTTCAATCGCCTCGAGCGGCTCGGCCTGACGATGTACGGACAAATGACTGCCGGTTCCTGGATTTACATAGGCAGTCAGGGAATTGTGCAGGGCACGTTCGAAACTTTCGCCACAGCTGGACGCAAACATTTCGGTGGTTCGCTCGAAGGAAAATTTGTCTTAACCGGCGGGCTCGGGGGGATGGGTGGCGCACAACCGCTAGCTGCGACCATGAACGGCGCGGTCTTTCTCGGCGTGGAAGTGGATCCCGCCCGCATCGAGAAAAGATTGAAAAGCGGATACTGCGATAAGATTGCGCACTCGCTTGATGACGCGCTCAAGTTGATCGACCAGGCACGAAAGGATCGACAGTCGCTTTCGGTGGGACTTGTGGGCAATTGCGCCGATGTTTTGCCGGAATTAGTTCGGCGCGGAGTTGTGCCCGATGTCGTCACCGATCAAACCAGCGCGCATGATGCGTTGAACGGCTATGTGCCGAACGGAATGTCGCTCGAGGACGCACTCGCGCTGCGTAAAAAGAATCCCGACGAATACATCGAGCGCGCGATGCAGTCGATGGCTATGCATGTCGAGGCCATGCTCGCTTTGCAAAAGAAGGGCGCCGTGACCTTCGATTACGGAAATAATATTCGCGCCCAGGCCAAAAAAGCTGGAGTCAAAAACGCGTTCGACATTCCCGGATTTGTTCTCGAATACATTCGCCCGCTATTTTGCGAAGGACGCGGTCCGTTTCGCTGGGTCGCGTTGAGCGGCGATGCCAACGACATTGCCCGCACCGATAAACTCGCGCTCGAACTCTTTCCGAAAAATCAAACGCTCGCTCGCTGGATGAAGCTCGCCCGTGAACGAATTCAGTTTCAAGGATTGCCGGCGCGCATTTGCTGGCTCGGATACGGCGAACGCGCCGAGTTCGGCATTGCCATGAACGAGCTGGTGAAGCGCGGTGAGATCAAAGCGCCGATTGTGATTGGGCGCGATCATCTCGACGCGGGTTCGGTCGCATCACCCAATCGCGAAACCGAAGGGATGCTCGACGGCAGCGATGCTATCGCAGATTGGCCGCTGCTTAATGCGCTGATTAACACTGCAGCCGGCGCATCCTGGGTGTCGATTCACAACGGCGGCGGCGTTGGCATCGGTTTCTCACAGCACGCTGGAATGGTTGTCGTTGCCGACGGTACCGATAATTCCAAACGCCGTCTTGAACGCGTTCTCACCAGCGACCCGGGCACGGGTGTTCTTCGTCACGCGGATGCTGGTTACTCCAAAGCCATCGAATTCGCCGCTGCGCACAACATCGAGGTCCCGATGCAGCCTCAACGGCGTGACTAGGGTCGAGGTTTAAGACTCCATGCCAGAAAACGACATCAAATTGCGCGACGGCAGGATCGTTCGGAACAAAGAGCCGCTTAACCTGGAGATGCCGTTTGAAACGGTCGAAAACTTCATCACGCCCACTAAATCATTCTTCGTCAGAACGCATTTCCCGATTCCAAGCATCGACAGGGATGCTTGGTGGCTGCACGTGGAGGGCGAAGTCGAAAAACCATTCGCGATTAATTACGAAGAGTTGCTCAAGTTAGAATCGCTGACGATCCCCGTGACGCTGGAATGTGCTGGGAACAATCGCAATTTTCTCGAACCGAAAGTAAAAGGAGTGCAGTGGGAGTTGGGCGCAGTCGGCACTGCTGAGTGGACTGGCGTGCCGCTATCGGTCCTGCTCAATCGGGCGGTCGTGAAGTCAAACGCACGCGAAGTCACTCTCGAAGGAGCGGATCATGGCATGCTCGATGATCCGAAAAGCCCTCCAGGTAGGTTGAGGTTTTCCCGCTCCGTTCCATTGGATAAGGCTCGACGCGATGTGCTGCTCGCCTACAGAATGAACGGCACCGATGTTCCGCCAGAACACGGGTTTCCGGTACGGGCGATCGTGCCCGGCTGGTACGCCATGGCGTCGATCAAATGGTTGCAGCGCATCATCGTCACGGACCAGCCATTCACCGGTTATTATCAGACCCTGGACTATGCGTACTGGAAAAGGCGAGGGGACATCGGCGAACTTACTCCACTCTCCGAGATGCTCATCAAGGCGGAAATCGCCAAGCCGGCTCAGGGCGAGACTGTTTCGAAAAATTCTAATGTTCGCGTTCACGGTGCTGCCTGGACAGGCGACGGTGAAATCACAAAGGTCGAACTCAGCACAGATGGCGGAGCAACATGGAACGCAGCAAGCTTGATTGGGGTGTCCAAACGGAACGCGTGGCGACTTTGGGAATTTGATTGGCGCACTCCGTCCAAGCCAGGCCAAGCACATCTAGTTGCTCGGGCAGCCGATTCACTCGGCCAGGCGCAACCGGCGCATCGCGATCCTGATCGAGGCACCTACATGATCAATCATCTTCTGCCGATTACCGTCGAAGTGCGTTGAGGGGTTTCACTCTTATGGCTGGCCAAGCAGAAAAAGGAACAACGTTTCGCGCGTTGCATCAGCGTGATCGCGCGTTCATCATTCCCAATCCGTGGGACGTCGGCACAGCGCGCTTGTTGCAATCACTTGGATTCGAGGCTTTGGCAACGACGAGCGCAGGATTCGCGTTCTCGATTGGCAAACCTGATGGGGCCGTCGACCGCGGCGCGATGCTCGCGCATGCCGCAGATCTAGTTGGCGCGACCGATCTGCCCGTCAGCGCGGATCTCGAAAATGGCTATGGAGACGATCCGGCCGCCGTTGCTGAAACCGTTCGACTGGCTGCCGATACTGGGCTTGCAGGTTGTTCAATAGAAGATGTCGGCGCGCGCCGCCAACCAGCGCCGTACGAACTGTCGCTGGCAGCCGAGCGCATCCGTGCTGCCGCGGAGGTAGTGCGCTCCCTGCCGTTTCCTTTCGTCTTAACGGCACGCGCTGAAAATTACGTGATCGGACACCCCGATCTTCGTGACACGATTACGCGTCTTCAGGCGTTTCAAGAAGCCGGCGCTGATGTCCTGTTTGCGCCGGGCCTTAAAAGTAAGCAAGACATCGTCACAGTGATCGGCTCAGTGGATCGACCGGTGAACGTCGTCATGGGACTACAAGGTGTGCAATTGACTCTCGCCGAGCTCTCAGAGATCGGCGTAAGACGTGTTAGTGTCGGCAGCGCGCTGTCACGAGCCGCGCTTGGTGCCTTTCTTCGCGCTGCGCGCGAAATGCAGGCGCATGGAACCTTTACCTTCGCGGAAGAAGCAGTGAAGTATGCCGAGATGAATCAGATATTCTCGTGACGGCAAAAAGTAGATGCCGATCTTGTTGAAGTTCGGCACGCCTTCGCGTTAAATCTTGGCGATGTCGCTCATTTTTAAAACCATTCAGACCGAAGGCATCGCCGAACTTTCGTACCTGCTTGGCGACGACGACGAAGGTGTGGGAGCGATTTTCGATCCGAGAGCCGATGTTGAGGTTTACGTTGAGATGGCACGCGAAGCGGGGCTCGCTATCACGCATATCTTCGAGACGCATATTCATGCCGATTTGGTCAGCGGTTCGCGCGAGCTTTGCGCGCGTCTTGAATCGGCAAAGATTTATTCCAGTGGAGAAGGCGGCGCTGAGTACGGCTTTGGACCTGAAAAGGTAAAGGATGGCGATCGTTTCACATTTGGCGAAGTGCTCGTCACGGCGCGGCATACTCCGGGGCATACGCCGGAGCACATGTCCTATCTGCTGGCCGAAGCAGATCATCCGGACGAGCCGTGGGCAGTGCTCACCGGCGATTCGCTTTTTGTCTCATCCGCTGGTCGCCCGGACTTGTTAGGCGAGAAACACACGAAGCAGCTCGCAGAGCAACAATTTCATACCTTGCGCGACTTCTATTTAAATCTGCCCGATCACGTGATGATTTATCCCAACCACGGCGCAGGTTCACCCTGTGGAGCCGACATCGGAGCGAGATTGAGCAGCACGATCGGTTACGAGCGAAAATTTAATAAATTTTTGCAATTTACTGACGCGAAAAGTTTCACAGATTACGCGATCAACAGTGCGCCGCCGGTGCCGCGGTATTATCCGATCATGAAAAGAGTGAACGCGGAGGGACCAAAAGTGCTTGGAAACCTTCCGCGCGTTCCCGCTCTTCCGCCCAAGGCGTTCAAGGAAGCAATCGACAAGAAGGCTGGCGTCCTCGTGGATGTGCGCGCGATGCTTGCGTTTGGAGGCGGCCATATTTTCGGAGCGCTCAACATTGGCGGGACGCCAATTCTCTCGATTTGGGCGGGCTGGATGCTTGACCCCGAAAAACCGATCCTTCTCGTCATGGAGAGCGATGACGATCTTGAACGAATAGTGCGGCTGTTCGTGCGCACCGGCTATACAAAATTCGCCGGATACCTGATAGGCGGAATGAAAGCGTGGGATGCGGCGGGATTCCCCCTGCAAAGAATCGGACAGATGACCGTGCACGAGCTGAATGAGCGGAAGACTTCGCTGCAAATTATCGATGTGCGTTCACCCGGCGAATGGAAGAAGGGACACGTTCCCGGGGCGCGCCACATTTTTCTCCCGGAATTGCGTAAGCGGATGAATGAGCTCGACCATAACAAACCCATGGCGGTCTATTGCGGAAGCGGATACCGCGCTAGTCTCGCGACGAGCATTTTGAAACCGGAGGGATTCGACGAACTTTGGAATGTGCCCGGCAGTTGGGAAGCATGGAAAAAAGCGAAGCTGCCCGTGGAAGGAGCCGACGGCGAATGAATGGAACAACTGTTTTACCGCGTCGTTCATTTGGCGAGACAATGCGGGCCGACGTCTGGTGGACGCAGCCGCTACTCGTCTTTGTCGGATTATCGACCTTCATCGTCTATTCCACGTGGGCGGCTTTTCAGGGCCAAAATTATTTTTTTGGTAATTACATCTCACCATTTTATTCGCCAGAAATTCTGGGAAATTCGCCGCACAGCTGGTTTGGACCGAAACCCGACTGGTGGCCAGCCTGGCTAATCTTTTCTCCCGCGTTACTCGTTCTTTGGGCCCCGGGGGGATTCCGGTTGACGTGTTATTACTATCGCGGCGCCTATTATAAAGCGTTCTGGGCTGATCCGCCGGCATGCACAGTAGGCGAGCCGCGAAAAACCTATTGGGGCGAGTGTTCGTTCCCGCTGATCATGCAGAACGTGCACCGCTATTTTCTTTATCTGGCGCTCTTTTTCCTGCTGGTTCTGGCCTATGACGTTTGGAAAGCCCTGTGGTTTGCAGATGGATTTGGAATTGGCATCGGCACCCTTGTGTTGGCAATCAATGTCGTCCTGCTCGCCGGTTATACTTTTGGTTGCCACTCGCTGCGGCATCTCGCCGGCGGCTTTTTAGATCAATTCTCCAAATCACCAACATGTTATCGCGCATACGAATGCGTGAGCTGTTTTAATCGCCGCCACATGCTCTGGGCGTGGTTGAGTTTGTTCTGGGTCGGCTTTTCCGATTTGTACGTGCGGTTATGTGCGATGGGCATCTGGCACGATGTCCGGCTTCTCTGACAGAGATTAGTTTGCGATTAGGCGTGCGCCGCCGCCAGAGTGGTGAATTCTATTCTGTCGCCCAGCTTACGATGAATTCCTCAAGATCATCATCGAGGTCCTTCTCGTGAAATGACGAAGGATCCATGGTGTTAAGTCCTGTAGGTTACCTGGATGGTATTTTCCTGCCTTTGCCGCGGTGACCAAGAAACCTGGGACTTAGGAATGCTCATTTCTCTATTTTCGACTAACCTGCGCCCGCGCGACAAATTTTCGAATCTCGGGCGCTGGCATCGCCCCGGCTTGACGCGCCACTTCCAGGCCGTTCTCGAACAACACCATGGTCGGAATCGCCGTGATACGAAAACGAGCAGCAAGGCTCGAAACCTCTTCCGTGTTTACCTTTGCCAGAACGAATTGACCGGCCGTTTCCCGCGCTACTTTCCGGAATTCTGGCGCGACCATCTTACAGGGGCCGCACCAGGGCGCCCAAAAATCGACTAGCACAGGTATCTTTGCGCCACTGATCAGGGCGTCGAACACCAGATCGCTTGGCACATCGAGCGGCTCACTCAACGGCGGTAACTCGTTTTTGCACTGGGCGCAGTGAAAAGTTTGTCCAAGTCCTTCGTATCGCATCCGATTACGCCGGCCGCACCGTGGGCAATTTCGTAGAACTCCACGTTCATCAAGTTCGACGTCGTTCATCTTACTAAGATAACGTATCTCAGTATTCTTTTGAGCTGCGTGTCGGATGAAGTATTTGCTCGATGCGACGAAGGAACGTTTTGAAAAAGCGCCGCGCGTAGAAGGCAAAAATCACGAGCGGCTTTATCCTGCCGAGACGGCCGAGCCAATCTTCGTCTATTGGGACGCTGAGTGGATTGCCCAACCCGATGAAGCGATGCGTTGAGTAGAAACGCCTGTGATTCGACGGAGTGGGCGAATCGCAGGATCGCAGTTTCGTTTTTCGCGGCCCGTGCAGGCCATATTGGCGCTTTTGGCGTCGTTCACGGTTGAGCGAATCTAAGATCGCATCTAGAAGTGCGATACTTGAAGCTCAACTGATGCATGGCTGATCACGAAACTTTCGAACACGACGTCTTGGTGATTGGCGCTGGAGGCGCGGGTCTGCGCGCAGCGATTGAGGCTTCCGGTGCCGGAGTGCGCGTCGGACTTGTCTGCAAATCCTTGTTAGGCAAAGCGCACACCGTAATGGCGGAAGGCGGAATCGCTGCTGCACTTGCAAATGTCGATGAGCGAGACAACTGGAAAGTGCATTTCGCCGACACCATGCGCGGCGGGCAATATGTGAATCAGTGGCGAATGGCGGAGTTGCACGCGCAAGAAGCGCCTGATCGCGTACGAGAACTCGAAGCCTGGGGCGCCGTATTTGATCGTACAAAAGATGGGCGCATTCTGCAACGCCATTTCGGCGGGCATAAATATCCACGCTTAGCGCACGTGGGCGATCGCACGGGCTTGGAGATGATTCGCACGCTGCAGGATCACGGCGTGCACCAAGGCATTGACGTCTATATGGAGCACACCGTTCTTTCGCTACTGAAAGACGGCGACCGCGTAGTCGGAGCATTTGGTTACGAACGCGAACGCGGACGCTTCAAGATTTTCCGCGCCAAAGCGGTGGTGCTGGCCACTGGCGGAATTGGGCGGGCGTACAAAATTACCAGCAACAGTTGGGAGTACACTGGCGACGGTCACGCGCTCGCTTACAACGCAGGTGCAGACCTGATCGACATGGAGTTCGTGCAATTTCATCCGACCGGCATGGTCTGGCCTCCG
>DATIOX010000126.1:0-6519 GCA_035472675.1 Candidatus Dormiibacterota bacterium
TTTCGGCACGAAACCGTCGGCGATGTCGCGCTCCTTCTCGTCCTCGATGCAATAGCGCACTTCGTGGCCTTCCTTGGCCACCTGCCAGGCGATGTCGCTGATGAGCCCGGTAATCGAAACGAAAAGAAACTTGCGCTTGTCGCCGTTCATTGAGCCCGACGCGGTGCAGCGGCACTATGCATGAGGCGGCCCAGGTTGGCGAGCCGGTTCGGGTACGTCGGTAGACAGTTGTGTCTGAAGCGTTGCCGTAAGCAACACGATGCAGTTGCGCAACCTCGCCGCGGCTACTGCCCGTGTTTTCGATCTGAAGAACAAAAGGCTTCCCCTTAGGCCCATTATGGGCTGCACCGCCTGGTTAGGTCTCAGATACCGCATCGGCGTGATCACTGTGCGCCAAGGGGAAATGTCTCGTTCAAGTATCTGCCAACGTCCTCCGCGTTGAGATCGGGTTCGACTCCCGTATGCCCGCTGCGAACCCAGCAGTGCAGCGCTGCGAGGGGAGGAGCCAGGAATTAAAAGGCGGCTTAACCTGGCGCGCTGTTTATGAATCAGCACGGCCTCCAATAACCGCCTCTCCGCACCTAGTGCAGCCCGCAGTCGCCGCTTTATTATTTCGTTTGCAACGAAGGATGCGGCTGCACGAGTTTCCATAAAAGACGATAGACGATTTCAACCGAAAAGCTCTGGCTGCGTGGTCGGTCTTTGAAATGACGCGCTAGACAGTTTCGGACGCGCGCACATTTGGTTGCGCCTACAGGAGACCGCAAACATCGAAGCGATGTGCTCGGCAAAGATGCCTTCCCCAGCCATACGCGTGTGCCATTGGGAGCTATTTAGTCGGTTCCCTCGCAAATCGCGGATGCGCCCCAGTACTTTCTCTTTGCGGTCCGGAAAGTGTTCCTCGAGCCAGTGTTCAAACAGTGGCGCCACCGCCCAAGGCAGGCGGACAATTGTATATGCGGCAAATTGCGCACCGGCTTTGGCACAAGCGTCGAGAATCCTCGGAACTTCATGGTCGGTGAGACCCGGAATGATCGGTGCAACCATCACGCCAGTTGGAATTCCTGCGCTGCGAAGTTGCCGGATCGCATCAAGGCGCGCTTGAGGCGAAGAGGTTCGCGGCTCAAGCACTCGCTGCAAATTCAAGTCCAGCGAAGTTACTGAAACGTTCACCGCCACCGCGTTGTGGGCCGCGAGGCCGCATAAAAGATCGACGTCGCGTGTAACTAGCCGGTTCTTTGTGATGATCGCTACCGGATTTCGAAGTTTTGCAAGAACTTCGAGGCAGCCGCGCGTAATGCACAGTTTTCGCTCGATCGGTTGATACGGATCGGTCACGCCGCTCATCACCAGCGTTTGTGGCTTCCACCGCGGTGATTCCAGTTCCGCGCGCAATAACTCTGCCGCATTTGTTTTCACCATGATCTTGCTTTCGAAATCGAGTCCGGCGGAAAAACCGAGATACTCATGTGTTGGCCGCGCATAACAATAAATGCAGCCGTGCTCGCAGCCTCGATAGGGATTAAGGCTTGTTTCAAAGCCGACATCTGGACTGTTGTTACGAGTGATAACCGATTTGGTTCCGTCGCGAAAATATTGCGTTGCGCGGCGAGGTCGCTCTTCTGTTCCAAGGGCGACATCGACAACATCGAGATCATTTTGATCTATATGCAGTTTCTCGAAGCGATTTGCGGGACTCCACGATGCGCCACGTCCGCGAACGGGCTCGCGGCTTTGTGGAGTCTCTTGGACAAGAGGCCGGTAATTCTTTGCCATGATATAAGTTCACATGAACATATCGCGGTGTCGAGCAAATCTTGTGATTATTCAACACTCCATCACTCAATCAGTCCATGAGTGTAAGGCTGCGTGATTTCACTTGGAGTAGCGGAGTAATGGAGTAATGAGTTTGCGATCGCGAAATGCGCACCTGGTATGGAGGGGTGGCAGAGCGGTTGATCGCGCCGGTCTTGAAAACCGGAAGGCCGAAAGGCCTCGTGAGTTCGAATCTCACCCCCTCCGCGTTTCAAAGTCCCTGTTCCTGCTCGTTCTTTTCGATTTTTGAGGTAGCCCACTGCTGATGTGGCAGGAAAAATCGCCAAACGATCGCAGCGCAGACAATCCCGAGGACTGCCGCGCAAACAACGTCCGAAAGGTAATGCGCACCAAGGTACATTCGTGAAAGCCCGATCAGAATCGGGATGGGGAGACAGGCGAGCCCGACACGCCAGCGTAAGAAAATTAAAATGCCAAAAAACGCGGTTGAGGCGCCGACGTGACCGGAGGGAAACGCATGATATTTCGTGCTGAGACGCGGTCCGCCCCAGCGAAGCTCTGATTTCACAGATGGACGGGCCCTCGGAATCGTGCGTTTGATAACGGTGCCGGCAACGCCTGCGATCGCCATCGCCACCAGCATCGACAAGAAAATTCGCATCCATTTTTTGCTTTGGCGCCGCCAGGCGATTGCTAGAAGGATCACTCCAAGGACAAGATGTGAAGGCCAATCACCATACAAACTGACGTTGCGCATGAAATTGCGCATCATTGGGTTTTGATGTTGCGCCATGAAATCGCGTACCGTGTCGTCGAAATAGAATGCTGTTGCGATCGCTATCGCCGCGATGACGATGCCGATCAGCCAATAAAAAACGGCGGCACGCTTCACAAATAAGTTCCCGTCAGTTTTAGCGGGCGCTATTTTGAGCGCGCTCTTGAAATCCGCAATACGCAATTCCGTGTTTCTGTCTTTCGGCTTGGTCCTTTTTCATCTGGCCGGCACGTGGAGCCTGCCGCTGATCGATCGTGACGAACCGCGATTCGCGGAGGCATCGCGAGAAATGATCCAGCGCGCTGATTACGTCGTTCCGTACTTCAATAATCAGCTACGACTGGATAAACCTCCCCTCGCCTATTGGGCGCAGGTAGCAAGTTATCGCATCTTTGGTGAAAGCGATTTCAGCGCGCGCTTTCCATCTGCCATCGCGGCCGCGCTGGTTGCTCTCGTGATTTTTGCCTGGAGCCGTTGCAATGGCGCGACCTCAGTTGGTTGGTGGGCCGCGATTATTTTCACACTTTCGCTACAGACTTTTGTTCATGCAAAAGCCGCAGTCGCTGACATGTGGCTCGTGCTGTTTATGACGTTGGCGCACTGGAGTGGTTACGAACTTTTGTCGCGCTCGTCCCCGGGAACGGCGCGCCAAATGCCAGTCCGGCTCGGACCGGTCAAGCCCTACCATCAAACGCGGTGGTGGCTCACATTTTACCTCTCGCTTGCGTTTGGTTTTCTGGCGAAGGGACCGATTGCATGGTCACCGCTGCTCACTGTTGGAGCGACAATAATCCTTGCGCGAGATTGGCAGTTGGCTCGGCATCTCAAATTGCTGCGTGGAATTTTGCTGACGCTCGCCGTTGTCGCGCTCTGGGGAATTCCGGCGCTGGTTCAAACTCACGGCCTATTCTTGGCGATTGGAATCGGGCGACATGTCATTAGTCGGTCCCTTGTGACGATGGAAGGTCACGGGGCGAGTTCGTTTGGGATGTATCTGCTTCTCCTACCGTTCTATTTTGTAACAATCTTCGTCAGTTTCTTTCCCTGGTCGATCAAGTTGCCGTGGTTGATCCGGCAATTGTGGAGACAAAAAAAGGCCGGGATCGCCGATCCCGGCTACGGCCGGAACCAGCTCGATAATTATCTCCTGACAGGCATCGCAATCATTTTTGTGATCTTCACACTGGTTGCAACGAAGTTACCCCATTACACGTTGCCGGCCTTTCCGCTGCTCGCGCTCCTGCTTGCGCGGCATTGGCAGGGAGCGACTGCGATCACAAATCACGGCTCCCTGTTTCGAAAAGTCGCTATCACTGGTGCCTGTTTGGGGCTTGCAATTGCGTTAATCATCCCGCCGGCGGTTGCACGGTTTTTCCCCGCGTATCAGCTTTTCCGGGAATCGCGTCCAAACTTGCAGCCGAACATGCAATTTGCGTCCGTCGAATTCGAGGAACCGAGCGTGGTCTGGTATTTTCGCAGTCGCGTGCAAAGTTTTCTCAACCGGGTTAACAAGAAAAACGCAGTCGATTTCATGTCCGGGCCCGGCCCGCGTTTCGTGATTGTACCAACTTCACTTGTCCAGACGCTTTTTCCGAATCCCCCCCAAACTTGGACGTCTTTTACCACGCGTGGCTTCAATATCGCGAAAGGTAAACAGGTTGATCTCACCCTCGTGCTAAAATCAGAATGACTCGTTGAAGCGTTATAAGGCTGAATTGCTAAATTGTCGGAACCGCTTTAACCCTTCAACGATCGAACCGCTTTAACGAATCCATGATCACTTTTCTCGATGGTAAACTGGTAAGCGCTTTGCCTACGCACGCAATCGTCGATGTCGGCGGCGTTGGTTACGAAGTTTTCATCCCGCTTTCCAGCTACGATCGGCTTCCGGAACCGGGCCAGCCCATTCGTATTCTCACGCACCTGGCGGTCCGCGAGGATGCTCATGTGCTTTACGGATTCATGACGCCCGCTGAGCGCGATCTTTTTCGACTACTCGTCAACAAAGTCAGCGGCATCGGGCCGAAACTGGCGCTCGCAGTGCTTAGCGGAATGAGCGTGAATAATTTCAAGGCCGCGGTCGTGAACTCCGATGTCGCGGCAATTTCAAAAATCAGCGGGCTCGGAAAAAAAACGGCTGAGCGAATCGTTTTGGAATTAAAAGACAAGCTGGGAGTGGCGGCAGCCTGGGAAGCAGCTAGTGCCGCACACGCGCCCACTCCCGAAGAGGAGCAGGCAAACGAGGCCGTGCTCGCGTTGATCGCGCTTGGCTATAAACAGATCGATGCACATAAAGCAGTGCGCGACCTCCAGGAGAAAGGCGAAGCGAAATCAGCGGAAGAACTGGTCAAGCTCACGCTAAAGAAAATGGCGGCCGGAAGATGAGCGGCAAACGCCCAACGCTTAACGTCCAATGCCAAATGTTCAATTCAGATGCTTGCATTCGTCATTGGACGTTCGGCGTTGGGCGTTGAACGTTTGCCCTTAATGCAAGTTCAGGACGACAAGCTAGCCACAATTCGCACTGCTTTTCCAAAAGAGGGTCTTTTCGCGGAAAAGGAATGGCTGCTCTCGCCTGATGCGTTTGCGATCGAGAAAAAATTTCTCGCTGAACTGGAACAACTCGGACATCGGCTGTTCGTTTTTCAGCGTGCCTGTAATCAGCTCTATCAACTCAGCATCCAGGGCAAGCAGCCTGCGTGGGTAGCGCGTTATCTCGATGCCGGTAAACCCAAAGAGCTGATTGAGTTTTCGAGGCGTAAAGATATTCGGGACGATTTACCGCGGGTGATTCGTCCCGATCTTATTCTGACCGAAAAGGGCTACATCATTGCCGAAATCGATTCTGTGCCAGGCGGAATCGGTCTGACCGGCTGGCTCAATGAAACCTATTCAACGTTCGACAACCAGGTCATCGGCGGTGCAGACGGAATGCTGGAGGGTTTTCGTACTGTGCTGCCAAATGGTGGTGACATCGTTATCTCGCAAGAGGCCGCAACGTATCGACCTGAAATGGAATGGATCGTCGCGCGGTTGAATCAGCGACATGCTGTAGCCGGAGGCGTTGACTCCGGCTCTCTTCGCAATTCCGCGCCGACGGGGATCACCGATCCCGGCTACATCTGGCGCGTTATGGCCGCTGAGAATTATGAGCCACAGGACGGGCGCGCCGTTTACCGCTTCTTCGAATTATTTGATCTGCCAAACATTGCCGGGATCGAGAATACGTTGCGCGCAAACGGACAAGGCCGCATCACCATCACACCGCCGATCAAGCCATATCTCGAGGAGAAAATGTGGTTCGCGCTTTTTTGGATGCAGCCGCTGCGCGAGTTTTGGCGACGCGAACTGGGCGAGAAATATTTCAGCAAGCTACAGGAAGCGCTCCCCTACTCGTGGCTGCTCGATCCAACGCCTTTGCCGCAACACGCAGTCATACCACGCCTGGAGATTCATGACTGGCGCGAGGCAGCGAGGTTCAGTCAGAAAGATCGCGATCTTCTTTTGAAAGTGAGCGGCTTTTCACCGCTCGGCTGGGGCAGCCGGGGTATCGCGCTCGGCGCCGATCTGCCGCATGCGGAATGGGAAAAGCGAATCAACCATGCACTCGATACATTCGATTCGTCACCTACTATCATGCAAAGCTTTCACAAAGGCAGCCTGTTCGACCATCGGTATTGGGATCCCAATTCTAACGAGTTAATGACAATGAAGGGCCGCGTGCGTCTTTGTCCTTACTTCTTTGTGGAACCAGATCGGGTAAACCTACGGGGTGCGCTCGCGACGATCGCGCCAGCAGACAAGAAATTTCTACACGGCATGAGTGACGCGATTCTGGTTCCGTCGAAGACCCGGTGATGTCCAGCAATGCGCAATTTAGAGCGTGCAAACACGCTGGCTATGCCCCAAAAAGGCCGCATGAACATCACCAAAAACCTCGGAATGCTTCTGCTCGCTATTTACCTGAT
>DATIOX010000127.1:0-11685 GCA_035472675.1 Candidatus Dormiibacterota bacterium
ATCGATGTTTGGATCGACAGCGGCGTTTCGCACAAGGCTGTCTGCGCGCTGCATCCGGAGTTGCGCGATCCAGCCGACATGTATCTCGAAGCAACAGACCAACATCGCGGCTGGTTTCAATCGTCTCTCCTGACGAGCATCGCGATGAATAATCGAGCACCGTACAAAACTTGCATAACGCATGGTTTCGTTGTCGACCTCGACGGAAAGAAAATTTCCAAATCCAGCGCTTACGAGAAGCCGGTAGATGCCGGCCATTTTGTAAACGAACATGGCGCGGATCTCGTTCGTTTGTGGGCGAGCAGCATTGATTACACCGCTGATGTCCCGTTTTCCGAGGAAATCTTCACACGTCTGGGCGACACGTATCGCCGGATTCGAAACACGCTGCGTATTTTGCTCGGAAATCTTTATGATTTCACCCCTCACCCTACCCTCTCCCCTTCAAGGGGAGAGGCGGAAAACCTAACGGTGCCCGCCAATAATCGCCTTTCCCCTGGCAGGGGAGAGGATACAGGTGAGGGGTCGATAGCGATGACACTCGTCGATCGCTGGATTTTGGAGCGTTTGAGCGACGTGATCGCTGATTGCCGATCGGCATATGAAGCGTTCGAGTTTCACAAGGTTTATCACGCGCTCAACCAGTTTTGCGCCGTTGATCTGAGCAGCCTCTATATCGATATCATCAAGGACCGAATGTATTGCGACGCGGCAGATTCGCCGCGGCGACGCGCAACACAAATGGTCATGCACGAAATTTTCAGCGCCCTGTGCCGATTGCTAGCTCCAGTGCTCGTATTCACCGCCGAGGAATCGTGGCGATATTCGGCCCTGGGCGGGTCAGTGCATCTACAGGAATTTCCACCGCTGGAACATCGAGGGCATGAAGCAAGCGATCAGGTTGCCGAGCTTCTGAAATTGCGCGGTGTAGTCGGTCAAGCGATCGAGCGCGCACGGCAGCAGAAGCTGATCGGCAATGCTCTCGAGGCGGCTGTCGTTTTATATTCAAACTCGGATGTCACGACGAAAATTAGCAAGGAAGAACTGGAGGAATTTTTCATTCTGAGCGATCTGACGATTCGCCAGGCAGACGAAGCGAGCGCGTCCGTCACAAAAACAGCATACAAGAAATGCGCCCGTTGCTGGCGTCACCGTCCAGCTGTTGGCACAAGCAAAGAGCATCCCGATTTATGTGATCGGTGCGAACGCGTAGTAACAGAAGCGGTCTCTTAAAATCGGCATGCGCTTTATTTTGTTTCTATCACTTCCGCTCTACGCGCTGGATCAGTTGACCAAGCAGATGGTTCTGCGGTTCATCAGCCCTGACGAGCCGCGCGTTCTGGTCGCCGATTTCTTCAGTTTGGTTAACGTGACCAACACCGGCGCGGCATTCGGATCATTCAGAGGCAACAATACCTTCTTCATCGCTATTTCGTCTGTTGCCCTTGTGGTTGTTTTGGGTCTCCTTTTAGGGGCGCGAGCACGTGATCATTGGCGCGATATTTCACTGGCTCTTCTGCTCGCCGGAATCCTGGGAAATCTTACTGATCGGCTTCTTTACGGGCACGTGATCGATTTCCTGCTTTTCGATTTGCACGTTCCCTATGCGCATCCCTGGCCGGCCTTTAATGTCGCCGACTCCTGCATCTCAGTTGCCGTGGTGTTGTTTATTATTCATTCGTTCTGGAAAGAAAAGCCCCGGGTCGAGCAATCCGCAGGCAGGGGCGATTGACCTCAATCGCCCGCTCAGTGATGATCATGGCGCGTAAAGCGGGCGGTTCGGGTGAACGGCCCCTACCTCCTGTCCGATGAAGCCTTCGCCGATGGAACAAGCTGCGCGCAAAATCGCTACGCGTTTGCGCAACGATGGTTACATCGCGTACTTCGCCGGTGGTTGTGTGCGCGACATGGTGCGCGGCTTGGCGCCAAAAGACTACGACATCGCGACCGACGCGCGCCCCGAAGTGGTGCAGAGACTTTTTCCCCGAACTTATGCGGTCGGTGCGCACTTTGGCGTGATCGTCGTTCTGGAAAACAATTTCCAATTCGAGGTGGCAACATTTCGGTCCGACGAGGCTTACATTGACGGACGGCACCCGACCGCAGTTCACTTTTCATCGCCGGAAGAGGATGCCCAGCGCCGGGATTTCACGATAAACGGAATGTTTTACGACCCGGTTGTAGAGGAAGTGATTGATTTCGTCGGTGGCCGTGCCGATATCGCGGCGAAACTGGTGCGCGCTATCGGCGACCCCGCGCAGCGCTTCGCCGAAGATCGGTTGCGAATGCTGCGTGCAGTGCGCTTCGCGACAGTGCTCGATTACCAGATCGACCCAAAAACCTGGGACGCTCTCGTATCTAATGCTGCCTCAATCCATGAGATCAGCGCGGAACGAATTCGTGATGAGTTGGTGCGGATTTTTCTGTCGCCGAACCGCGGGCGTGGCTGGGACTTGCTCGATGCAACTGGACTAATGCGTGCGATTCTCCCGGAGATTGAGGCGATGAAGGGGTGCGAACAACCCGAGCAATTTCATCCCGAAGGTGACGTCTTCAAGCACACGCGATTAATGCTCGACTTTCTGCCGAAGAAAGTTTCTGTGCCGCTCGTTTTCGCCGTGTTGTTCCACGATTTGGCCAAGCCACGTACCGCAACTGTCGACGAAACGGGGCGAATTCGCTTTAGCGGGCATGATCGCCTTGGCGCGGAAATGACTGAGCAAATCATGCGGCGTTTGCGATTTTCCGGCGCTGAAATCGAAGCCACGTTCGAAATGGTGCGGCAGCATATGGTTTTCAAAGACGTGCCGAAGATGCGGGTGGCGAAATTAAAGCGTTTCATGGCGCGGCCGACTTTCGATGACGAGCTTGAGCTGCACCGGGTTGACTGCCAGGGCAGCCATCGCATGCTCGACAACTACGAATTTCTCGCTCGAAAGCGCGAGGAATTCGCTAATGAACCGATCATCCCGCCGCCACTCGTGCGAGGGGACGATTTGATCGCCCTCGGTCTAGAGCCAGGCCCAAAGTTCAGCGAGATTCTCGAGGCGGTGGAGACGCGACAGCTCGAGGGAAGTTTGCGCACTCGGGAGGAGGCGCTCGAGTGGGTGAAACAGGAGTATTCGTTAGGCAAGAAGGACTGACGAATACGACGATGATAGAATGAGAATTCTCATGATTAGCGCGGAAGGGCCGCCGCTCCAGCGGGCGGGAGCGGTTATCGATGTCATGGATGGGCTGCCTGCTGCACTGCGTTCGCAAGGGCATGAGGTTTGCGTGGCTCTTCCATTTTACCGGGAGATTCAGGAGAATCGCGCGTTTGAGAAAAAGGATACGGGGATCTCTGCCGATGTGCAGGTTGGCGACAGCGTTTACGTTGCGCGGTACCTCGAGGGACGAAGTGCCAGTGGCGTGCAGTTGTTCTTAATTCGCTGCGATGAATTTTTCGATCGCGACGGAATTTACGGCGAACACGGCAAGCCCTATGAGGATAACGCCTCGCGATTTATCTTTTTTTGCAAAGCGACGCTCGAGTTATCTCGCCGATTGACGCCGCAAGTGCAGGTTCTGCATGCGCACGATTGGGCTGCCGCTCTGGTGCCAGTGTTTGTGCGTGCGCAAGGGCTGCCGTTCAAGACCGTGTTGACCATTCATCATGTGGCTGACCAAGGCAGTTTTTGGGGACTCGATTTCGGGCTTACAAATCTGCCGGAGCGGTTTTTCACCCTGCATGGAGTCGAGTTCTTCGGACGGCTGAATTTTCTCAAAGGCGGAATTCTGTATGCCGAAAGGATCACGACCGTGAGCGAACATTATTGCCGCGAGATCCTGACGCCATCCGGCGGGTGCGGCCTCGATGGGGTGTTACGCGAAAATGCGCATCGTCTGACCGCCATTTTGGACGGCGCAGATTACAAGGTCTGGAATCCGGCGTTGGATCGTTTGTTGCCGGCGCGTTATGACGAGAAAAAGCTTCGCGGAAAACAGGTTTGTCGTGATGCATTGCTAAAGGAGATAAAACTTGAACCCGGGCCGTGGGGTCCGGTCTTCGGCATGGTGACTCGCGTTGTTCAGGAAAAAGGCTTCGAAATTCTCGTACCGCTTCTCGATCGACTTTTGTGGGATGATGTGCGCCTGATCATTCTCGGTGAAGGCGATCCCGCCTATGAAACTGGCCTCGCGGTCGCAGCCAGAAAATTCCCGGCTAAGTTCGCATATCAAAAAAATTATGACGCAAAACTGGCGCACTTGATCGAGGCAGGGATGGACATCAGCCTGATTCCATCACAGGTCGAGCCAGCGGGTTTGAGTGCGATGTATAACTTAAAGTACGGTGCTCTCCCGGTTGCGCGCGCGACAGGCGGAATTCACGGGATCATCGAGGACTACGATCCGACCTCGGACAGCGGGTACGGTTTCCTCTGCTACGAACATTCAAGCGAAGCCTTCTGGGATGCGATCAAGCGCGGGCGGCAAATCTTCCGTGATCGGCAGCTTTGGAGCAAGCTGATGAAGCGGGCAATGGCGCGCAATTTTTCTTGGGACACATCTGCGCAGCGCTATGAAGTCTTATACAAAGAACTTATTGGCGCCGCCGACAAAACGGAAGCACAGCTCGCTGCCCCGGCGTCGCGCACCATTTAAGCTTTCCGCTTGTCAAACCGACCCATCTGTGGAAGTTTGGGCGGCTTTTTCTCTCCGGCTCATGGCTTACGCAATTATCAAGACTGGCGGCAGGCAGTTTCGCGTCGCGGAAGGCGATACGATCGATGTCGATCTCCTCGATGTCGATTCGGGTAAGACCGCGACCTTCGGCGAGGTGCTGATGTTTGCCGACGGAAAAGACGTGACGTTCGGGAGCCCGCTCATCTCCGGGGCGAAGGTCACTGCAGAAGTTCTGGAACAGCGCAAGGACAAGAAAGTCATCGCATTCAAATATAAGCGGCGCAAAGGGTATCACCGCACGGTCGGGCATCGTCGCAAATTGACGCGCGTGAAGATCAAGAGCATCAGTGTAGAAGCGAAAAAGGCGTCGACAAAGAAGGCAGAGGCCTAGGCGATCAAACTCTTAATTTTCCGATGGCTCATAAAAAAGGACAAGGCAGCGTTAAGAATGGCCGTGACAGCGTCAGCAAACGGCTGGGTGTGAAAAAATTCGGCAGCGAAATGGTCGTCGCCGGCAATATCATCGTACGCCAGCGCGGGACAAAATTCTTGCCTGGAAAAAACGTCGGACTCGGCCGGGATTACACGATTTTTGCGCTGATCAACGGAAGCGTGCGCTTCGACCGTGCTGGGCGCCGTGTTAACGTGGATCCATTGGTGACCGGAAACTAGTCCGGTCGATTCTGCTTCCTCGCGCCAGCAGTCTCCAGTATAAAGGCGTTCCGCTCATGAGGTATAACACTTTTATTCTTTTCGGCGCGCCGGGCAGCGGCAAAGGCACTCAGGGCAAAACGCTTGGAACGATTCCGCGCTTATATCATTGCGCATGCGGCGACGTATTCCGCTCCATCGACACGCGCACGAAAGTCGGCAAAGCGTTCCTTGATTACTCGAGCAAAGGTCAGTTAGTGCCGGACGACATCACGGTAGAACTGTGGCGAGAGGCTATCGATGCGGCTGTGGAAGCGCACAAATTTAAGCCGGACATCGACACGCTAGTGTTAGACGGTATTCCGCGAAATGTTGGGCAGGCCAAGATCATGGAGGAGATGATCGACGTAAAAAAAGTATTTCATCTCGCGTGTCCAAGTCGCGAAACGCTTTTTTATCGGCTCAAAAAACGCGCCCTGAAGGACAACCGTCTCGACGACGCAAACGAGCAGGTTATCCAGCGACGTCTCGATATTTACGAAAAAGAATCGAAGCCGGTGCTTTCGTATTACGCGCAAGACCTGGTAACCGTAGTTGACGCAACTCAGCCGCCCGCCAAAGTTCTGCTCGATATTCTACAGAGCGTGAACGACGGCGTGTATGAACCAGCAGCAGTTTGAAAATTTCACGGCTTCAAGCCTGTACTGCCAAAAGTGCAAAGCCGCGATGCCAGTGCGCGAGCGGTTGCTTCTCGTCCTGCCCGATCGGGAGATTTTCGATTATCTCTGTTCCGGCTGTGGATCGTCGGTAGGCCGGCGCGAGATTACGGCTGGAGAAAAACTCCTGGCGCAAACGATGGCCGGGCGGCGCCCGCGTTGCTCCGGCGCGGTTCGTCGACTGACGCCGTAACCCGGCATGCGCATCCTTTTCATCGGCACGGGCGAAATCGGCGTGCCGGCACTGCAAGCTTTGCTGAAGTCGGAACATGAAGTCGTTGGGGTTGTGACTCAACCCGACAAACCAATCGGGCGGGCTCAGTTGGTAGAGGCGCCGCCGATTAAGAAAGCAGTCGGGAGCGGCGTGCCTGACGCCAGTCCGGCTCGGGCCGGTCGCGCCTTGCCATTCCAGGTCTTGCAACCAGCCCGGATCAAGCATCAACAAGCAATTGACGAAATTCGTTCCTTAAAGCCAGATGCGATCGTCGTCATGGCCTATGGGCAAATCCTGCCACGTGACGTTCTCGAAATTCCAAAGATTGCCTGCTTGAATCTGCACGCCTCGCTCTTGCCGCGTTGGCGCGGCGCCGCGCCGATCCAGGCGGCGATCGCGGCGGGCGATCGCGAGACCGGCATGACCGTGATGTATATGGATGAAGGACTCGATACTGGCGATATCCTCTTGCGGCGTACAATCGATATTGTGCCCGCAGACACAGGTGGATCATTGCATGATCGACTGGCGAAGGTTGCGCCTGAAGCGTTAATCGAATCCTTGGAATTGCTTGCGAAAGGAAGTGCGCCCCGTATTCCGCAGGGCAACGCACTTGCGACTTACGCTCCGAAGCTGAAACGCGAAGACGGCAAGATTGATTGGACGAGTCCAGCTGACGCGATTGAGAGAAAAATTCGCGCGTTCGATCCATGGCCGGGCGCGTTTACGACCATCTCAACGAATGGCACGCACAATTTGAAGATCTTCTCCGCGACGCTCGTCGGTCTTCGAGGTACACCGGGCGAAATCCTGAAGCGCGAAAATGAATTGGTCGTCGCTGCGGGTAAGGGCGCATTGTCATTGCGCGAAGTCCAGCTAGAAGGAAAACGGCGAATGAGCGCGGGCGAATTTCTCCGCGGACATCGCGTCTTGTCGTCCTGATCCCGCAGGCGCGGGAGAAGGACCTCGCACAGAGTGGTTGAAGACATTAACTATCTTGTGTGTTGCCAGTGAGCTGCCTCACCGTCGAAGCCTGCCCTGAGCGAGCGAAGTGAGTCGAATGGGCGGCTTGGGATGACACGTGTGTTTGTGCTTTCCAAGATCGATATCTTCTGTTGATCATTGTACGTTACTCATGCAAACCGACAGGCCAGCGTATAAACGCATTGTTCTGAAGCTGAGTGGTGAAGCGATGCAGGAGCGCGGCGGGCGCGACAATATTTCGCCCACGGTCGTGCGTGAGATCGCTGAGCGAATAAAAGAAGTCCGCGATCTGGGAGTGCAGGTATCAGTTGTCATTGGAGGGGGAAACATCTGGCGCGGTTTGTCGGCATCGCACCGTGGCATGGATCGTACCACAGCGGATTACATGGGCATGCTTGCTACTGTGATTAATGCGCTGGCGTTACGCAGCACCCTTGACCAAATGGGCGTTGAAACCCGTGTGCAGACGGCCATCGATATGAGAAATGTGGCCGAACCGTTCATCATGGGACGCGCCATTCGCCATCTCGAGCTCGGCCGTGTCGTCATATTCGCTGCGGGCACGGGCAACCCCTACTTCTCGACCGACACAACGGCGGCTCTGCGGGCAAGTGAGATTCGCGCCGATGTGATCCTGAAAGCCACAAAGGTTGACGGCGTCTATGATCGCGACCCAAAGAAGCACCCAGACGCGCGACGCTTCGACCAGCTCACTTTCTCGGAAGCGCTTGCGAAACGTTTACAAATTATGGATTCCACTGCGTTCAGCCTTTGCATGGACAACAAAATACCGATTGTCGTTTTCGACATGAACAACCCCACCAATATTCGCGATGCCGTGCTTGGGCGAAAAGTCGGGACACTGGTTTGCGATGAGCTTCCATCGAAGTAACAATCCAGGGACATGAACAGAGATGACATTCTTCTGGAGGCCGAGATGTCGATGGAGAAAAGCGTCGATTACATGGTGCATGAATTTGCCGCGGTGCGCACCGGCAAAGCTTCACCCGGGTTAGTCGAAAATGTCGACGTCCGCGCATACGGATCGACCATGAAGCTCAAGCAGCTTGCGTTGATCACTACACCCGAGACGCGTTTGCTCGTTGTTCAGCCGTTCGATGCGGGCACGGTGCAGGATATTGAGAGAGCGCTCAAGGAATCCAAGATCGGGATTACGCCTGCGGTTGACGGAAAGATTATTCGGCTGCCAATCCCGGAGCTCTCAGAAGAGCGACGAAAAGAACTCGTGCGTTCCCTCGGCAAAATGGCCGAGGAAGCGCGTGTGCGTGTGCGCACCAACCGGCGCGCTGCACTCGATGAAGCGAAGAAACTGAAAGCCGCGGGCGGGCTGACCGAAGACGGTTTTCGCGATGTGGAAGAAGAAGTGCAAAAGCTCACCGATCGCTTCGTCAAATCGGTCGATGATCATCTCAAACACAAGGAAGCGGAGATCTTGAAGGTGTAGCTGATCTTATCTGCGCTCACGCTTCCATTTTTTCGAATTGAATTTTCGTATCAGCATACACTTGCCATAACTTGATTTTTCCATCGCGCGCGATTGCCCGCCATGCGGCCGGGATTTTCCAGGCTTTTTCTCCTGTCCCTGAGCCGGCGTGGCCATGCGCCATAGCCAGGTCACCTCTACTAAAAATCTCTTCGATCTCGATGTAGTAATCCGGAAAGAGTTGAAAATAACTGCGCCATCCTCCCTTCATCGTCTCTTTTCCGACTATTTCGTTGCCGTGCGCGTCGATGAACTTGTGATCGTCGCTCAGAAGGACGGCGATTTTTTCAAGATCGTGGGAGTTAATCGCAGCAGCGAAATCTATAATGGCTTTCATACAAAATCGAAATTGCGAACGACGTTACGCCGATAGGTTGATCCCAACGGCCGCGTTTTCCTCTGGGCTGGCCAGCCCAATGGTGGTAGCGAGCTGCGACCTCAGCGAAACGTTGAACATCCGCGGGGATGGGGCTTGCGGCGACGCGTCGGGAGGAACTGGTCTTCCGGCTTCCTGAAAAAATCTGCCTAGCCTCGGAGTTGTTACTATGATTGCGACCGCGGGTTCATCCGGTTCGTTCTTCCAGGCGTGCCTTACCTCTGAAGCCACGTGGCGGAAATCTCCCGCCTTCATATTTATCCACTTGAAAGCATTCTTTCGTTGCTCCAGAGCTTGGACACTGCCGGAGAGCAGAAAAAAACTCTCTCTGTCCGGGTGACTGTGAAGAGGAACCGAGACACCCGGTGGGATGGTGCCTCTGATCACGCAATAATCACCCGCGCACTCGGATGGCAGAACCAGGAATTTGACTGTTGGTCCCAGCACATCGAGAACCGAATGCGACTTCTTATTGAATCCATGCGAAGGCTCCATGAGGGGTCGGTATCACGCGTCTTCCTATTTCCCTTCAGACCGCGAAACTTTCCCCGCACGAGCAGTGCGCGACGGCGTTCGGGTTGGTGACCTTGAAGCCGCCTTTTTGCAGGTCCTCGCTGTAATCGAGCACAGAGCCGCTGACAAAAAGCGCGCTTTTTGGATCGATAACCAGCCGGACATTTGAGATCGGCACGAGAATATCGCGCTCCTTCGGGGCATCCACCAGATCCATGACGTATTGTAGGCCGGAACATCCCCCGCCGACCACAGCCAGGCGCAAGGCTCCCTCAGGCTTGCCTTTTTGTTCAAGTAGCGACTCCAGTTTGCGAGCCGCTTGCTCCGTAATCCGGATCAGGCGTTCATTGCCAATCTTGTAATTAACAGCCGGTGTTTCTGTAGTCATTTCAAGCAGATTCGATGTTAGTCGTCTTAATTTGCGTTGCTGCACGGAGCAGTTGGGCCACTTCGCCTTGCACAATTTCGAGCTCGTCCAAGCGTAATTGCGGATCAGGCACCACGAAGACGTCGCCAGTTGCAGGTTGCTCATAGATTGAGACGCGTCTCCCGTCGTTGCGGGATTCAGCCTTTATCTGTTTGAGGACGCGCTTGCGCTCAAGCATCGCGGCCAAGACGTAGCAAGCATTTGCAGGCGGATTCTCCGATCCAATTAAACGGCGAAAGAGTTGTTCTGCATTTTCCCTCGGCAGAGGTTCGGGCGGCTTCGGTGGCAATGGCTCGTAGCGCGATTTCCAAAATGAAAACGGCTGAATGTTTTCGTTCCGGTTTCGCCACGCCTCTTCGCTCAAATCCTCACGCCGATAGCCGCCGCCGCCGTGATAGAGCAGGGTGTAGAAGTATTCTCCGGCGACAAACGGCCGATGCGTCACCGCGCAGGTGTCTGCCCGATGTGTGATCGCCCATTCGTTTGGAAGCGGGTTCATCGTGATACCATACGTCGCGAGGTGAAAAGATGAAAACTGGGGGGTTCGCGGTTGGAGGCGCGCAGATAGAGCAGATAGAGGCCGATCGCGGCGAACAAAAGGTTCGGCGTCCAGGCCGCCGCCCATGGAGAAACTCGGTCACCTTCGCCGAGCGCGAGAAACAGGTGGACCAGGAAGTTCATCGAAAAGACGAGAAAAACCGCCGACGCGACACTCGACAAAACCCCCCGGCGTGAATAGCCGATTCCGAGCGGCGCAGCGATGCAGACAACCACCAAACAGGTCCACGGCAGAGCAAGCCGATAGTGCAGATGGGTGCGAAACGGTGCGAGTAAGGTAGCGGGGAAATCTGAATTGAAACGCAAATACTCGCGTAATTCTGGCAGGCTTAGAAATTCTGCGCGTTCATTTGCGCTCCCTAGTCGGAACGGGGTTTCACTCCAGTGCTCGATCTTGAGGGAAGGATAAATCTGCTCGTCAACAATATTTCCAGCGTGATCATAGTGAACGACCTTCACATTCTCCAAATCCCAGGTTTTAGTTTCGGGGCGGTAGGAGGCGCGACTTGCGACGTAATTTGTAACGATATTGTCATTCGTGTCCTGTTGAAGGACCTGAACGTTGTTGAACGTGCTGCCTCGCGGAAGGAAATTTTGAATAAACCAAGTGCGCAAGTCGGTTCGATTGCGAAAAATTTGTCCTTGGATGTAACGACTGGGACGGGCCTGTGCTTCCGAAAGAAAATTTTTGCGCGCCAGTTCTGCATGGGGCGCAAGCGAATAGTTCATCGCCATGCTGGCTCCCACAGTGAGCAGTCCCATGCCGATCAACGGCAGCAGAACGCGCAGAAGACTTATACCCGCCGTGAGCATGGAGACAATTTCGTTGGCGCGCGACATTCGGCCCAGAGCAAAAAGGAGCGATAGCAAAAGCGAAACCGGGAGCAGAATGATGAGAACCTGCGGGATCTGGGTGGCATAATAACGAGCGACCAAAAGCAGACCGACATGCTCGTCGATAAAAGTCGAGATGTTATCGCTTACGTCGAAAATGAGCCAGATGGAGATGAAGCCGGCGATGCAGTAAACATAGACCTGCAAGAAATTGCGAATGACGTATCGGTCGAGAAGCTTCAT
>DATIOX010000128.1:0-6008 GCA_035472675.1 Candidatus Dormiibacterota bacterium
GCTGTCGATGATCTGCTGCGCGTTCTTGATCGCGGACTCGTCCGGCGCTTTGTCTTTCTTCAGGATGTCGATCGTCTTTTGCGCCGAGGCGGTGGCTTCTTTCTTGTTGCCAAGCTTCGCCTGAATCTGCGCCTTCTTGTAATGCATGAAGTAGGCGTCTGGGTTCTTCTCCAGCGCCTGGTCGATCCATTTTGCTGCCTGCTTCATGTCCTTGTTGTTGTCGTAGTAAAAGGCCGCGGCCTGATAGGCGGTGCGCGGGTCGAGCGGAGTGCCTGCGCTAGCGGCTGCCTCGAGTTGCTTGCTTACCTGCTCGACATCGTCCGTGGTCAACTTCACCGGCACGCGCGTTTTATCCCAAAGGAAATTTAGCGTTGCGGAAGCGCCTTTCACATCACCAAGCGAGATAGTGAACGTCTCGATGGTGTTCGGATTCGGTTCTGGCTTCGCCGTGACCCGCGCGGCATCGTTCTCCTGCTTATAATCGGCTGCGCTCTGAACCTTCGCGTCCTTTGAAACGATGATCGTCCACTCGTCCGGTGTCGGAATCGTGAAGAGTGCGTACTCACCGGCCGGGATCTCCTTGCCGCTGAGCGTTACCGCGTCGCTAAACTTAATTTTGGTGACTGCATTGGCGCCGGTGCGCCATAGCTTACCATAAGGCACCAGGCCGCCGAAAATCTCGCGGTCGTTCTTGTTCGGGCGCGAATAATCCACCTCGACATCGGTCAACCCGACACGCTGTTTTACTACCGAGTGCTGGCTGGCCGCGGGGAACTCTATTTTTTCTCCTCCGCTGCCCACAGGCTGCCGGGCAGGAGGGGTCCCGCGAAGAAGGGAAGTGCGAACAAAGCGCAAAGGAGAAGCGAAGGAAGACGTGAGGATTGGATCATAATGTGCAGATATTTTAAGATGCGATGGTTTAAGCGGAGAAGATATCGCGTGGCGGCAAGAGTCAAATCGGTTTGCCCCCTTCTAACAAATCGCTGCAGCCAACCGCTCTTTGGCGTTGCGCGTCGATGTCGATCTTGATTAGTCTACGCTTAACCGTTGCGCAGCCTCGCTCCCAGAGGGGTGGCTGAGCTCCGTCTCGTTAGACCCAGAAGCAATGAAGGCGCCCGTACCTGCCCATACTTGTGATCCTCTGCATTGTTAGTGCTGGTGCAGCCGACTCCAAAAAGGCCACACCACTAGCGTTGGTTCGCCTTCCTACACGCGTCTTCAAGACCGCCGACCGGAGTCATGAGGATACCGACAGTTGGATCTTCTCCCTTATGATTCAGACTGGCAAGCCGGATAAGGTCGCACCCACGTGTCTGGGGAGTGCACGCACATCGCGTGCTGATGCCAGTCCGGCTGCATTAGCGATTGTTGACCACTTGCGGAGCAGGTTTGTTCGCTTCAAGCTGTGCGCTCACCTTTTGGATTTGCGATGCCTGCTCTTTCACCGTTGCAGCGCGAGCTTCGATTCCAGATTTTAGCTGTGCGCTGGTCGCTTCCTGTTCCTCGTTTTTGCGATGCTCTTTGAGAAACTCGTTGAGCAACACCCCTTTGTTTAAGCCTTATTTGTTTCTTCTTAAGTTGAAATCTTCCGGAGCGTTTTCAATGCGCCTCCCCAAGCGATAAGCTCGTCGAGCATCGCGTTGACCGCTTCTTCTTTGTGTGACTCCGGTTTGAAGACGCTGAAATTTTCGAAGTCCGTATACATGGAGAACAAAACTTGGTTGCGCACGGTGGCCATTCGTACCTCCGCCAAATTCAGGCGCAGCTGCTCGACCGCGCGCGCTCCGCTGGCGCCGCCGTAGCTAACGAAGCCACCGGCCTTGTTATTCCACTCAGCAAACAGAAAATCGATCGCGTTCTTGAGCGCGCCGGAGGTTCCATGGTTGTACTCGGGTGTGACGAAAACGTAGGCATCGAAAACGGCGATCTTAGTGGCTCATGTTTTGGTGTGAGGCTTACTGTACTGCCCCATTATTGGTGGCGCCGGCTCGTCCAGCAGCGGCAGGTTGAAATCTTTGATGTCCACGAGTTCGAACTCGGCGTCGCTGCGCTTCTGCGCGACTTGATAGACCCACTTCGCTACCGCCTCGCCATTTCGACCCGGGCGCGTGCTTCCGAGAATGATTGCAATCTTTATCATGTTATAAGTTACCTCCGAGTTTCAATTCTCCCTTACCATGTTTGTTGTGCTGCCGTTCCTTTTATATTGTGAGTCCGTTAGCAAAGGCGACACCGTTGTCTCGGACGCCAGCGCGGTTCGCACAATAGGAGCCACGCGGGTCCCGAGCAGCTCGATCGCGCGCATCAATTTCGCGTGCGGCAGGGCTGCGACGCTCATTTGGAATGTGAGACGGGAAATGCCGCCTAACGACTCGTTCACGCGCAAGATTTTTTCCGCGACGGTCTCCGGATCTCCGACAATGAGCGCGCCGGTCGGTCCGAGCAGAGCGTCGAAATGTGCTCGAGTAACTGGCGGCCAGCCGCGTTCCTTCCCGATCTCAGAAAAACTTCGCGCATAACCGGGAAAGAATTCGTTTGCCGCTTTCGATGCATTGTCGGCGACATAGCCTAGCGAATGGATGCCAACCTTGAGCTGATCTGGAGAGTGTCCCGCGCGCAATCCCGCTTCACGGTAGCGATCGATCAATGGCCGAAAACGGTGCGACTCACCGCCGATGATGGCGACCATTAGTGGGAGCCCGAGCATGCCGGCGCGAATAAAAGAGGCGGGCGTGCCTCCGACACCGAGCCAAACCGGCAGCGGGTTCTGCAGCGGGCGCGGATAAACTCCCTGCCCGGTGAGCGCGGCGCGGTGTTTGCCCGACCAGCGAACGTGCGTGTTCTCGCGGATGTTCAGAAACAGACCGAGTTTCTCGGCAAAGAGCGAATCGTAGTCCTCGAGCTCGAGCCCGAAGAGCGGAAACGCTTCGATGAATGAGCCGCGCCCGGCGACGATCTCCGCTCTTCCGTTCGAAAGTAGATCAAGCGTCGCGAACTCCTGAAACACGCGCACCGGATCGGCCGCGCTCAGAACGGTGACCGCGCTCGTCAGGCGTATACGGCGGGTTCGGGCGGCGACGGCGGCGAGAATCACGGTCGGCGCGGAATCGAGGAACTCGCGCCGGTGGTGTTCGCCGATGCCAAATACATCGAGGCCTACCTCGTCAGCGAGCGTAATGGCTTCAAGCAACTCGCTGAGATGTCGCGCCGGATCGACGGCCCTACCGGCCGCATCTACGGTTGCCGCTACGAAACTGTCTACACCGATCTCCATGTGTTGGTGATTCTTGTTCAAGCCGCAACGCGCTGTTGGAAAAGACCGGCGAAAGCGGACCGGACGCTCAGAAACACGACGATCCAGAGCACGGTCACAACGAGGGCCAAAGGCAGCCCGCTCGGAAGCATCAATGTGTGAATGAGCAGAATGTTGACGATGATCGGAGCGAGCAGTGTCAGCGCGAGTGGGACGTATCGATTGACCAGCAGCAGGACCGCCGAAATGATTTGAAGCAGAAATATCGGGACCAGATAATGGGAAACAAAGAGCGCCCCGACAAACTGGCCAGCCGTTCCGGAGGGCGGCGAGCTGGGAATGAAGTGGAGGAAGCCATTCAGTCCGAAGACGAGAAAGATGAATCCGAGAAGGAAACGAGCAATGACAGTAATAATTTTCATGTTGGTTTCTGTTGTTTGATATACAGTATATTGACATCAATACAATCTGTGTCAACATGAAATTTGAAATGAGGCGGAACAGAACAACTCCCAGGCAGGACTCTACCGGCGTGCATGTCTGGCTCGTTTTCATGAAAGCCTTTCAAGCGCTGCTTCCACACGCAGCGCAGAGCATCGAACGGACAGAACTGGGCGACTCTGATTTCCGCATCCTGGAAGTCCTTCTCCATAAGGGCCCGCTCCCGGTGAATACCATCGGGCCAAAGGTCTGGCTCACTCCGGGATCAATCAGTGTGGCCGTCGATCGCCTGGTCAAAAAAGGGCTGGTTTCGCGCAAGGATCACCCGGACGACCGCCGGGTGCGCCGAGTTGAACTGACACCCAAAGGACGGGCGCTGATTACCCGCGGTTTTGGCGAGCATGCAGTCGCGATGGAAGATGTGGCCGGCGTGCTTTCAAAAAACGAACGACTGACATTGCTGCGGCTTTTAAAAAAATTGGGCAAACACGCGGCCGAAACTCGCAAGTAAAACGGCTCCTAACCTACTGTGACCGCATTAATTGGTTAGACCTTCAGTTTATCCAGGCGACCAGTTAGCTGCTCGTTTTGGATTCGCCCAATACCCATGTGTGTTGTGTTGCCAACACATTGGACTTCCGCCTTCCATTTATCGCAAAGGGCAGCGATTCCATAGTCTCGGTGGACTCCTTAGGCTGAAAACTGTTGAGATTCATTTTGGGAAGGGCAGCCACCCGATCGGCAGTGCAAAAATGCAACCGGAACCAATTAGTGCGATCAGCCCCAGAACCAGCATCGCGAGGATCGGGTGATTGATAACAAATCCGGCTATTCGAAAGGAGGATTTCTTAGACTTCGTCGTGCTGGTATCAGTCAACGGCGTCGAGGCCTTCGCGGTAGTAGAAAGCCCGACGTGAATCGTTCTGACAACTCGCACAGCCCGCGGGATAGAGATTTCAAACTCCTGCGTCGACTCGTTAGGGCGAGAATGGTTCGTATGCATATTTCCAAAACGTCCGACCTCATTCGCCCGTCGGTTCTGTGAGCTTTCCGTTTCCACCGTTTGAATTATGAGCGTCGCTGATGTCGCCGCCATCGCCCATTAGGGGGATTTTCCAATACCCCAGGCGTGAGGTTCTCCAAACTTTTCGTTCGACCTCCGTAGTGACGCCAGTGCGGACGTGCATCATTCGCGAGCGGACAGCGGCATAGGCAAGGCGGCTGCGGTGGGTGTCGTCCGTCGAGCGCCCAAGGGTCCGCTCTATCCTAGCTCGAACGAGGGAGCGCCGCTCACCCCGGGCGTAGCACTGAAAAATCCTTCAGGTGCGCAGTAGGCCGAATTCAGCTCGAGCCGAATACTTTAGGGGATGAAAGATACGTCGCTCAAACAAAGGACGACGTGGGACGGAGGAAAATAATATGACTCAGATTACATCGATTAAAGTTGGATTGATTGCGGTCTGCATTGCGACAGTACCATTGAGTCTGGCGCAAATGCTTCGAACTGGAACGAGCGGAAACAATCAAACCGGTATCACCATCCGCGCACCGGCGGGACACAGCGGCTTGAGCGCCAACTCCACCAGCGCCGCCCAACTTGGGACAAATCCCCCGAATAGTATGAGTACCGGGCCGAACACGAATTTCGGAGCACCCACCGGGATAAACGCTGGTGCGCAGACCGGGATCAGTAATCAAATCGGTGGGATTACCAGCGGCGTCGCTAGGGGGCTTAGTGCCTCGAGCGGCAACTCCACCAGCGCCGCGCAAACTGGGATAAATGCCCCGAGTGGTATGAGTACCGGGCCGAACACGAATTTCGGAGCACACACCGGGATAAACGCTGGTGCGCAGACCGGGATCAGTAATCAAATCGGTGGGATCACCGGCGGCGTCGCTAGGGGGCTTGGTAGCTCAAGCGGCAACTCGACAGCGGCTACACAGACTGGGACAAATGCCCGGACTGGCACGAATACCACGGCGAACACGAACGCCGGAGCACACACTGGCGCCGCCGCTGCCGCTGCCACGCCGACCAAGGTCAACATTTTTGAGCCCCAATTCACGCCGGTGCCGACTCCACGCCCGTTGCTTAACAACGATGCGCTCGGCACAAATTTCGCGACACCAGGGGAATCGCCCTCGCCGGTACCATCGGCCTCGCCCACCCCAACGACTCCGGCGCAATCGCTCTGATCCGCCACTGACGGCTAAGTCAACGCGGAAGGAAGTACGAACGCAGCGCCGCCTTGGCGGCCAACCTCGGTGCCGAGCTCATGCAGCGCTTCTGCGAGGCCACGATCAATACCTGTAG
>DATIOX010000129.1:0-44920 GCA_035472675.1 Candidatus Dormiibacterota bacterium
GACCTTGATGCTCGGGTTCGCGGTCGCAGCTAGCCGACACCGGCCGACAGCTCATTGGGCGACGAAGTAACCAACACCTTGCCGTGAAGGAGACCGACAGGTTGAAAGACATCATTGCGATAGTTTGCGCGGTCAGCGTCAAGCATGAAAATATTACGTGTCAGTGAGAAAAGATTCGACGGAATTCGTCGCAGACCGAATATTCGGTGTCAATACCTAAATCGCGCAAAAAATTCCGCCACTCATCTATTCTCACCGAGTTTCAATCGCAGTCTGTAGCCGAGCAGAGTTCATCAGGTGTCGTCGTGGCGCAGAATGGATTTCGGGAGACAGCTTCGGTTTTCACAGGCTTGATCGTTTGATTTGTTTATGAGGCTGCAGGACGTTTTTTCGGTGTGGTGTGAGACGCCGGAGATCGTACGGACAACACGCGTCAGATTAAAACAACACGAGTGACGCAGGCGAAAAATATCGGTTTATTAAAATATATGACCGACACCAACCCATGACGTTCACTGACTCGCGCCCCATCAAAACGCTGGCAACATGGGCGTTGAAGTGTCTCCGCTGGCTGCTAGCTGGGATTGGGTTTTTTTGTCGAGTCGTGCTCATCGGTTGGGCCACTCTCGCGCTTTACTATTCAAATCTCCCATGGCCCTGGCTGCGACTGGTAATGGCGGCGATGTTTATGGCGTTCGGTATTTGGGCCTTGTGGCTGACGCGCCGACGAATGTTTCTGGTCTTTACGGGAGTCTATCTCGGTGTGCTCGTTTGGTGGATATCCATCCGCCCTTCGCATGATCGTCATTGGCGACCTGAAGTCGCGGTGATGCCTCGGGCGATCATCGACGGCGATCGCGTGCGCATCACCGGGTACCGCAATTTTGAATACCGCAGCAGGGATGATTTCACGGTGCGATATGGTGAGCGCGACGTGTCATTTTCGCATCTTTCCTCGGTAGACTTCTTCGTGTCCTACTGGAAGATCGGACCGGTGGGACATACCTTTCTGAGTTTTGTCTTCGACAACGCGCCTCCCCTCTGCATCTCAATCGAAACAAGGCCTGAACTGGGCGAAGGCTTCTCGCCCATCGCCTCCCTTTTCAAGCAATTCGAGTTGATCTATATCGTGGGTGATGAGCGCGATATTGTGCGTGTTCGCACCAACTTCCGAGACGAGGAAGTATATCTTTACCGCCTCCGGACATCACCCGAGAATGTGCGTCGGCTTTTTTTGGTCTATCTGGATCGAATCAATGAACTCGCCGATCACGCAGAGTTTTACCATCTGCTGAGTAATAGCTGCACGATCAACATCGTTCGCTACGCAAACGCAGCCGGCAGAGTCGGCCAATTCGACATCAAGCATTTGCTCAATGGCTTCATCGATCGCTATCTGTACCGCACGGGCTTGGTGGACAGGGCGTTGCCTTTTGAAGAACTGCGCCGGCGTTCTCGGATCAACGACGTCGCACTGGCAGCCGATAACACTCCAGATTTCTCCCAGCGCATTCGCGCATCCCTGCCAACAATGCCTCATTAATGTCTTCCCCTTGGACTTGGTCCATCAAGAACATAATGCCCAAAAAGTAGCGACGCGTCCATAAACTGCGATACGTTTTGCTTTCATAAACCCACGTTGAACCCAGCTATTGCTCCTAGGACGCTTACGTTGCTAATACTCGCGACTAATTTGTCTACGCGGTGCATGTTCGTTAGGCGCGTGTGTTAGGATGTTATTGTTATTGTTTTTTTGTGTTAGAATGATTCATGCTAAGAACCGCTGTTTTCATAGGGGAAATGGCCGTTTTACAGGCAAAATGCCGACGTAGCTCAGCTGGTAGAGCAGCGGTTTCGTAAACCGCAGGTCACGGGTTCGAATCCCGTCGTCGGCTCACTTCTTTCACGGAAGCATTTCACGAATGAGAATCACCGAGAATTCCATCTCAATCATTGTTCCAACCTTGAACGAGGAAGAAAATATCGTGCCGCTGGTTTCGGAAATTACCGCGTGCGCTGTTCCTTTTCGGGAAATTTTGTTCGTTGACGATCATTCTACTGACGCAACTCGCGACAAGATTCATGCTCTCGCGGGAGGCCGTCCGATCCGCCTAATCGAACAGGACGGCGCAGGTCCTGGATTAGCGGGTGCCATTATGTCGGGCGCGCGAGCGGCACAAGGAGAAATTCTTCTTGTGATGGACGCGGACCTGAGTCATCCGCCTGATCGGATCAAAGATTTGGTGGCGCCGCTGTTCGCCGATACTGCAGACCTTGTGGTCGGAAGCAGGTATGTGAAGGGCGGGTCGACACCCGGCTGGCCAGTGTGGCGGCGCGTTGTCTCGCGAACAGGTGCGGTGCTTGGCTATCCGCTCACTGGCTTGCACGATTCCATGTGCGGGTTCTTCGCAATCGGTCGTTCGCGTTTGCTGGAACTCGCGCCGCAAACGAGCGGTTTCAAAATTGTTTTCGAGACAATGGTGCGCGCCCGCGGAACGCTGCGCGTACGCGAAATTCCCATCGTCTTTCGTGAACGCGTACGCGGAAAATCGAAAATGTCGTTGGGTGTTGCGCTCGGATTTTTTCTCCGCTGGTTGCGCGCGATTTTCGAGCATCTCATCCACGGCGTGTCGCCGCGCGAACGAAGCGCAAACCTAGCCGACGCAGCGGAGGCTTTACATCCAGAGGCTCCAGGAAAGTAGCGCGGATGCATCGCGCCAGACGCGGCTCGAACTGTCGCCCAACACTACGACGATCACGTCCTTACCGGGACGCGTGCCGCTGGCGATCAAACATTTGCCTGCGGCGTCGGTATAACCAGTCTTCATCCCGTTGCAGTAGGGAAGCCGTCTGAGCAGCTTGTTCGTGTTTTCAAGCTCGCGTGTGCGGCCGTTGGCGAAGCGAAAAACAAGCTGCGGAAGACAAACGATCGACCGGATTGTCGGGTTCGCATAGGCGACGCGCGCTACGAGCGACAGGTCTCGCGCGGTGGAGTACTGCCCCGGAACCGGCAGACCATTTGGATTCACAAAGTGCGAATGCACAGCTCCCAGTTGTTGGGCGCGTCTGTTCATGACCTCCGCGAACGCTTCGATACTGCCGGCATTATCTCGGGCCAGACATCGTGCGACGTCGTTAGGGCTTTTTACCAGCAACGCGCGCAGAAGATCGATTCGTTGATAAGTGTCGCCAGCCTTGATATTCAACTTCACCGGCTCAGCCATCGTATCTGTTGGTTGCACTGTGACCTGTCGATCAAGAAAACCGCTCTCCGCTACAATGAGTGCCGTAAGTAATTTTTGTGTGCTCGCCGGGGCCCTGAATTGATCCGGATTTTTTTCGTACAATATTTTGCCGGTATTCGCATCCACCACAATCACTGAAGCTGCGCTGGTCTTTGGTATTCCCTCGGGAGTGTACTCGGTCGGAGCAGGGATTGTTTCTGGCGTTTCTTTCGCCTTTGCGTGCGTCCGGTGCGAGCGGGCGTGAGTCGATTTCGAGCTCTTTGCTTTGCGAGTCGTACTATTGGGTTCAGCATCGGCATCGTCATCGGCTTTCGCTGTAACGGCCTTCGCCTTCCGGACCGACCCGGAGACCCCGCTGGGGCGTACGGACTCGGAGTCAGCGGCGTCCTGGCTCCATACGCTGGGAACTGATGACAGGATGAGAACGCAAAGGAAGCAGAGCCAATTGCGCGACAGTTTCATGGGTCCGGAAATTAGCGACAAAACTTTCAATGGCGCAAGCACCAGCGTATACGTCTTTTCGTGTGGCTACGATTCTCGCGCGCGCTCGATCAATTCGATCTCGTAGCCTTCCGGCGCGTCGATGAACGCGATTTTACCGCTGCCAGTCGAATGCGGTCCATCGGATAGCGGATAACCTTTTGCCTCCGCTTCCTTCGCGAACTTTTCCAGATCGTCCACTTCAAATGCGAGGTGCGTCAGGTCGGGGCCGACGACTATCGGCCCACTCTCGTCAAATTTACAAATCTCAATCTCCCCATCGCTGTGTGGCGCTTTTAAAAACACGAGCTGCGATCCACGACCAGAAGTGTGACGACGAAGCTCCTTGAGCCCAAGCACGTCTTTGTAGAAAGAAACCGTTTTCTCCAAGTCGTGTACGCGGTATCGCGTGTGCAGCAATTTTTTGACCATGGCTTATCTTATTGTTGCCGCAAATTGATTCAAACTCTCGCTCTGGACAAAGCCGTTAAAACGGCTTGATTGCGCGTGCCGCGGAGCACCGGGCTTAACCCCGGCGTTAATGAGAGTCCACGAACTCGATTCCGTCTGTGTCATGTCGAGCGAAAGCTTGCCTTGAGTGAAGTCGAATGGGTCGAGACATCTCTTGCTGAGGTCTGAAGGTTTCAGAGATTTCTCGACTTCGCCTCCGGCTTCGCTCGAAATGACATTAGCTCAACTATGAAAAAAATCGGAATTCTTTTTGGCCAGGAGCACAGCTTTCCGCCGGCGTTTGTCGAGCGGGTGAATCACAAAACCGGCGGCAAAGACATCGTCGCAGAATTTGTAAGGATCGACAAGGTGGTTCAGGGCGAGCCGTGTGGTTACGACGTGGTGATCGATCGCATCTCGCAAGATGTTCCATTCTTTCGGGCCTGGCTCAAAAACGAAGCGCTCGCGGGATGCGCGGTGGTGAACAATCCGTTCTGGTGGAGCGCGGACGAGAAATTTTTCAACAACGCGCTTGCGACAAAGATCGGGGTCGCCGTTCCGCGTACAGTATTGCTGCCGTCGAACCAACCGCCGCCGGACACAAACGATAAATCATTTCGGAATCTGGGTTATCCGCTCGATTGGGAAGGGATTTTCAATTATGTCGGCTGGCCGGCATTTTTTAAACCGTTCGCTGGCGGAGGTTGGAAGAATGTCTATCGCTTGCATAATCCGGAGGAATTTTATCGCGCCTACAACGAGACTGGCCAGCTCGTGATGATGTTGCAGGAGGAAGTGAAATTCGACATGTACTTCCGCTGCTATTCAATCGATCAACGCCACGTGCGAATTATGCCGTACGAGCCGCGCCATCCTTATCACTTGCGATATCAAACCGAATGGCAGGCGCCGAAAGATATCCTCGAAAGAGTGGAGCAGGATGTGCTGACGCTGAACCAGTTTCTTGGTTACGACTTGAACACAGTTGAGTTTGCGATTCGCGACGGCGTGCCGGTGGCGATTGATTTTTGCAATCCCGCGCCGGATGCGGAAGCTGCCAACGTCGGCCAGGCAAATTTCGAATGGGTCGTCGAAGCCGTTTCGGAAATGGCGATCCGTAAAGCGCGCGAACACGTTTCCGGCCGTGATAACCTAAGCTGGGGCAATTTTCTGCAAGCGGCAGTGACGAGGCGCTCGCTCAGCGATCTCGCATAGGGACGGACAATCACCTTCGCTTCGTCAACCGAGTCGGAAACGCGACGAGATCCGCGTGACACGGGATGACAGCGCGTTGTTTTTGACGGAGATTGGCCGCCCCTCCCATGAGCGCAAAGGACCACACGTTTACTCTCGGCATCGAAGAAGAGTTCGCCATCATCGATCCCGAAACGCGCGAGCTGCGTTCGCATATTCACGAAATCCTCGAAGGCGGAAAGATCCTGCTCAAGGAGCAGATCAAGCCTGAGATGCACCAGTCTGTGGTGGAACTGGGCACGGAGGTTTGCGATTCCATCAACTGCGCGCGCGCACACGTGATCGAGTTGCGCAGTAGACTGGCCGAACTCGCCGGGCGCAGTGGATTGAAGATTGCGTCAGTCGGCACGCATCCGTTTTCCCATTGGCGCAACCAGCACATCACCGAGGGCGAACGTTACAAACAGATCATCGAAGACATGCAATTGCTGGCGAGAGCAAACCTGATCTTTGGGTTGCACGTTCACGTCGGAGTACCCGACCGCGAGAGCGCCATCCACGTCATGAACCAGGCGCGATATTTTTTGCCCCACATCTACGCGCTCTCAGTGAATTCACCGTTCTGGGTGGGGGAAAATACAGGACTCAAAGGTTATCGCCTGAAAGTGTTCGAACGTTTTCCGCGCACTGGTATTCCCGATTCATTCGAATCGCTTTCGGAGTATGACGACTACTGTAAGCTGCTGGTCAAAACCGGTTGCATCGACAACGCCAAAAAAATCTGGTGGGACATCCGGCTGCATCCATTTTTTGATACGCTGGAGGTTCGCGTGTGCGATGCCCAGACCCGGGTGGATGACACGCTGGCAATCGCGGCGTTGATCCAGGCAGTCATCGCCAAGCTTTTCAAATTGCTCTGGCGAAACACGACGTTCCGGATTTATCGTCGCCGGTTACTGGATGAGAATCGCTGGCGCGCAGCGCGTTACGGTATCGACGGAAAACTAATCGACTTTGGCAGGGAAGCGGAAGTGGAAGAGCGGAGCTTGTTAAACGAGTTGCTCGAGTTTGTCGCCAGCGAGGCGGACGAGCTCGGAACGCGCCGCGAGATGGCTCACATCGAGCGCATCATGCGCGAAGGCACCGGCGCTGATCGACAACTTGCGGCGTGGAACCGCACGCACAATATGAAAGCGGTGGTCGATCACATCGTCGCGGAAACGTACGAGGGTCTCAACGTATCGGAACGCGCCGTGATGACGAGTTAATCGCGCGTCCAATCTTGGAGAGCAACCAGCGGTGAGTCGCTTTTTCACACCGCCTGAATCATAGTTTTCTGTCGGTTTCTCCCACCGAGTCTCAGTACACTCTTGTGGAAATTTGCCCGGGCAGCCTAGACAATTTTTGCAAAGCAAAAGCCAATCCCGGTGGAGTGCCTTTCCCATCGTGGCTGTAGCCTCTGATCGAAAAGAGGAAACGGTTATGAAAACGGATCTGGTTCTGACAATGGATGAATATTTCAATGCCTGCTGTGTCGCTCCACGTGTAAGGCCGCCGGCCAAGGATGCTCGTCATGTTCCGATCACAACAGAAAATGTAGTTGACCTGCACCCCAAGGAGCATGGCTGCCGGTGCGACCGCTGGGGGCATCCCTGCCCGGGTTGTGCTGGGAATCAAAAGTGAGGTGAATAAAATGGAATACGTAATTGCATTTACCGTAGTCGCGATGATGGGCCTGTACGTCTTGATCATCGGGCATTGCCTGCGCGCCGCGTAAACGCCCGGGGCTATCAAATCAACCCTAGCGCCGCAATCATTTGTTTGCGCGGTAAGGCTCGATGACTTGCGCCACGGTTTATCGTGAGGTCGGTTCTGCGATATCCGAAATTAGTTTTGGCGGGAGAGCACCCCGCAACGCATTCAGCACCGCCAGCACGTCGATAATTTCTTGGCTAATTGCTCCGGCTACCGGAGTCAGATACCCGGCGGCGGCGAACATCATACCACCAAAGCTCAATAACATTCCACCGACGGCGCTTTGCAAAGCAATAGAACGCATCCGGCGGCTGATGTGCATGAATTCATCCACTTTCTTCAGCGAATTTTCCATCGCCACAACGTCAGCCGCTTCCGCTGTCACATCGCTGTTTTGCCCGATCGCCATTCCTACCGTAGCCGCCATCATCGCCGGCGCGTCGTTAATCCCATCGCCGACGTATAGCGTTTTCGCACGCCCAGTTTCCTGCCTGACGATCGTAAGCTTCTGTTCCGGACTTTGCTCGGCGTGAATTTCGCTGATGCCAACCTCTTCTGCGAGATAACGCACCTCCGATTCGCGATCGCCGGAGAGGATCATGATGCGTTGGAACTGATGTTTCGGTCCGAGGTGCTTAATGAAGGAACGTCCTTCTGCGCGGGGCGCGTCCCGAAATCGAAACGCCGCTGCGAATCGCCCATCGATCACGATGATGCATTCCAGTCCACCAACGGTCGGCGGAAGATGCTCGGTGCCTGGTATCTTTTCGGTAATGAGTTTGCCGCGGCTGATAACTTGAACCTCATGACCACCGACCGTTCCTCGCAATCCCTGACCAGGAGGCTCGCTAACCTGAGACGCTTGCCGGAGCTGAAGCCTTTCCGAGGTCGCCGCGGCGAGAACGGCGCGAGCGAGCGGATGTTTCGAATACAACTCAAGGCTCGCCGCCAGTGTGAGCACTTCTTTTTGTGCAAAGCGCGGCGCGATAAGTTGTTCCGTTAGCTTGGGCTCGCCGTAGGTCAGTGTTCCGGTCTTATCGAAGATCGCAGTGCGGCAACTCGTGATTTGTTCAAGGACCGCCGGATTTTTTATGATGATCGAACGTCGCGCGGCCAAAGAGATTGAGCCGATAATCGCAACCGGAATGGCAATCAGCAACGGACAGGGTGTGGCGATCACAAGCACAGCGAGAAAGCGCGTGGCTTCGCCGCTGCTGACCCACGCGAGCACCGCAATGCTGACTGCGACTGGAGTATAAATCGCTCCCAATCGATCTCCGAGCCGTCGCAGGTGCGGCTGGTTTTGCTCGGACTCCCGCATGACCTCCATGATTTTGGCGTAGCGCGAATCGACCGCGCGACGCGACGCTATGATCGTGAGAGCGGACTCACCATTCACGGCGCCGGAGATGACGGCGGATCCAGGCGCTTTCGTAATCTCGAAAGGTTCGCCCGTGAGGAACGCTTCGTTCATTACTCCGTGGCCTTCAATCACAGTTCCGTCCACCGGCGAAATGTCGTGCGGATAAATAACCAGGGTATCGCCGACCGCGATGTCATCGAGCGCTACGTCGCTGATCCCAGAGACTCGTTTCCGATGTGCGATGGCGGGCATCCGTTTTGCCAAAGCCCGCAAGACCGAAGATGCGTTGCGCAACGCATAATTTTCCAACGCTTCGCCGCCGGAAAGCATTAATACGACCAGCGCGCCGGCGAGGTATTCGTGAAGCAAGACAGAAGTGACGATCGAGATTCCGGCAAGCAGATCGGAGCCGAATTCCCGACGTAAAAGATTTCTGGCTAGTTCGTAAACGAGAGGAACACCGCCAAAAACCAGCGCAGCCAGAAGCGGGATTTGGGAAACTCCCGGAGATGTGCGTACCGCGAAACGTAGAATGAGATGGACCAAGATCGCGGCGCACGAAAACGCAGCGATGACGGTGGTTCTGCGACGATGTAGAATGGTGACAGATTCCCAAAACCGGCTTGTTGGCGGCTGATGTCTCAGCTTTGGGGCGATAATAGCCTGGGCCATCGTGTTCATACTATTCAGGACGGATCACTGGGGAGTCGAGGCATCTGTTTGCATCCTTTGGAAAGCTGGCGCCGGAGAAACGAGAAACTTTCTCGAAGTTCTGCGTGCACGTGGTTCTGTTCTTCTCGCCTCTCAGCCCTCACGAGCGATCGGACCGCGTCCTCACGTTGAACCCGCCGTGCTATCGGCGCGGGGCCCCTCCTTGCGCGAGCATGATCCGGCCGGGCGAAAACGGTTGTAATGGCCGGAGTCGAACCCAGCAAAGCGGTAGCCGACAATATCGTGATGTTGCGCATCCGATCGCGTCACGACAGTTTGATTAACCTCGAGCGCGAATCGGCGTGAAGCTGAATACGAGAATCTCGGCATGCCGCGGCTGCCAGCGATGAAAATCGACGCGAAAGCGACCGATCGTCTCTCCGCGAATGTCGTGTCCCGAGTTCATAAGCCCAAAAGAGTTTCTGAGTTTCAGATTGGGCAAAGAACGAGGCGTCGAGGAATTCTGTTACCCAATTCATCTCGTGGGCGTCAGTAAGATAAAACGTGACTTGGACATCCTCATCGGAGTTTTCCACCATGATGACGCAATAATCGTAAATACTGGCGTTCTTCCATTTGCCCTCAAAAAAGATGGTGCAGCGCTTTTGCACTTCAGTGATTCGAAGTCCAGCGGCTTTGAAATGCGAAACAACATTCCCATACGTGAATGGCTGGATGCTGCCTGCCTGTGGCTTTGCTTTTTCTTTCGCAGGCTGAACGGCAGACGCGTTACCGGTCAGTACAATCAAAATTATAGCAACGCCGATGATGGTTCGATGTTTCATATTTATTTATTGCTCTCTGGCTTGGCGGTCTTGCCGCCGACCAGCGGAATATCTTCGATTCCGATTTCGTTAAACCATTTGATGTAGGACGATTTCGTCTGTGCCTTTGATATGGGCTCCAAAGTTTCAGTTTTCATCAAGGTGCTTTGAGTTCGTTATGGCTTGATCGCCACCTTCAGGCAACCTTCGCGGCGTGAGCCAAAGAGCTCGTACGCCTCGACGATTTGATCGAGCTTGAAAGTATGGGTGAGAAGCGGCGTTGGATCAAAGCGCTTCGTTTGTACCATCGACATCAACCGGCGCATCCGTTCTTTCCCACCGGGGCAAAGCGTCGTCACGATTTTGTAATCGCCGATGCCGGCAGCGAAAGCATCGTAGGGGACCTGAAGCTTTCCTGAGTAAACGCCGAGGCTGCTCAGCGTGCCGCCCGGACGCAGGCAACGGAGACAATTTTCGAATGTTTCCTGAAGCCCCAGCGCTTCGATCGCCACGTCCGCGCCACCAGTGGTTAGACGCTTCAATTCTGCGACGACATCGCACTGCTTGGGATCGAGCACCGTATCTGCGCCCATCCGCTTCGACATTTTCATCCGTTCCGGATCGCTCTCGACGCCGATGATGAACGATGCGCCCATCAGCTTCGCGCCCGCAGTCGCGCACAGGCCGATCGGTCCTTGGGCGAAAACCACCACTGTATCGCCGATGCGAATGTTCGCCGATTCAGCGCCGCTGAACCCGGTCGAAGCGATATCGGCAAGCAGGACAACTTGTTCGTCGCTCAGCTCGTCTGGGATTTTTGCCAAGTTTGCCTGTGCATTTGGCACAAGCAGATATTCGGCCTGCGCGCCGTTGATGGTGTTGCCGAAACGCCAGCCGCCGATCGCTTCGACGCCATCACCGTGACCGCATTGCGCCCATTGCGCCGATAAGCACGCTCGACATTGCCCGCAGGGCGTGATCGCGCCAACGAGAACGCGATCGCCAATCTTGTATCCGGTCACTCCTTCACCGATTTCCTCGATAACGCCGACAGGCTCGTGTCCGATCACAAGACCCGGCTCTACGGGATAGTCGCCACGCAGGATGTGAATGTCGGTGCCGCAGATTGTCGTCAAAGTGATCTTGATGACTGCTTCCCCGGCTTGGGCGGTCGGGCGCGGCACTTCTTCAACGCGAATGTTATTTGGTCCGTGAAATATGTTGGCTTTCATTTCTCCCTTTGTTGATCCTCTTCGCTTCAGTCAAGCCGCCGTGACGCGAGTGGCACAAGCTCTTTACAAATGCCGTGTACTTTCCTGACAGTTTCTTCCGCCAAGGGTCCATTTTCGCTAGGGGTGCGAATTCTGCGTATTCCATCGAGTAGCTTTACAACCATCGGACGGCCCTGGATGTCACTGTTCATTGCGACAAGTTGTTTCTCTAAATAATCAACCAGAACCGGTTGCCGAATGAGCGCGGACCGCTCTGGTGAATACTTCTGAAGCAACAGCGCAGATAGCGCCTCGGCCCCGCGCAACCATCCACCGACACTTACCAGCTGGGCAAGCTTTGTACTCTTGAGTTCGATCATTCCGCCTTCAATATCTGAAAACACAGCATCCCATTCTTGCCGCGCACTCGTCCATTCATTCTTGTCCGCAAGTTCCATGATGCTACGGCTACGGCGGAGCGCGCGCTCCTCGACCCCAAGTCCTCTCGCTAACGTCAACACGGTGCGGCCGAGATTCTTCACCTCGGTCGAATCTTCCGCTTCCATCGCGATAAAACCTTCCGCTATTACGATCCCGAGCAGAGTTGCAATCTGCGCCTGATCACCATGTGATTTCCAGCCAGCTATCTCGGGTCGCTTAACAACGCGCCAGTTCGCGTCCCGGAATTGATCGAGAGAACGGAATATCTCCTTCGGGACAGGCACCGCGACACCGTGGACTTGTCTGGCTTGCGAAGGGAGTTGGTTAATTTGCTCGGAAGGTGTTTGAGCAACCGCAGGGATGACAGAAACAGCCAGAATCAAAAAGCAACGCGTCGATGCTGACACAACGGATTCAATGCCCGCGCGGGAACGTTTCTTCCACTTCACCCATTTCCCATTCTGCGGTCCGCTCAAGTGGTTCAACAGCGCGTGTATGATCATAATGCAGGATGGCGTCGAATTGATCATGTAAGTAAAATCAACAAGAGATTTCCGTATAGGATTTCTACCTCAGGAACTGGCTTGATAGCTGGGGACGACCATGACCGGACGCTCGGCGTAACGCACGACTTGTTCGGCGACGCTCCCAATGAACACGTGCTTCAAACCCGTGCGACCATGAGTGGACATGACGATGAGGTCGACGTTCGGCTGGCCGGCTGCTTTGCAGATTTTCTCGGTGGCATAACCGAGGCAGATTTCGGTTTTAACCGGCACACCGCGCAAAAAATCCATCTGCTTAAGGGCGTCCATCTCTTGGCGAGCTGCTTCTCCCACCGCTTCGATTAGTTCGGAGAGACGGGTGCCAACGCGGTCAACGAACGCATAATCGACATATGGATAATTCACATGAAGGAGGCGAAGCGTGGCATGAAAATTCTTTGCCAAAAACGCCGCGTATTCCGTTCCGGCGAGTGAGCACGTTGAGAAATCTACCGGAACATCTGTGAGATAGCCAAATCGCGAAACCACTTATGATTCGAGGGAATGATAAACCAAGGCGCCTGCTCGGTGCTCGTTTTGGCAAGCACGTCCTCGAAGGCCTCGACGTAATCACCCCAATATTCGCGTTCCTTATAGTCCGAGTCGCTGATTTTCCACTGACGAGCCGGGTCATCCAATCGTTTCTTGAACCTCGCGAGCTGTTCGTCTTTTGAAATGTGCAGGAAAAATTTGAGTACCGTTGTGTTGTTTTCAGTGGTGACCAGCCGTTCGAAATCGTTTATTTGATCGTATCGTTTTGACCAGACTTTTTCCGGCACCAGGCCGTGGACTCTTGCTACCAGCACATCTTCATAGTGGGAGCGATTGAAAATTGCGACTGAGCCCTTGGCTGGGACATACGGGTGGACTCGCCAGAGAAAATCATGTGCTAGCTCTTCCTTCGTCGGCTGCTTGAAGTTAACAGAAACACAGCCCGATGGATTCATGCCAGTCAAAACGTGGCGGACTATACCGTCCTTGCCGGCTGCGTCCAGTCCCTGCAACACAATGAGAAGCGAATGCTTGTTCTCCGCATACATCCGGTATTGCAGTTCCTCCATCTTCTGCAGGTTCTCCTGAATCTCCCGCAAAGCCGATTTGTGCGACTCATGTTTATCATGATAGCCAAGATTGAAGTGTTTCAGCCGAATCTTGGATCCCGGGTTAACGATAAGTTTTTGCCGGTAGTTGGACATGTTGTTCTCCTCAGGTTAGCGAACCGCCTCTGGCCGGCGTGTCATAGGAACTCGAAGTGGCTGGAAAAGCGATCTTTTCCACAAACGGGCCGGCTCCAGAATTCCATATATCCCCAGCTTTACGACGTCCTGGACTATCATCCACGCCAGGTTATACGCTCAAACAAAACCGATGATTCTCCAGGGAAGCGGTGGCACCAGCCAACCCTGGCTGCACATGAATGCCGCGGCGATTTGGGTAACGACAATTGCAAAGAAAAGCTTGGCGTTCGGATACGGTGACTTCCAAAAAGCTCTTCGAGTGCGCGTCAAGAATAACAAGAGGTGACCACCTGCCACAAGTTGCAGGAACATCATGGTCTGCAGTTGTGGATGATCCAGGTGGTGAAGAGTGTCGCCCAGGTAGAGCAGACCAAAGCTTTGAATAACTCCAAGCAAACCCAGAACCGAAGAGATAACTAACACACGATCCAACTCCTATTTGACCGGTTGAGGCGACACGCTGGCATTATCGAAGGCGATCGTCATGATAGGCACGTCGTCCAGCAGAGCGAGCGCGATGAGCATAATCGCCGTTAGAGGAAAGAAATGGTAGTAGATTTAAGACCCGCCATTACTGCAAGGTCGATCGGATCGTTGTCCGCCGCGCGAAGCTAGTGATGCCATGAGAATCAACGTAGCCGAATCTGTGCCAGGCCAGGGTGCTGCTTCGCCAAGTGTAAGCTTGTTCTGAGTCAAGGTCCCAGTCTTATCGGAGCAAAGCACGTCGACGCCGGCTAATTCCTCGACTGACTCGAGTCGAGAAACGATTGCTTTGCTCCTGGCAAGCATCCGTGCGCCCAGTGCCATTGTTACCGAGAGTACGGCAGGCATGGCCACAGGCACTGATGCTACCAAGAGGATAAGAACGATTTCGGCGAGCCTTAACAAAACTACGCGATCGTAGTGGCCGCGCATATCGAACAGACGGCTGGCCACCAAAATCACCACCAAAACCAGTGCCAGGATAATCAGGAAGTTGCCGATCTTCATTACGGCTCTCTGGAAGTGCGAAACGCTTCCGGCGCCTGCGACTAGTTTTGCGGTGCGTCCGAAGAAGGTATTTGACCCAGTCGCGGTAACCACGGCGACCATTTCTCCTTGTTTGACGACGGAGCCCGAGTACGCGCCTTCGCCCGATTTCTTCGTGGCCGGCAGCGATTTCCCCGTGAGCGCGGATTGGTCGATGCTGATGTAGTCGCCCTGGATGAGCCTACAGTGGGCCGGAACAACGTCGCCGAGATACAAGCGAACGATGTCTCCAGGCAGTAGCGTCCGCGCATCGACTTGCTCCCATTTTCCACTGCGAAGCGCGCGCGCCTTTAAAGCCAGTGAATTCTTCAAAGCGTCGAGCGCATCGGAGGCATCGTGTTCCTCCCAAAAACCTAATAAAGCGTTGAACAACAGAAGCGAAGTAATGATGGTAAGATCACCCCAGTCTCCTACAATCAACGCCATGAGGGCCGCAGCCTCGATCATCCATGGTATAGGTCCCCAGAAATACGCGAGGAAACCGGAAAGCGCGCTCTTCTTTTCTTCTGGCAATGCGTTCGGTCCGTACTTGCTCAGACGTTCCTGTAATTGGCCGGCATTTAGACCGGTCTTGGGATCGGTCTCTAGCTTCGCAACAATCTCTGCGACGTTAGGATTCGCTAATCCGGCGACATCAGACCCTGACATGAACAACTCCTAGGCTCATTCGCTAGGAGGACGTGATAACTGGTCCGGTCCTCGAAGACTAGAAAAAAGCTAACACCGGCGACGAAACCGCCTACATCGCCTTATAGTCAACCGTAATAGTCCGGTAAAGCAGCGGGCCGTGTTGCGCAGAGAAATAAAAAAGCTCGAGCATCGTCGCGCCGACCATCCATTGATAGCCAACCAGCGTCTGGACGACGTCGGTATCAGTATCGCGGGAACGGGATACCAATTTTCCCGTCCCGTACTTCTCATCGAAGTATTTGCGAATTTCTCCCATTCGCTGGTTATAGCGCTCGATCGACCAATCCGGGTATTCGTATTGCAATTCCACTGCAACAAGCGCTCTCTGCTTAAAAGTAAACAGTGTGCGCTTTAACCCTGGATGAAGCAGTCCTTCCACTGTCCAGACGTCCCGGTTCTCCTTTTTTTCTCGGGAGGTGATCTTCGCTTTCGCGCCGTGCAGCACCGCTTCCACATGCGCCATCGAGTCGTTCCAACGAAAGCCGAAAGGTGGCAACAGCTCATCGACGGAATATGCCTGCGCAGCAGAAAGAAAAAGGGCAATGACACTGGTCGAAACAATTCGGCGTATTGCGCTACTGTTCCAATTAAAGGTGCAGTTCGCTTCGTTCTCTGTCTTCGTGTGCATCGCCCGCATTTTTTTGATCGGCATTCCAGTGGAACTCTGGAGCCGGAAAAATTGCGTGCACGAGTCAATTCGGTCAAATCAGGAGTGGCCCAATGGCAACGCGGATCGATTGATCGCTTCCGCGCGGCGATTGCTCTCCCGTTACGGACGAGCTCGCGCCAAAATCAGCAGCGGGACTCTCTTTTTGTTTTCTCTCGGACACGCGCGCTTCTTTTTCTAGTCAAGAAAATTTTTGGCCGCGATGAAAATAAAATTTCAAATAAAGTTCATTTTTTTCTTGTCGATTTTGAAAGCGATTTCTAGTCTCAAGCCCGCTGGCGAGAGCGAAACAAGAGCGCATGTGAATAAGTTGTGAACATTTCTGAGAAACTTTTAGCAGCGAGAATGTACGACACGCAGAAGGCACTGGAACAACGACGGAACATGCAACGCCAGGTGAGGGCATCCAATCAATCTCTAGCGCTCAGCGCAGTCCATTTTCCCTCGTGTTTACGAACTTTTGACATTTTTCTTCAGGATTCCTCCCAGAACTTACGCTGGCGATTAGCTCGACTTTGCCTGGGTTTTACCCAGCGATTTTCCGCGCTATCAGCGAGTGTGGCGATTGTGTAACACTGTTAACAAGTCTGCTATGGACAAGAAATGCGCACAGCTGTGGCAGCAATTATCAGCCGCGCTTAAACCGCAGATCAGCGCAGACAGCTTTAAACGCTGGTTTTCAGCCGTCGAACTTGTCGAGTCGAAAGACAAATCGCTCACTCTTCGCGTTCCAAACAACATCTATCAGTTTTGGATAGAAAGTAATTATATGCCCGCGTTGCAGACTGCCATTGTGACGACGCTCGGCAGCCCGCGTCCGGTAAAATTCTGCTCTCCTTCGGGAACGAGCGTGCAAATGCCCGTCGAGGATGCCGAGCCGCTGGAGAAAATTTTACCCGAACCGGCTAACACAAAACCAGGCGCAACCGTCCCTGGGCTCAACCCACGGAACACGTTCGAATCTTTCGTGGTCGGTCCGAACAATGAAATTGCGCATGCCGCCAGTCTCGCCGTGGCGCAGTCGCCGGCACGCACCTACAATCCGCTGTTCGTTTACGGCGGTGTCGGTCTCGGCAAGACCCATCTGATGCAAGCCATCGGGCAATATGTTTGGGCCAAGAAGAAAAACGTGAAGGTGATCTATCTTTCGAGTGAACTGTTCATCAACGAGTTCATCGACGCGATCCAGCACAGTAATCTGGTCAAATTCCGGAAGCGGTATCGCCAGGCCGATCTTCTTTTGATTGACGATATTCAATTTCTCGGGGGCAAAGAGCGTTCCCAAGAGGAATTCTTCCACACTTTCAACACGCTTTTCGATGGACATAAACAGATCGTCCTCTCCAGCGATCGGCCCGCTTCGGAGATCGCAAATCTGGAGCACCGCCTGGTTTCTCGATTTGAATGGGGACTTACCGCTGAGCTTCAACCGCCGGATATCGAAACGCGTCTGGCGATTTTGCGAAAAAAAGCACGCGGCATGCAGATCAAACTGGGCGACGAAGTCTTTCAATTTCTTGCCAGCCGCATTCGCACAAATGTGCGCCGGCTGGAGGGCGCGCTCATGCGTGTGGCTTCGTTCGCATCACTCAGCGGCAAGGAACTGACCCAGGAGGTCGTGGAACATTTGCTAAAGGACATTTTGCAAGAGGAAGGACGCCATTCCATCACAATCGAACAAATTCAGCGGCGGGTGGCCGAACATTTCGATGTGCGCGTGGCCGATATGACAAGCAAGCGGCGCCCAGCCAGCATCGCCTTTCCGCGACAGGTGGCGATGTTTCTTGCGCGCGAACTTACCAAGGCGTCCTTGAATGAAATTGGCGACGCATTCGGGGGACGCGATCACGGCACGGTAATGCACGCCTGCAAGCTGGTAAAGAAACGGATGGCCGAACAAGACAATATTCGCCAGACCATATCCTTCATTGACAGTTCCCTTCAGCGTTAAGCCTCAAGTGGTGTGTTTCCAGCTTGCGATTCCGGCGACCGCGGCTACAAACTTGCCGCCGGACGAATCCGCCGTGGTGGCGTTGCCCGACATTAGTGAGATTGCGGTTGCCGAACAAAACCCAAAGCTTTACATCTTAGACCGTCATAATGAAATTTAGTGTCGCGAAAGAAAAACTGCTCGAAGGCCTGCAGCAGGTCCAAAACGTGGTCAGCACCCGCACCACTCTTCCCATTCTTTCCAATGTTCTGCTTCAGGCGCACGGCGACGAAATCCATCTCACGACAACCGATCTCGATGTCGGTGTCCGGGGCAGTTGCGAAGCGGATGTAGAAAAAGAAGGGGCGACCACGCTCCCTGCCCGTCGCCTCTTCAACATCGTCCGTGAACTGCCTTCGAGTGAAATTCAGGTAGATGTTAACGGAAAAAATGCTGCTTCCATCCGGAGCGGCCAAAGCTTTTTCAAAATCCTCGGGCTGCCCGAGGAAGAATTTCCGCCGCTGCCAAAGTTCGAGGACGCAAAAGTTGTCTCCATCCGGCAGAAAGATTTGCGCGACGGACTGCGCAAGACTTCGTACGCAATCTCGACGGACGAAACTCGCTACGTCCTTAACGGCGTTCTTTTCAGTTTTAAGGACAACAAGCTGACGCTTGTGGCGACGGATGGGCGTCGGCTCGCTATGGTCGAAATCGAGCTGGAATTCCCGCGCAGCCATGAAGCTGACTTAATTATCCCGACGAAAGCGGTGACAGAATTGCAACGCCTGCTTACCGATGATGGCGAAATCAAGGTCAGCATGGGCAGCGGGCAGATCGCATTCGATCTCAATAAAACGCTGCTCGTCTCGAAATTGATCGAAGGCAATTACCCAAATTATCGCCAGGTCATTCCATCAGAGGCAAAAGAGCGAATAAAACTCGAGCGCGAAACATTTCTAAATTCGCTTCGGCGCGTTTCCCTTCTCGCGAGCGATAAATCGCACTCGATTAAGCTGAACTTTGGCAAGAACAATATCGACATTACTGCCACCACGCCGGAGGTGGGCGAAGCGAAGGAATCGATCGCCGTTGCCTACAAGGGTCGCGATTTTTCCATCGCGTTTAATCCGGAATTTCTCATGGCACCACTGCGCGCGTTGACCGAAGACGAAGTCTTTCTCGATCTCATCGACGAAATGAGCCCGGGCGTTTTGAAAATTCAGACGCCATTTCTCTACGTGCTGATGCCGATGCGCATCAGTTCGTAGAACGATTTGCTAATTTTGTAGCCACCGGCCTGCCGCCGGTGTACGTAGGCGCTGCTTTTCACATCACGAAGACGGCCCACTGGGGCGTGACTACAGCGGCTGGGATTTATTGATTCGCTCCAGCTCACAAAACCCGCCGTTGGGGCATGGCCGATTGCACCATCATCAGTTCGGTCACATTCTCCGGAGTGAGCAAACCGACCAGGCGCTTCATCCGATCCAGCACCGGCACTGCCGGGCAGTTGCACTCCTGCATGATACGGAACGCTTCTTCGAAACGCGTTCCGGTAGTCACCGTGGGAATATCTCGGCGCATCACGTCGCCCACGCGAAGCGCGGGATCGTTCTTACGCAACGCAGCGATCAGATCTTGACGCGTCAACAATCCGGCGAAGTTGCCAGTATCATCAACGACCGGGAAATCGTGTTGCGAAGTCGCAAGCAAAGCATCCACTGCTTCCTGCAGACTGGCATCTTCCGAGAGAGTGCGAAACTCGCGCACCATCGCGCTGGAGACCGGGAACCTGCGCGAGACATCTTTCATCTGCGCCAACGCCGCTTCTTGAGACGCACCGATATAAACGAAAAGCGCGATGAAGAGCAGAAATGGATTCCACAGCAACCCGATGAATCCGAAGACGAACGCAAAACCTTGCCCGACGTTCGCGGCGATCTGGGTAGCGCGCGCATAACTTAGTCGTGTGGCAAGCAGGGCGCGCAACACCCGCCCACCATCCATTGGAAATGCCGGCAACAAATTAAAAAGCACCAGCATGATGTTAATTGTCAGCAACTGAGCCACGAGACCGCCGCCTTCGACGGTCGAGGGATTGAGCAGCGCTTGGGATCCGCCTGCCACAAACAAACCGAGCGCGATCACCACATTCACCAAGGGGCCGGCCACTGCGATGATTAATTCCTGAACCGGTTCCTCCGGCATTCGCTCAAGGCGCGCCACTCCACCGATCGGCAGTAATGTGATGTCGGGGGTATTGATCCCGAACGCCTTCGCAGCAAACGCGTGTCCGAATTCGTGCAGCACCACGCAAAGGAAAAGAAGCAAAACAAATATCACGCGGCTGGCCGCCACCGCGGAACCGCCTTGCGCGTAATAGCCAAAAGCCAGCCAGGCAATCAGCAGTAAGAACGTAATGTGAATCCGCAATTGAATGCCCGCGATGCGAAAAATTGGGAGAGACCAGCTCATCTAGGGTTAATTTGCTCCGCTATTGAATCGCGCGCCAGCGGCGATTCGGCAGTTGGATCGATGGAGTAGTGGAGTAATGGTTTGAGTGATTTTCATTACTTCTTCACTCCAATACTCCAATGCAGACATTTGACGTGGCGATCGTGGGCGGCGGCCCGGCCGGATCGAGCTGTGCAGCATTTTGCGCCCTAGCTGGTTTGCACACGCTCGTTGTCGAGAGGGAAAGATTTCCGCGTGAAAAAGTCTGTGGCGATTGTTTGAACCCATCGTGCTGGCCTGTATTGGAGCGCCTCGGCCTCACGCAGCGGGTTTGGGATTTGACGCATTCCAGACTCACCTCAGTCGAGTTCATCGCCATCGACGGTCACAAAGTCATTGTCGATTTTCCAACCGGAGAGGATTGCGAGTTGTCGATAAAACGCAGCCTTTTCGATGACCTCCTGCTGAAGCGCGCTTGCGATCTTGGCGTGCACGTTCGCGAGGAAACAACCGTTACCGCATTGAAGCACAGCAACTCCGAGAAAACCTGCAGCCACGGGCCTGTGGCCCGTCCGGTCCTCCGCGCCCCACAGGAGAGCGGCTACAACGTGTTTCAGCCTGGGTGGAAAATTGAGACGAACAGCGGAGAAAGTTTTCTTGCGAGGGTGTTAGTCGGCGCAGATGGACGAAATTCCACCGTGGCGAGGCTGCGCAATTTGCTGCCCCGCCAGGCACGCGAACGCGTCGCATTGCAAGCGCACATTCCACTTCCGCGAAATTTCGGCAAACGCATCGTGCTACAATTTCTTCGAGAAGGTTACTCAGGTCAGGCTCCAGTAAACGAAATCGAGCTCAATCTTTGCCTCGTCGGCAAGCCACCCACTATTTCCAGACTGCGCCAATGGGCACAACGACACTTCCAAATCCCGGCTGATCAACCCTGGCGCACCATCACGCCGCTCACCCGTGCGCCTGTTCCCTGCGCCAACGAAAATCTTCTTTTTATAGGCGACGCTGCCTGCGTCGTGGAACCGTTTACCGGTGAAGGAATTTATTACGCACTTCGCTCAGGAGAGCTCGCTGCAACTGCGATTGCGAAAATCATCAGCGGCACAGATCGACAATTCGCACTTCGCGAATTCGCTCGTGCCTCCGCCGAAATGTATCGGGGAAGACTCTGGATCAATCGACTGGCGCGCGCTGCGGTTTTATCTCCTAAAATCGGTTCGCTCTTCGTCCGTGCAGCGCGAATTAATCCCTCAATCTTGAAATTGCTCACCACGAAAATTGTTCGCTCTTCACCGGTAGGTTGAGCGAATCACATCGGCTTGCCCAGCGATTGCCGAGCTGCTTTGACCGTGTTGGACATCAGCATCGCGATCGTCATCGGCCCCACGCCGCCAGGCACCGGAGTAATCGCCGCCGTCTTTTCCGATACTTCGTCAAATGCGACGTCACCCACCAGGCGATAACCACGCTCACTTGCTGAGTCTTCGACGCGATTAATTCCAACATCAACAACGACGGCGCCTTCGCGCACGTGATCGGCTTTGAGAAATCCAGCGCGACCAATTGCCGCAACGATGATGTCGGCCGAGCGTGCAATCTCCGCGAGATTGCGACTGCGTGAATGCACGACAGTAACTGTGGCGTTAGCCTTCTCGTTTTTCTGCATGAGAAGGAGGGCCAGCGTCTTCCCCACGATCATGCTGCGGCCAAGAACCACAACGTGCGCGCCATTAATGTTGATCTTGCTTTCTATTAGCAGACGCTGGACGCCCAGCGGCGTGCACGGGACAAAGCCGGTGGGATCGTCGAGCACGAGCTTTGCGATGTTTTCCGAATGAAATCCGTCCACGTCTTTGCGCGGATCGAGGGCACTAACGATGGCCGCTTCGTCGATGTGCGCCGGCGGTGGTGATTGAACAAGGATCCCATGAATGTTGGAGTCGGCGTTCAATTCTTCGACGCGGTTGAGAAGCTCAGTCTGAGTGGTCGACGCCGGTAATTCCAACTTCAGTGAATGCAGTCCAAGTTCGCGACACATTTTGTCTTTCGAGCGCACGTAAGCGCGCGATGCCGGGTCGTCGCCGACGAGAACCACCGCAAGGCCCGGCGTGACGTTCTTTGCTTTTAGTTCCGCGATCTCACGACGAAGATCGACATAAACTTTCTCCGCGATAGCGCGTCCATCGATCAATTTCGCCATAGTGATGGAGGCAATCCTGCCTGCGACTGTCCGGCGTGCAAGTGCAATGCTGTAGCGGGCATCAGCGCATTTCAACCAGCCCCATTATGGTGTTCTGCAAGGCAAGACGCTCCCTTTCAAATTCCTCCGACGTACTAGTCGTTCCGACGCGATGCGGCTGGCCAACGAGAACGCGTACTTTAGCAAATGGTCGCGGCACCATGAATCGGTCCCAACTCCCAAGTCGCCAGCAATGCGAGAATTCCAGATTCATCGGCAACACCGCAGCGCCCGTTTTCTGTGCGAGGAAAATAATGCCGGGACCAAGTTCGTAAGCAGGACCACGCGGACCATCCGGAGTGATCACCACATCGCGACCGGCCGCCAGCACCTCATTAAGCTGACGAACAGCGCTCGCCCCCAGTCGCGAGCTCGAGCCGCGGACTACATCGTAGCCAAACCGTTGAATCGCGTCGGCGAGCAAGTCTCCATCGCGGCTGGCGCTAATTAGGGCTGCACCATGACGGTCGGAAAAAAAGCGCCGCAAAACGAATGGAAAAATGAGCAAGCGATTGTGCCAAAGCGCTCCGATATAATTTTCGGTCACCGGTCTGCCGACAACGCCCGACCGGTCATCGACTTCGTAACGCAACGTGCGCGCCCAAACCTGGAGCAAATAAAATCCGAACGAGATCAACCACCGTGCCAGCCAACCTTCGATTTTCAATGTTTCTTGCGTTTTGCCGACGCGCTTTCCTGTCCCCAACGATATGTGTGGGGGTTCGGCAGCCCAATTTGGTCGAGAATACGCCAAACGACCGTGTCTACGACTGCGGCTACGGAATCGGGACGGCTGTAGAACGAGGGAATCGCCGGCATTACAATGGCGCCGGCTTCGAGCAGCGTCACCACATTGCGTGCGTGAACCAAATTCCAGGGTGTCTCCCTGGGAACGAGGATTAATTTTCGCCGCTCCTTCAAAAAAACGTCGGCTGCCCGCAACAGCGCGCTGTCGCTGGAACCCGAAGCGATTCGACCCAGTGTTGCCATCGAACACGGGACAATCACCATCGCGTCAAAACGCGCGGAGCCACTTACGAATGGTACGTTCATGTCATTTTCAGCATGCTGCGAAACATTTGAAGGAGTCTTGAAATCATCGAGCTCCTGCTTCGCAACGTCACTCGCGGACGCGCTCATGACCAGATGAACCTCGTGAGCGGAACAATCGATCTGTGCCAGCAACCTTTGCAGATAGATCGTTCCGCTAGCCCCAGTCGCGGCAATCACAAGTTTCATTGAAACAAACAGATCATAAGACCGACAAATAATGCGGCAACGTGTCGCGCCAATAATTCCAATCGTGGCCCCGCCACTTTCCGTCATCGAGCCAGTGCTTGATGCCTTTTGAATTCAAGATCTCAGACAAGCGATAGGATTCGTGGCGTGTGTTATCCCATTCGCCAGTGCCGAGGATGATGCCCATGTGATTGTATCTCCATGGGTCGGGCATGTTCGGCAGGTATTCGTAGGGACTGTTGAAATAAATGTTGTCGTCATGATAACCGTCGAAAAATGAGCTGATATCGAACGAGCCGCTCAAGCTGATGAGATGACTGACGGCGTCCGGATGACGAAAAGCAATATTCGCAGCGTGATAGGCACCAAGACTGGCTCCGGTGATTGCCACACGATGACAGTTGCATTCGCGGCGCGCGAGATCGAACACGTCGCGCACGATTACATTTTCATAGGCGTTATGTGTGCGCATCCGATCGGCTGGATGAATCGACTTGTTGTAAAAACTATCCAAGTCGATGGCGTCTGGGCAGTAGACCGTCACTGTGCCCGCCTCGACATGGCCGCTAATAGACCCGACCAAGCCAAAATCCTTGTTTTGATAATAACGTCCAAACGAGGTAGGGAAGAGAATTAGCGGCAGCCCGCCACCGTTTCCGAATACAAGCATTTCAAATTCGCGGTTCAGCCACGGCGTGTACCATTTGATGTAACGTTCGTTCATTGAAATAGCCCGTCCATCTTGGTTGCGGGACGGCCAAATCGCAAGCTCGCCAAAAGACGAATCCGCCCTACCGGTGGAGTTGAGGAGCTTGCGCTACCTTTGATTTTCGGCGAAGCGTCTCGTTTTTCGATGCCCAAGCATACGCTTACTGGAAATATTAAACGGCACCCCGGATTTCCGTCGAAGATTCTCGGAAACCGACGCGACGTCCTGGTTTATTTGCCGCGCGGCTATCGGCCTCTCTCCGGACGGCGTTACCCAGTGCTCTATTTGCACGATGGCCAAAACGTTTTCGATGCTGCGACGTCGTTTTCAGGCGTGGAATGGAGCGTGGACGAAACCGCCGAACGCTTGATTAAAGAGAGCCTTATCGAACCGCTCATCATCGTGGCAGTTGCGAACACGGGCGAGGAACGCATCCACGAATACGCTCCCACGCGGGGAGTGATCGATGCCAAGGCGAAACGCAAGAAACGCAGCAAAGGTCTGGCCCGAAAGTATGGGCACTTCCTAGTCAACGAACTCAAACCTTACATCGACCGAAAGTATCGAACCAACCCGGATGCGGAATTTACCGGATTAGGCGGTTCCTCCCTGGGCGGTCTCGTAACGCTTGCGATTGGAATCTTTTATCCGCATGCCTTCGGTCGACTCATGGTGATGTCGCCGTCAATCTGGTGGGACAATTTCGCGATTTATCGACTCGTCGAGTCTATCGAGCAGAAGCCACCATTGAAAATCTGGCTCGACACCGGCACAGCCGAACCGGGTTGGGAACAAGCACGCGAGTTAGTCAAACGTCTCGTTGAGAAAGGCTGGAAACTTCCCAAGGATCTTCAATACATGGAAGCTCAGTCCGCCGATCACAGCGAAGCGGCTTGGGCAGCGCGGGTTGAACCGGCGCTGCGGTTTCTGTTTCCGCGAGCAAAATAGAATCTCACCTTCCCACGGGCGGAACCGGCAGCGGATTCGGCGGCAATGGTTCAGGAGGCGGGGTGGGCGTTGGTGGACTGGGCTTGGGCGGTGATGGTTGATCCGGCATTGGTTCGCTTTCGTGTCATGTCGAGCGAAATGGAGACATCTCTTGCTGCTATCTATAATATTTTCGCAGACATAAATATTGAGAGATTCTTTAGCTTCGCTCGGAACGACAAACTACTGCAACCACTTGCTGTAAACTTGATAAACGCGAACGAAGCCCCCGATAAAATCCCAATCTTTCTGGTACGAAAAACTGCGAGTGCTCGGAGACCAGACAAGCTCGCGCGGCGATTCCGGGTGGTTAGGATCGTAAACTAAATAACGCTCAACTCCAGGGTTCGGAGAAAAAGACTTTTGTTTATAAATCAAAACGGAGTGATTGATGCTGAGGCGAGGATAAGTAGTAAGGAAACCAACGAACATCTCATCGCGCGCCAAGGCTGCATTTAAACGAGCGTGAGTCTTCTCCTGATACCCGCCGCCCGGCTGAAACATCATGCGCGCATTGCTGATTCGGAAGTAGCTGGGCCAGCCATGGCCGATGGTTCGTTGCAGAAGTTCGCGGCGTGCCTTGCTCATTTCTCGCAGATCCTCGTATCCTGGAAAAACAATTCTTTGATTCTCCGCCAATGGCTCTGCCCAAGCTGCCCGGTGTGTCACAGCGCGAACACGAGTAGCCAATGATGCATCATCTAACGGAGCGCCGTGGGGGTCGAAGCGCGCGAACTTTTTAAATTGCATTGCCGTGCGGCATAGTACGAAACAATGGCGATTATATGCGTCTCGCCTCACCGCCGATTTTTTCCGCAGAGATGCGTGTCCTTCGTGATATTCAAACACGGTTTGATTTGCGAACGCCAATGCGTCGTGATCGAAACGAAACTCCGGCTCGGCAGCACTGGCAGGCGCCAAACTGATCACAACGACTGCGCTGAGCCACCAGACACCCTGTAACTTACCCCAGGTCCCAAACATCAGATCAAGTGCGAGCTGAAGCGGTGGCGGTTTTGCTTTCGGAGAAGATACCCAGGCGGCGAAACTTTCGATATCGTTTTTCCAATAGTTCGTCGGCTGGAATTCTAGAAATCTCATCCAGGGCCCGACGCAATGCTGCGCCAAGATTCGCAGCAATAGAATCATAGTCTCGATGCGCGCCGCCTTCCGGTTCAGAAATGATTTGGTCCACTACCTCCAGCTTCAATAAATCCTGTGCAGTCAATTTGAGCGCCTCGGCTGCTTCAGCGGCGTGACGGCGGTCCCTCCACAAGATCGCGGAACACGCTTCTGGGCTGATTACGGAATAATACGCGTTTTCCAGGATCATTATGTGATCCCCCACGCCAATCCCAAGCGCGCCGCCTGAGCCGCCTTCGCCGATGACCGCGGCAATGATCGGCGCGCGAAGCCTCATCATTTCGAAGAGATTTACAGCAATTGCTTCTGAAATATGACGTTCCTCCGATCCGATTCCGGGAAAAGCGCCTGGCGTGTCGATCAATGAAATGACCGGCACGCGAAATTTTTCGGCCAGTCGCATCAATCGCAGTGCCTTGCGATAACCTTCAGGATGGGCGCAACCGAAATTGCGCATCACATTTTCTTTTGTGTTGCGGCCTTTTTGATGAGTGATGACGACACAGCGCTGCGTGCCAAGTGTGGCCAGACCGCAAGGCATGGCTCGATCGTCGGCAAAGCGGCGATCTCCATGCAGCTCAATCCAATTTGTAAAGCACCGTTCGATGTAGTCCATGGCGAACGGCCGCTGCGTATGCCGCGCGATTTGCACCCGCTGCCACGCAGTAAGCTTGCCATAAACTTCCCGCCGCGTTTCACGAAGTTTTTCCTCAACGGCCTTAACAGCCGAATCAAGATCGACATCATGCGCGTCGGAGTGATTCTTTAAGTCCTGTAAGCGCCGTTCCAGCTCAAAGATCGGTTTTTCAAAATCGAGCGGTTGCCAGTCCATGGGAAAGTTAAAAGGTGAAAGGTTAGAAAGGTTACAAGGTCAAGCAACTCTTACGATCGTGTTCGTCCCCCATCCATTTTTAACTTTGTAACTCAGTCAGTTATCGTGACAGCGGTGCTCTTGTTTACAAGGCTGCTGAGTTCCTCAAGGTCTGAAGCCGCGAGGCCAAGACCCGCTGGCGGCGGCGGCTGATCGAGATTGGGATGTGCAGAATCCGGTACCGAATACAAAGTGTAACCTGCTGCGCCGGCCAACCGGATCCATCGCGTGCTGCTGAGGTACTCCCTGCTGCCGATGCCAACGCGTTTTCCGTCCTTCCAAGCCATGGTTTCGGCAACTTTTGCGGAGATTTTAGCTGACTGTTTGCCAGGTAACTTTGCTTCACGCACATGATATTGCTTAAAAAATGCACCGTGATTCAGGAGCGCAACCAGGCTTGCCTTTCGTTGAATAACGATCGAGAAATCGGGATGCGAAATGAGCAGATGTTCGCCAATGTGCAGCATCGTGCCACTCAAATTATTCATCCGCATAATGATCTCGGGCGTCGTCTTTAGCTTCCGCGCAATCTTGGCCAGCACGTCTCCAGATTTTACGACGTACTCCGTCTTCTCCGGAGAGGGATAGCGCGAGAGCAGAATCGCAACATTTGTTTCCCCGAGTAGATCCTTCGCTTCTTCGACATGTTGTCCGTTGGGATATTTTTGGATAAATCCGATAAGCGCGTCGCGAGCTGCAGTCAGTTTTCCCTCCTGTCGTAGTTGGGTCGCCGCCTGAAACTCCGGAAGACTAATGTCTGGCATAGGCGCTGGCGTAACTTCCCCACGCTGCTCTTTTTTTACTGCGATTTCTTCTTTTACAAAGGTGTTGTAACCAAACCAGGCAGCGCCGCCGAAGATGATCAACGCAAGCAGCAAGACGAAAAGCCACTTCATGGCTGGTAGAATGTCGTCGAGACTTCGAGAGGAATCCGAGAGTCGGGCCGAACCAGAAGACGCCAAGGCAACCCAGGATTCATCACAAGAAGAATCGTGTGCGAGGAATCAATCGCCGCCAACTGAAATCGGTTTCGCCTACGAGGCGCCGGTGCCAGATTCGCTCCCTGGAAAGAAGCGATGCCAGAGGCGTCCAATCGTGCGCTCTTCCCGGTTGCTCCAGGTAAAATGGCAATCCTGGCAATAAAACTCCTTGGGAACGATTTTGAGCGCGCAAAGCACACCAACCAGCGCAGGAGTCATGAATTTTCGAGTCATCTGTGGATATTCGATATTCGAAGAGCTGCATTGCTGGCAACGGACAAGGGCCGCGGAGATATCGGGATCAGTCGCCTCCCATTCGACCATCAGGTTTTGGGCATTCTCGAAATCGGTGTCTTCCACCATTACTTTCGCATTCGCAAGCGGGCGCGACATGAAGCCAACCTGCTGCAACGACGCCTCGTTGTGAACATCGGCCCGCAATCCGGCATCCTGGAAGCGCCGTTTTAGTTGCCTCGCCTTGGCCGGATCATTGAACGTAGCAATTGTCACCATAAGTCTTGTCGCATCCGCGGCACTAACACCGTGTGATCAAACATCAACTAATGGCCAAGTGCAAGATCTGGTGTCAGGCACCCGGAGGAAACCATTTGTACAGCATCAAATACACAAGCACGCCTGTGACTGAGACGTAGAGCCAGATCGGGACCGTCCAACGCGCTATTTGCTTATGGCGATCCCATCGGCGACGAAATACCTGGATAAGGGTAATAACCACCAGAGGCAGCGTCACAAAAGCAAGCAGAACATGCGTAGCCAGTATCGGAAAATAAATAGCGGCAATCCATCCCGTGTATCCCGAAGATTTTTCGCCGACGTTCGCGTGATAAATGATGTAGCCCGTCAGAAAACAAGCCGAGGAAACCACGGCGGTGACCATGCACGCCATATGCCGGCGCCACGCGCCATGCCGGATGAAGTACCAGCCCATTGAAATGAAGACCGTGCTGATCAAATTAAACGACGCGTTAAGAGCAGGGAGATCGGAGATTGAAATCACGTTGAAGAGTTGAACTGTTAAGACGCTACATTGACCCATCGCTTCGACGCAACGACTTAACGATTGCCAAGATCATGCCGCCCGTCCTCGAACCACCGCAGGTTCGGCCGCCTCGACAGCGTCGAAAATTAACCTGGGCACATCGAATCGCCGTGACCTTGGTGCGCCTCATGATTCTTGGCGTAATTCTTGGGGCTGGCGGCGGTGGGTATTACCTCGCCAAAAGAGGATTTGGCCGTCAATGGCGCGACCGGGTAGTGGAGGAATTGCGCAAGCACGGAGTCGAAGCCAACATCGGGCGCCTGACGCTGGACCCGTTTCGCGGTCTGATCGCAAAAAATGTACGGATTTTTGATTACAAGAATCACGAGAACATTCTGGCCCTGATTAGCGAGGTCTCGCTCGATATCAATTACGCTGCGCTTATCCATCATGAGCCGTTTCTCAACGCACTCGACGTGCGGGATGCGCAAATCATTCTTCCATTCAAAACGGCGGATGAAAAAGGCGACAGAGCTGCGCTGACCAACTTGCGCGCCCATGTCTATTTTCCGCCAGAACAAATTTACGTCAGTCAGGCGGAGGGAATCTTTTGCGGGATTCGGATTTCGGCCACTGGACAGCTAATTAAGCGCGAGAATTATCAACCGTCGCCTGCGCTTTCAGCCGAAGAATGGCAAAGACGATTGTTGATTGCGCAGCGCGCGGTGAACGAACTGCAAAAGTTCAGGTTTCCCGCTACGCGTCCCTCCCTACAGATAAAATTTAGCGGGGACGTCGCTGAGCTCGAGAAGGCACGCGTCGAGGCAACCCTTCGCGGCGATCGACTGCAACGGGGCAGCTACGAAATGAAAGATCTCTCCGCAGTCGCAGAATGGAACAATCAAGAGCTGACCATCGCGCATTGCGAATGGAGCGATGATATGGGCAGTTTTGCCGGGCGCGCGAATTGGAATGTGCAAGGCAGCGGCGCGAGTTTCCAAACGCGCAGCAGTCTGGATTTGAAAGCCTTTCTTGATGCATTCGGACTGGGCGAGCCGTTTGACAGCATTGAATTTCAAGCGCCGCCCGCGGTCGAGGTTTCCGGCTCCGTAAATTTTGGATCGGATCGCTTCAAGCCAGATATCATCGGACACGTTGCTTTTGGCCGGTTCGCTTACAAGAAAGTTCCGTTTTCCGATCTAACGGCTGATTTTTCGTGGGACGGCGAGCGCACACTGGTCAGGGACCTGCGCCTGCGACATCAAACCGGCCAGGTCCGGGCTGATCTTTTTGATGCGCCGGCGGATTTTCGCCTAAACATCGAGAGCACAATAGTCCCCGAGGCGGTGCGTATGATCGCCCCCCCAGAATTGAATGCATTTCTCCGGCAGTGGGAATGGCAACGTCCACCTGCCATTCGCCTCGCGATCCGAGGCCAGGACCACGATCCGGAAACTTGGAAAGGTGATGGGACCCTCATTTTGGGTCGAACTCGGTTCCGGGGCACATGGATGAACAATGCGGATACTAAAATCCATTTCGCCGACGGTGCGCTTGCCTGTGAGGATTTACACGTCGCGCGCAATGAAGGCATTGGAACGGGCAGTTTTATCTACGATTTTAAAAAACACGAGGTACGCATCTCCAATATCAAAAGTTCATTGAATCCTGCCGAGGTCATTTTTTGGATTGATCCAAAAATTTGGAACACGGTGGCGCCTTATAAATTTCGGCGGCCGCCGTCCGTTACGGCGAATGGTTTGTATCAATTTCGCGGCGGGAAGAATACACGTCTGGAGGTCAAGGTAGAGGGCGCGAACGGAATGGATTACGTCTTTCTTGGGAAAACATTGTCCTTGGATCGCATCTCCGCGCGATTGCTGTTCACCAACGACCGATTGCAAATCATTGATCTTCGTGGCGCGCTTCTCTCAGGCACGTTGCGTGGAAACGCCGACATTTCACTTGCGAAAAATGATCCGCGTTACCGGGCAAATATTTCGGTAAGCGAGATCAATTTCCCGCTGCTGACTGACTTGTACTACAACTACAAGACAGCGCTCGGCCTGCTAAACGGCACGTACGATTTCACCGGGCTCGGCAGTGATCCGCGCACCATGCGCGGCCGTGGAAAAGTGGAAGTCACCAACGGCGATGTCTTCGCCATCCCTATTTTCGGGCCCCTCTCGGGAATTCTGAACCGGATTCTTCCCGGCAGCGGATACAGCATCGCGCACAAAGCGAGTGCAGATTTCAAGATCGATCAGGGAATCATTCATACCGACTCTTTCGACGCAGACGGCACGCTCTTTAGCATGCTGGGTCATGGCGACGTCCATTTTCTCGATGACAAGCTCGATTTCAATCTGCGGCTCAACATGAAGGGACCCGGCGTGCTGCTCACACCGGTATATAAACTTTTGGAATACGCGGGCACAGGGAGCCTGAAGAAGCCGGATTGGCGCCCAGCCGTTTTGAAGAGCCAATAGTGAAGAGAAACGAAATGAAGCAACGCCGAGATGGAGAAACGGCGCCTTCACCAGTTCGCCGATTCGCCGAATCGCCGATTCATCCAATTCTCCTTGGCGCGCACATGTCGATTGCCGGTGGCGTGAACCTGGCGATTGGGCGCGCGCGCTCGATCGACTGCACTGCCATGCAAATGTTCGTGAAGAACAACATGCAGTGGTTCGCCCGCCCGCTTACCCGCGACGAAATCCGGATTTTCCTCGAACATCAGCAACGCAGCGAATTATTATCGATCTTCGCCCACGCGAACTATCTCATCAATCTCGCCGCCACGAACGGACAGTTTCACGCAAATTCGATCCGTTCGCTGTCGGAAGAATTGGTTCGCGCCGATCGGCTGGAACTTCCATTCTTGGTGTTGCATCCCGGTGCGCACCTCGGCGCGGGTGAAGAAGCGGGACTTGAAAAAATTGTAGAATCGATTGATTGCGTGTTTTCTGGTCTTCCGAAAATCAAAACACGGATCGCGCTCGAAACGACCGCTGGCCAGGGCTCATGCCTGGGGAACAAATTCGAGCACCTCGCGTACATTATCAGCCACGTGCGTGAACCAGAGCGATTGTGTGTCTGCCTGGATAGCGCGCATGTTTTCGCTTCGGGTTATGACATCGGCAGCGAGGCCTCGGTTCGGAAGACATTCCGCGAATTCGGTCGCGTGGTTGGCTTGGATCGTCTCGTGGCAATCCATCTAAACGATTCCAAAACTGCCTGCGGTTCGCGGGTGGATCGACATGAACATATCGGCAGGGGCAAAATCGGGCTCCCTGCTTTTCGCTTTATCATGGGCGATCGCCGGTTCCGCAAAATCCCGAAAGTGCTGGAAACGCCGAAGGGGAAAGAATTACGAGAAGATGTGATCAATCTAAAGACGTTGCGCCGATTGATGACAACCGCTCGACGTGAAAGACCAATCAATTGATCAGCCGAATCGTAAACGGATAGCGATAGAACTCTCCCTGGCTGGCTTTCACTGATGCGATGATGACAAGTACAGTGTTCAACACCCAGAGCGCGATCAAAATCGGAACGCCTATGAGTACGATGCAAAGAATCGCGGCGATGGCGTCATAGATCAGCATCGAGATTTGAAAATTGAGCGATTCTTTTCCGTAGGCGTCGATCTCGGGAGAGTCGCCACGTTTCATGAGCCAAACGATAAGCGGTCCCAAGATGTGGCCCAGGAAATGAAAAAACAATCCGAGTAATGCGCTGGCGTGACAGAGGACACACCACGTTCGGACATCGGATGAAGTTGACGGAGGTGGCGGAGGGGTTTGATCCATATTTATCCTTTCGTTCGCGTATCATAACGACTGCCCCTTGGCCGCCGCGAGAGCAAGGAAAAAGATTGGACTACGCTGCTTTTGCCCGCTCGATGTGTGCGCCGAGTTCGCTCAATTTTTCATCGAGATGCTCGTAGCCGCGGTCGATGTGATAGACGCGGCTGACTTCGGTAATTCCGTCGGCTTTCAACCCTGCAAGCACCAGCGCGGCTGACGCCCGTAGGTCGCTGGCCATCACCGGTGCCCCGAGAAGATAATCCACACCATCGATCACCGCGGTAGCACCCTCCAATTGCACCTGCGCGCCCATGCGTTTTAGCTCCGCCACATGCATATAACGCTGCGGAAAAACATTTTCTGTCACGGAACTGGTGCCTTTGCTAATGGAGAGTAGAGCGCACATCTGCGCCTGCATGTCAGTGGGAAAGCCTGGGTATGGTGCTGTTGTTAGCTCAAGCGCGCTGGCGGCGCCATTCGGAAGGATCGAAATCTCACGGTCGCCGATATCGATGTGATAGCCACAACTCGCCAGCGCATTGGTGGTTGCGCGAACATGCTCCGGTTCCACTCGCTTGACGGTGACGCCCTTTCCGGCAATTGCACCCGCCACCAGAAATGTTCCAGCCTCAATCCGGTCCGGGATTACCCGGTGTTCGGCTCCATGTAACGCAGGCACTCCTTCGATGATGATCCGGCGCGTCCCCGCGCCTTCGATCTTCGCGCCCATCTTGTTTAGGAACGTTGCCAGGTCCACTACCTCGGGCTCCTGGGCTGCTCCTTCAATAACCGTCACACCATCAGCCAGCACGGCCGCCATCATGACGTTATCGGTGCCGAGAACAGTCGGGCCGAATTTACTCTGCATGTTGATGACTGCTCCGCTCAATTTCGGTGCGAAAACCTTGATGTCGCCACCCTCCACGCGCACCGCCGCCCCGAGCGCTTCGAAACCTTTGAGATGCAAGTCAATTGGCCGGTCGCCAATGACGCAACCACCGGGCAAAGCGACGGTCGCCTCCTTGCAACGGCCCAGTGACGGTCCAAGCACGCAAACGGAAGCGCGCATTTTACGGACGACGTCGTACGGCGCGACGGAGTGGGTCTTTTCTGCAGTCACGCTGACCGTTCCGCTGGCGCGCTCCACCTGCGCCCCCAAATGGGTCAGTATTTGGAGCATGTAATGCGTGTCGCTCAGGTCGGGCACACCGTGAACAATACAAGGCTCCTTGGTGAGCAGCGTTGCGGCGAGGATCGGCAGCGATGAATTTTTCGAGCCGCTCACCTTGATAGAACCTGAAAGCGGATGACCGCCGTGGACGAGGATCTTATCCATACCTGGCAAAAAGGAACCGTGTCACGCCGTTATAATCGTTCTTCGAACAAATGTCGCGGTAATTTTTTTCCGTCAGGACCGAAAGAAGCGCCTGGCCCTGACCGAGTCCTATTTCCAGAGCCAGCATACCGCCCGGTCGGAGCCGCGTTGGGGCTTGATCAATCAACTCACGCACCAGCTCATCGCCTCGCGCACCGGCAAACAGCGCAACTTCCGGATCACGCAATACTTCTCGCGAAAGAGTGTGCCGGTCTTGCGATGAGATGTAAGGAAGATTCGCAACAATTAGATCGAAAGTTCCCTCGATGATTTCGAGCAAACGACTTTTCAGAAACTGGACCCGGCTGCCCAAGTCAAGCCTGATGGCATTTTCTTGCGCGAGTGCGAGCGCGTCATCCGAAATATCAACCGCGAGAATCCGTGCCTCAGGAAATTCCGCTGCGAGACTGAGCGCGATCACGCCGCTGCCAGTACCAACATCCACAATCTTGGATTTTGGATCTTCGATTTCGGATTTTAAGGACTCGACGAGTTCTTCTGTTTCCGGCCGAGGAACCATCGCGCGTTTGTCAGATAGAAAAGTGAGTCCGCAAAATTCGACGGTGCCTAACAAGTGCTGGAGCGGCTCGCCTTCGCTGCGACGCTTCACCAATTCGCGCAAGGGCCCGAGTTCTGTTTCAGTCAATTTCCGCTCGAAATCCAGATAAAGCTCGATTCGTTTCCGCCCCAGCACGTGCGCGAGCAAATGTTCCGCATTCAGCCGCGGATTCTCGACGCCATGTTTCTTCAAATGCGCCGTCGCCGCTTGCAACACTTCGAGCACGGTCATGCGTTGTAACCTACGCGAATCCGTGGGTTGAGGAACAGGGAGCTAGGGCGCTTTGCGCTCTTTCTTCTGCCGTTCCGCACTAAACTCGCCGGCGCCCTGCTCTGATTCGCCGAGTCCCCAAGTCCCGCGAAGTGTCTCGCCCTGCGCTTGCGCAACGCCGTGACCGTTTGCATTACCCTCACGCCACGTGAAGTGCAATACGCCATTGCGGATGTCCCCTTGAATAAACCCATCGATTTTGCCATTCGAGTAGCCACCTGTTATATCGTCCCCCATGCGCAACAGCAGAAGGTCCATTCTGTCTTGCCCGCCCCCAGCGGCGGTTCTGCGCACAGCGAATAAGCCATTGAAGGGCGGTTCCTGCTCACTGCCAGGCATGGTGAAGGCTGCTTTGCGCGGCTTGAGGTCCTCCAAGTGCAAGTCGCGCACCCGTTCATACTCAGCTACACGCGCCGCCCCGATGGCGGCAGATGGTGCGCCCAAGCGCATATACTGCGCGAATATTTTTGAATTTCGAGTCCAGCGCGCTTGATCGGCTTGATTGCGGGCGAATGAGTCCGGAGCCTTTTCGACAGCGGTAGCAAGTGCGTCCAGTCGTTCACTCGTCACTGGGTGATCCAAACCAGCGAGGTACTTCTGCCATTCTGCTTCCGTGGGAAACCGAGCGCTCGTGACGCGCCGGATACCTTGGACATGTCCAATCCGTTCGACGTCAAACCAGAACTCCACTCCGAGCGGCACCTGCCCGATCCGTCGCATGACTTCGATCGCGAATGCGTCAGCCTCGATTTCCTGTCTCCGCTTCTGAACCGGATCGCGTGAATGGGTGTCATGCTTTTTCAACGCGTGTCCTAGCTCGTGCGCGAGCAAAAAGACAATCGTGTTTCCAAAGTTTCGATCTACGCGATTAGCGACTGCGCTTTCTTCGCGAGCATTATCGGGAATGCCGAGTGTGCGAAAAACCGCGGGGAGTGGAGCTCCCGGCGAGAGTGTCGCCTCGCGTAGGAGCACACCGACATAATCGCGCACAGTGGTGCCGTCGTATCCATGAGCATTGAGCCAGGCATTCGCGACGCAGAGATCCGAAAAAAATCGTAGGGAGAGCGCCGGCAGGTAAATCGTGCCCTTGTCGTCAGTGTAGAATGAGAACGGATCTCCATTAGGCCCTGAAAGCGGAACCGCGATTTTGACCGTACCGAGTGCGCTGCGCTCTTCGTCCGTCAGCTGCGGCAGGATGGTGTCGCGATATTCAGCCTGGATTTGTTCGCTCCATCGCGCGGCATCCGCTTGTTGCGTTTTCTCTGGATAAAGCCGCGACACATTCTGCCCGAAGACAGTCGCGCCTGGGCACGTCGTGATTACGAGCGCGACAGCGAGATACCTCTGCACAGCAGCCTACTTTCGTTGAAAATAATCGACCGCAGGTCGTGTCTTATCTGGCGGCGTGCCACCCTTCGCGAGCCAGTCACGAAAATCCTTGAGCTCGCCCCAGTCGTCGGCCCACAGCGGTTCCATCAGCGCGACCTTGGCTCTCACGACAGCGCGTTCCACTTGTGGCCGCTCGGACGCGTTCGCGCCATCCAGTGCGCGGTTCAGAATGATTATGTCTTGCTGAGTTTCGTTTCGCATGCGCGCCCGATCCTCATCAGTTTCAGGAGCGGAAACCGCACCTACGTAGCTGAAGCCGACTGCGGCGACAGCACCAGTGCCTGCACTTGGCGCATTTGCGGCGGGCGGGGAACTTTGAGCGTTTGGAGCCGCTCCAGGAATGTTCACCTTCATTGGCTTCGCAAACGAATACGCAATCAGTCCAGCGCCAAAAACGGCGAAGAACACTCCAGGTCCAACCTTGCTCAACTTGACCTTGTTTGCTCCGCCAAGAGAAAACTCGCCACTGCCACCATCACGTCCGCGCTTGCCGGGCAGACTGAGGAAAAGACGATAACCGAAATAGATTAACATCCCGCCGATAAGGATGCTGAGGATGCGCTGGAATGCTCCCACGAGAATGGTGAGCGATTGGGGGTCCATCACGCCGTTTGTAACAAATTAGCTCACCGGACGCAATGGTGTTTTGAGTGCTGCGGCCAATGGAGCGACTCTTCTGCTTGGCTCATCGTAGTCTTGGCGAACGCGCAGCCGTCAGGCTTTCGACGGCTGGGAAGCCGTCGTTCCTTGAGTTGCCGATTCCTTCAGCCGCTCTGCCACGCCAGCGGCTTGCAGCGCGGTGATCAATTCACCGAGGTCGCCATCGATCATCCGATCCAAGTTATGAAGCGTCAAACCGATGCGGTGATCGGTCACGCGGTTCTGCGGGAAATTGTAGGTACGAATTTTTTCTTCCCGCCCGCCAGTGCCGATCTGGCCGCGGCGCTGCGCGCTATATTTTTCGTCTTCCTCGCGCTGCTTTCGCTCCAGCAGGCGCGCGCGCAAGATCGAAAGCGCTCTTTCTTTGTTTTTGATCTGACTGCGACCGTCCTGGCAGCGCACGATTGTGCCTGTCGGAATGTGCAACACTTGCACGGCCGAATCGGTTGTGTTCACGCCCTGCCCGCCCGGCCCGCCGGAGCGCGAGACTTCAATTCGCAAATCTTCCGCTTTCAATTCAAGATCGACATCTTCCGCCTCAGGCAACACCGCGACCGTCGCAGTCGATGTATGAATGCGACCCTGCGCCTCGGTCGCAGGTACGCGTTGCACCCGGTGAACGCCGCTTTCGTAACGCAGTTTTCGAAAAACGGATTCTCCCGAAACGCGGAAGATCGCTTCCTTAAATCCACCGAGTTCCGACGGACTCGATTCGAGGTCCTCGGTTTTTAGGCCGGCAGATTCTGCATAGCGCTGGTACATCCGGTAAAGATCAGCCGCGAAAATGGCCGCTTCACTTCCGCCCGTTCCGGCTCGGATTTCCACGATCGCGTCGCGGTCTTCCATTTCATCCGGCGGCAACAACGCGATCTGAACTTCGCGTTCGAGGTCGGCCACTCGTTTTTCGAGGTCTGGAATCTCGTCATCAGCAATCGCGGCGATTTCAACGTCGCCTGACATTGCCAGCTCCCGATTGTCGTCCAATTGCTTACGCGCGGCTTCGAGCTCATCCCATTTCGCCAGCAGTTGTTTGATGATCGCGTGCTCGCGCCTAATCGCCTTGGCGCGCTGGCGATTGGAAAAAAGCGCCGGGTCGGCAATATCGCGCTCGAGTTGATCGAAGCGTTCGCGTTTGAGTTGAATTAGGGAGTTAAAGTCCATATGTGCAGCCCCGAGAGCATTCGGGGTTCGTTACAGCCGGGGTCGCCGCCCCCAGCTACAGCTCAGCTAAGCTTTCTTTTCAGCCCGCGCGGCTTTAGTGCTGCCGTAACGCCGGGCAAATTTCTCGACGCGCCCGGCCGTATCCACGAACTTCTGCTCGCCGGTGAAAAAGGGATGACAAGCGGCGCAAATACCGATCTTAATATCGCGGCGCGTGGAACGGCTGTGGTATACCGCACCGCATGCGCACACAATATCGGTCTCGTAATACTCTGGATGAACACCGGTTTTCATCTTTGGAAAGGAGCGCGGAATCTACTCGCGCAACGAGCTCTGCGCAAGCGATGAAATCCTCCGATCCATTGCTGCAAGATTGGGAGAAAACGCTCGCGCGAAAGCGTGATGCGCCAGCTATTTTTGCGACCAGCGGCGAAGTGCTCCGAACATTCGGCGACGTTGAACAACGCGCTCGCGACTTGCTGCAAAGCATCGACGTTTTCCACAAGGGCAACGTTCTCGCTGTCCAGATCGGCAACCATGAAGATTGGCCATCAGTTTTGATCGGTTGCTTGCGCAGGCATTTGGTTGCTCTCCCTCTGGAACAGTCGATAAGCGAACATCAACGCGACGAAGCGTTAGAAATTTGCAGGGTTAAGGCTTTGTTGTCCGCTGTCCCCAGCGGAGGCTCACCAGAGATCATTCGAGTGGGTACAGCCGACTGCACACCAGATTGGCGCGAGAATCCGCCAAATCTCCTGAAGCTTACCTCCGGCACAACAGCCACACCCCGCGCAATCCGCTTTCGTAGCAAACAGCTACTGGCCGATTGCAATCAGATTTGCGACACGATGGGGATTTCCGATATTGATCTGAATTTCGGCGTCATCCCAATCTCGCACTCCTACGGTTTCAGCAATCTTCTGACGCCGCTAATTGCGCGCGCTGTGCCGATGGTCATCAGTCGTGACAGAACACCGCGCGCCATCCTCGGGGATCTTGCCCGCAGCAACGCGACAGTTTTCCCAGGAATGCCTGTTTTTTATCAGGCATTTTGTGAAATGGAGCATGTTCCCGTGTTGCCAAAACTTAGACTCTTTATTTCAGCCGGCGCCCCTCTCCCGGTCGCAACCGCCAAGAGATTCCAGGAAAAGTTTAATCTGCCAATCCACTCGTTTTACGGTGCGTCCGAGTGTGGCGGGATTTGCTACGACCGCGACGCAGCAAACCAGAACGAAGGGTTCGTTGGCGAAGCCATGGACAGCGTCAACCTTGAACTCGCAGATCCACAGGGATCAGCGAGCCAGATTCAGGTGCGCAGCGCTGCTGTAGGCGATGGCTATTTTCCAGAGCCAGATGAAGAAAGATTGGGCAATCGAATTTTTGTTCCCGACGATTTGCTGGTGCGTGCCGGTTCCGGGTTTAAAATCGTCGGTAGGAACTCCGACGTAATCAACGTCGCAGGTAAAAAGGTGAACCCCGCAGAAGTGGAAGCGCATTTGCTTCGCTTCACCGGCGTGCGACAGGCAATCGTCTTCGGTCGAGAATCGGTCTTGCGCAATGAAGAAGTAGCGGCCTGCGTGGTGGCGGCGCCAGACGTAAGCGAGACCGATCTCCTGCAATTTTGCCGCGGCGCGCTAAGTAGCTGGCAGGTGCCGAAGCGGATCTTCATCGTGGACGCCATCCCGGCGAATGAACGAGGAAAAATCAGCCGGCGCGAGCTCTCGCAAGCGTTCCAAACGACCCGCGACGGACCGCCACGGCCATGATTGGGTTCTTGATAAAGCCTTTACATGGGATTTGCTTGGAACGAGAGGTGTATTATGCGGAAATCATCCGACGAACCCAAATCAATAGAAGCTGAAATCGAATCTGCGAATAGCGAAGAGCGAGACCAAACGGAAGATTCAGACATCCCGCAAGCAGACGCACCGGCCCGAGAGGCTGGTACGAATGCGGAAGGTGCCCAGTCCGAGGATTGGTGGAGCATGTCGCAACAAACTCCCGATTGGGCCGAACCCGCCAAGACCGATCCGACCGAAGACCGCACCCCTTCAAATGAGCCCCGCACGGCCGATGTTTATTTCTGCGGTCACACGACGTTCTTTCCATTAAACCGCGCCCTGCAAGCGATCTCAAAGGAGAAGCTCACAGGTTTACTTCGATCATTTTGGGAGCAGGAGCCGATCGACCTTTTGGCGCGTGATGGCGAGATCATCTTTGTCACCACCAGGGACCCTGAGCTTTATTGCCCGGAGACGCCAGCGCTTGTTAGCGATCTCGATGTCGTGGTGCTGGCAAGGGCGCGCGATCAACAGAGAAAGACTGGAACGCCGTTCTTTCTTACCCTTGCCCGCGAGGAATCGATGGCCCGCGAGGCAGCGATGGAACAGATGCAGCAATTTGGGCAGAAGCTTTTCTCGCAACTTTGGGTGGCGCCGACGGTATGGATCATGTTTGAAAAGAAGGCCGACCTGTTAACCGATGCTGTGGATGTGCCCGGAGAGCCGAATGTCCGCGACTGGGCCTTGGAAACGTTGCGTCTTGTTGAGCATATCGATGAGACGGCCCATTTCGAACCGGCGTCGATACCGGCTTATACAAGAGCCGGCTTCGAGCGTGTCCAAAAGTTGAAGTTGACTCCCGATGAGGCGCAGTTCGCGTCGCAATTCAATGGCGCCCGCTCGGTGCAGCAAATTGCGAAGAATCTACGACTCGATTTGAAATCTGCGCGACAGATGCTCTTCCGCTTTGTCGCTCTTGAGATAGTGGAATGCTGGCCAGCCAGCACGGCGGCCAAACCAGAACAGCAGAGCATCTTCCAGCGTTTTGGGCGAAAGGCGCGACGCGACCGCTAATACTCCCGAACTCGCCGGGGACCATGAAGAGAAAAGTTCTGGTTGTCGACGTCGGCGGCACACACGTAAAACTGCTGAGGTCGTCTCGCGATGAGCGTGAATTTCCTTCCGGTCCGCGACTCAAACCACAACAACTAGTCGCCAAACTTAAGGAGACCGCGCGCGGATGGAAGTTCGACCGCGCCTCCATCGGTTTCCCCGCGCCGGTGCGCAGGGGACGAATCGTCAAAGACCCGAAGCATTTGGGCAAGGGATGGGTCGGTTTCAATTTTGCCAGAGCGCTGGGCATCCCCGTGCTTGTTATCAACGATGCTGCCCTGCAGGCGCTCGGGAGTTACCGCGGTGGACGCATGCTCTTTCTGGGGCTCGGCACTGGCTTGGGATCCGCGTTGGTGTGGGACAACACTTTGATGCCGCTTGAGCTTGGCGACCTACCATATCGCCACGGGCACATCATTGAAGATTACCTTGGTCTTCCAGGCCTGGCGCTGTTGGGCGAAAAAAAATGGAAGCGCGAGGTAGCGTACGCGGTCACTCAGTTAAGAAAGTCCTTCATTGTGGATTATGTCGTCCTTGGCGGCGGTCTCGTGCACCGTTTCAGTCGTTTGCCGGAAGGAACAGAACGCGGACAAAATGAGAACGCATTTCTAGGTGGAATCCGTCTATGGGAAACCAAGAAACATTCCTGCGAACTGAAGTGGCTTGCGGTATGATAATTTTTCAACGCCGAACACTCAACATCCAACATCGAATGTAGCTCCCCTGAATTGAATATTCGGCGTTGAGAGTTGGACGTTGAGCGTTGATTTGTACCTTTGCCGAATATTTGAGCCGTTTTGGCATGTCCGATGTCCAAAATTGCAGACTGCGGCCGATCCAAGGCAACGATAATGGAACGAGCTTCTGCACGGCTCTGACATCAAACTCTGCCGGCGATAACGCTCTGGTCTCCTTAGCGTGCTGGCGGCAAGGTTTGAGGCCTTGTGCTTGCGCGTTTCAGCAATCCGAACAGATCGCTATCAGTAGAGAAGACGAGCGTCGTATCTTTGGTAAGCACCTTCCGATATGTGTCCATGCTCTTGAGGAAATTGTAGAATTCAGCGGATTGCGGATTCTGGGTGTAAGCGCGCGCATAAATCTCGGTCGCTTTCGCGTCGGCTTCGCCACGGATCTGTTGCACCTGCCGGTAAGCGGTCGATTGAATTTCATTTAAGTCGCGTTCTTTTTGTCCGGCGATGCGTGCTTCTTCACCTTCGCCTTCCGAGCGAAATCGCTGCGCAATCTGCCCGCGTTCGCTCATCATTCGTTGGTAGATTCGCCCGAGCACATCGGGATTGTAATTCACGCGCTTGAGTCGGAGGTCGAGCAACTCAATACCAAACTCCGACAATTTTCCTGCCACCTTCGTCTTGATCTCGTCCTCGATTTTTAACCGCCCGTAATTGATCGGTGGCAGAACTCCAATCGTTCCCACGCCTGTTGGCACACTTTTCAGATTTTCATCGCTCAGCGGTTTGCGATTCTTGTCGATGCGACGCACCGTCACTTGGTTTGCGGGACTCTCGGAAAGCGCAGTGCCAGTGTATGTGGGTGACCACATTCTCGGTTTTCTCGAGACGGGCGAAGTAATGCTCAAGAATCCGACAAAGAAGCACTTCGCTAGTATCACTCGGCAGCTCCGCGCGTGAGGCTACAAGGCGGATTGGAAGCAACTTGAGCGGGCTTATTTTCGGGCATGCGTTTTATCGCCAAAACGATATCGCGCGATGCTGCGGCTGCTAAGCATTTTCGCGCAGCATCTTTCGATCTTGTCGAATCAACTGGTAGTACGGCGCGAAGAGGATGAGCCCGCAAATATGACGCGGGCGCGACAATTTATCGAGGACCATCAAGCGGAACCGCTGTCGCTCGGGCGGATCGCTCACGTGGTTAATATCAGCAGGCATTACTTTTGCAAAATGTTCAAGAAGGCGACCGGGATAAATTTCATCGACCACCTCTCGAGAGTCCGGGTAGAAAAATCGAAGACCCTTTTGCTCAATCCCAACTCGCGAATTAGCGAAGTTGCCTTCGCGTGCGGATTTCAATCCATGACGAACTTCAATCGTGCGTTTAAGCGAATCGTCCGTCGCTCTCCCACAGAATTTCGCGAGTCGCTTCCAAAGTTACGACGCTCAGTATAAACCGGCCATTTGGAGCAGTCTGAACGGGTGTCGGCTTATCGACGTGGTTCAAAACGAAGAGTCGACGAAGTTGGCCGCCTTGCACTGGGGCTGACGCGCGGGATTTCCCGCGCGCTCGCCGTCAGCGTTGGCGCATTTACTGCACTTTAACTTCGACAGTTTTTGATTTTTCTATCGAAGTTGTCGGCAGATGCACTTTCAGCACGCCGTCGTGGAAGTCCGCCGTTACTTTCGTGCTATCAGCATCTTCAGGCAGCGTGAAGCTGCGTCGAAAGTTGCCATAGGATCGCTCGATGCGATGGAATTTTGTTTTCTTATCTTCCTTTTTGGTTTTGCGTTCTCCGGAAACGCTAAGGATGCCGTGTTCGACTGTTACCTTAACGTCTTCCTTCTTCATTTCAGGCAGGTCAGCTTTGAGCAGGTACCCGTGATCATCCTCACTGATATCAACCTCCGGTGACCAATCTGCGACCGCCAGGCCGTGGATCTCGCCACTGCCCATTCTATTCGGAAACCCGCCCAAGAATTGGTTGAAGCGATTTTGGGCTTCATCCAAGTCTCTAAGGCGATTCCATGTTATTAGTTTATTCATTATTTTTACCTTTCTTGGAGAGAGTTAACGCCATCTCGATGCATCTCGATCACCGCTTATTGTCAGAGTCGACCCAAATCTTGTGCACTTTGAGGATTCGCCCGGCTTACTTGGGCGTCTCCATGACGTTGCTCGCGTCGCCGTAAACGCAAATCACAGGCATTCGTCTCCCTAGCGCCTGGTGGCAAGGCCTAAGACTAAGGTCCAATAGCGTCGGCCTGCCTATTGGTCGTAGATAGTTGCGTTGCCAAACTCAAATGCCTTTATTGTGTGCCTGCTCGACGATGACCCTTCCGTGCTTAAGGGGTTAAGCCGGCTTTTCAGCCGCGCCGCGAGGTTGTACGAGACCGTTTACAAAATTGATTTCGCTGGCTGATGTTTTTGGAGTTTGATGAAACGGGCAACTAATTTCTCGAAGAAGTCTTGACGTGGGCGGGCGACATGCCTGTGGCGGCGCGGCGCTGGTTTTTCAGTCTTCGTCTTCGCTTGGGCGACTGAATAGTGCTCCAAAGGTTCAGGAACTACCTCCTCCTCCTCCTCTATTTGAGGTACCAACGGTGCCCCATACTCCCCAGCCCACTTGGCCGGATCGATAACAACCGTAGCTTTTCCTTCGGCGGGAACGGCGAGCAAAATCGCAACCCCTCCGGTGATCCCAAAAATTGCAGCAAGTACAGCGGATTTCATATGGGTAAACAGGCCGAAACCTTTGTCGAGTTACAA
>DATIOX010000130.1:0-8778 GCA_035472675.1 Candidatus Dormiibacterota bacterium
ACTCGACAACGATAAGAGAGTGTGCGAAACACAACGCTTCACAAACGGGCAAACAAGATTTTCAGATGGTGCATGGTGCGTGGAGAGATTCCATGACCGCCCTTTCAAGATTTTGTGGCGCATGAAACACACTGTCTGATCCCCGGTTCAACAACGATGAAGCGGAATCGTTGATGATCCCGCCCGAATCCTTGCCAGCCTAAAGGTGGTCGATCTTATCGCGTGCGTCGCGTCTTTCGCGAAAAAAATCCTTGAGGATCGCAGCGCATTCGTTTTCCAAAACACCTGCTGCGATATCGCATCGGTGATTCAAAGTGGGCATTTGCAGGAGGTTGATCACGCTTCCTGCGGCCCCGGCGGCTGGATCTGCGCAGCCAAAAATCACGCGTCCGACTCGAGTGTGGACGAGTGCGCCTGCGCACATCGCGCATGGCTCCTTGGTCACATACAGATCGCAATCGATCAGTCGCCAATCGCCCACCGCCGCTTCAGCTTGCGTCAATGCCAGCATTTCCGCATGCGCGGTGGCGTCCTTGAGCAATTCAATCTGATTATGAGCGCGCGCGATAATTTTGCCCGCGCGAACAATAACCGCACCGACCGGCACTTCGTCAGCTTTCCCGGCTTTTAGCGCCTGTCGCAATGCTTCACGCATGAAATATTCATCACCGCGCAGCTCAATCATCATTAAAGTTGTAGCCACGGCCCTGCGGGCCGTCCAGTCATTGGGAAGACGATCTGACCTGCGCATTCAACCGGCCATAGGCCGGTGGCTACAGCAACAGCTTGCCCTGAGAATTTCTTCGGCATATTAGGGACTGCTCATGCACGACAACATCGAATCGCACCTGGTTGAGAAGCGTATTTTTAAACCACGAAGAGATTTTGCAAAAAACGCCCGAATCAAAAGTCTCGCTCAATATCGACGGATGTACCGAGAATCAATTCGCCAGCCGGCAAAATTCTGGGCGCGCGAAGCGAGTAAGCTACTGTGGCGGGCAAGATGGAAAACGGTGCTCCAATGGAAAGCGCCGTTCGCGAAGTGGTTCGTCGGAGGCAAACTCAACATTTCGGAAAACTGCCTGGATCGGCATCTGACTGGGCCGCGCCGGAACAAAGCGGCAATTATCTGGGAAGGCGAACCCGGCGACAAACGTACGCTTACTTATCAACAGCTGCATCGCGAAGTCTGCCGCTTCGCGAATGTCCTGAAGCGAAACAACATAAAAAAGGGCGATCGTGTCATCATTTATCTCCCGAATATTCCTGAGACCGCGGTCGCAATGCTCGCCTGCGCGAGGATCGGGGCGGTGCATTCAGTCGTCTTCGGCGGATTTAGCGCCCACAGCATTCGAGATCGAATTGCCGACAGCGGCGCGATCGCGGTCGTTACCGCCGACGGCGCATATCGTCGCGGTGCAGTTGTACCGTTGAAGAAAAATGTTGATGAGGCACTCCGTGATGGCACGTCAGTCCGACGCGTCATCGTTTTCCGTCGCGCGGGAAACGAGATTCACATGGAAGAAGGCCGTGATGTCTGGTGGCATCGCGAACTGGAGTATGTCGATGCGGACTGCCCGCCCACGCCACTCGACAGCGAGCATCCCCTTTATCTTCTCTATACAAGTGGTTCCACTGGCAAACCAAAGGGTATCCTCCACACTACGGGCGGTTATTTGGTGGGCGTTTACTTGACCACGAAATACGTCTTCGACATTCGAGATGAAGATATCTTTTGGTGCACGGCTGATGTCGGCTGGGTCACAGGCCACAGCTACATCGTCTATGGTCCGCTCGCCAACGGCGCAACAACGGTCATGTACGAAGGCGCGCCCAATTGGCCGGAACCGGATAGGTTCTGGAAAATTATCGAAGAATATCGGGTCAACATTCTTTATACCGCGCCAACAGCGATTCGCGCATTTATTCGCTGGGGCGATCATTGGGTCGCGAAACGCGATCTATCATCGCTCCGTCTGCTCGGCACAGTCGGCGAACCAATTAATCCAGAGGCATGGATGTGGTATTACAAGAATATCGGAGGCGGACGTTGCCCGGTTGTCGATACGTGGTGGCAAACTGAAACAGGCTCAATTCTGATCACTCCTCTGCCGGGCGCAATTCCGACAAAACCAGGCAGCGCAACGCTCCCGTTCTTTGGCGTCGATCCAGCTGTTGTCGATGAGAAAGGGCGGGAAGTCGGACCGAACGTCGGCGGCAAGCTAATCATTCGCCGGCCCTGGCCTTCGATGTTGCGCACGATTTACGGCGACAAGGCCCGGTATCGGCAGCAATACTGGAGCGAATTTAAAGGCAATTATCTCACCGGCGATGGTGCGCGGCGCGATGAAGACGGCTATTTTTGGATCGTTGGCCGTATCGATGATGTCCTCAACGTGGCAGGCCACAGGCTTGGTACATCAGAAATCGAAAGCGCGCTGGTCAGTCACCCGCAGGTCGCCGAGGCGGCAGTAGTTGCCAGGCCGGACGAACTAAAAGGGCAAGGCGTCGTCGCGTTTGTGACATTGAAAGCGAGCGTTAAAGTCACTGGCGGATTGAAAGCAGAACTGCGCGAGCATGTTGGCGTGCACATCGGGGCAATCGCAAAACCAGACGAAGTTCGTTTTGCCGAAGCGCTCCCAAAGACACGCAGTGGCAAGATCATGCGCCGGTTGCTGAAAGAAATCGCCAGCGGCGCGGGAGTGACCGGCGACACGACTACCCTCGAAGACTTCAATGTTTTGGCAAAATTGGCTGAATCGGAAGAGTAACTCGGTCAGGCCATTCGTCCGATGAGTCGTATGAACACAATGAGACAGATGCGCGCAGCTGAAATTTCTTTTTCGTAGCGGGCATTCGGGTAGCGTTCATCCGTGAGTTTCATTCGCACCGGCTTTCGCGAGATCGGATTGAAAATCCGGCGCCAGCGAACGCGCATAGCGCTTCGTCATGAGAAGCGTCTTCTGCAGAAGAGCGAAATCAATCTGGGGCGCGAGGGAACTGCTCAAGCAGCCAATTTTCCCGAGCTGCGCAATGAGATAGTCGCTCTTAAGAAGTTGGAGCAGGAACAAAAGGAAGTCGCACTTCGAATCGCGCGGATCGAAGAAGGAATAAAAAAGATCGAAGAAGAACGGCAACAGAATGCGCGCGAACAAGCTGAGGCGATCGCAAAGCTGGAGGCGGAAAAAAAGCCACTTCTTCAAAAGCGCAACCAAACGAAAAGCAATGTTGACATCTGCGAGCGTGAACTAGCCGCCGTAGAACGACGTATTCGGGAGAGCGAGGCTGCCGATCGGGATCTCTTGAAGCAACTCTCCGATCTTCATGCGCTTAACCCGGCTCCCGCCGATCTGGAAGCGCGATCTGCCAGTATCAGCGATCGGCGAGCGCGGCTTCCGGAGGAGCGGGCAGAACTGGTCCGGGCGCGTCTCGGCAGCGCGGAAGCGGCGCGGTTGGCCGCGGAGAAATTAAGTGCGGCAGAAGCGGAACTTTCTGCGGTGGAAAAAAACATTGCGCGGACCCGAAGCGAATTTGAAGTGCGCGACCGGAAATTGAATGACAACATCCGAGCTCAGCAAGAAGCAGCGCGCAATGCGCGCGCACAGCATCAGACAGTCGAGGAGCGGAAAAACCCGGCGTATTTAAACATTGGTCGGCACCTTGCCGCGCAGGGCGTCGCCCCACCAAACGCGCCGAATCTGTTGACCGTGGCGCATCGCCGCCGTGAGGCAGTCGATCGGCATTTGGCGCACAAGGCAGAGCTGGCCTCACTCTCAAGTCAAATCGACAAACAGGAGCTCCGAAAATTTTATTTCAGCATTTTCTCGGTGCTGGTCCTGCTTGCGATCACTCTTCTTGTTATTTTCCAATCTCCGCGAGGCCGCGAATGGTTGCCACAGGAAACCGACACGATTTTATCGATCAACGCCGATCAATTTGAACGGGCAGATCTCGCGAGGCGCTGGCACAAGGACCAGCCCAAACTGTGGCCGGCATTAATCGGCGCTGCCGCTTCGACTCCGGGATTGAACCTGTCTCGGGATGCGGCACGCATTACTCGTGCAATTACAACCAATGAAACTGGAGAAACGCGAGAGTTCGTCCTGGTTGAAGCGCGCCGTGCCGCTCCGAAGGTCATTCGTGCAATCGCGGACGATAAGGCGTTTCAAAAGCGCGCCATTAGCGGACTGCCAGTTTGGGAACGACCGCCGGATTTTGCAGTTGCCAGGATCGGACCTGCAACGCTTGCCGTTGGAGCGCCAACTGCGGTGGATGAGTTGGTGCTGGTGCGCCTCGGGATGAAACCGGACCTGAAAATCACCGGCCAACTGTTTGATCGTTTCCAGGCGCTCGACCGCGAGAGCGCGGTACGACTAATTTCCCGCGATCCCCCCGATCTCTCGCGTGTTTTTAATCCGATCTTTACCCCCGAACTGCTCGACGCCGCACAATTACTCGGTCTTGCGATCAATCTCCAAAATCCAGTAAAAGCCAGAGTACTCATTAAAGTAAACTCCTCTAAAAATGCGGCCGAGGTCGCGAGAAATTTGCACGATAATCCACAGCAATGGCTGCGTTTGCCGGACTCTGAACTGTTGCTTTACGCCCGACCACCCGAGATTCTAAGACCGAGCAGTTCGAATTTGGAACTGCGTTTCGAGGTACCCGAAAATAGCGCTCGCCTTCTCCTTGAACGCCTGGCAAAAACGGACGCTGCCGCGGTCGTGACAGCGCATTAACCAAACAAATGCGTGGCCTTGACGCTCCCTTGCTTGCCTTAGCGGTAGTAACGCTGTCGTCGTGGGACGCAAACGCCGGCGGCTCCCTGGTTGATGTTCGATCAGTCGATCCGACGATCGTTGTCGAGTTGCGTTATTCGGGGCGAAACAATCTGGTTGGATATCCGCTTTATCCCCAGGGAAGATGCGCTCTCGCCCGTCCAGAAGTCGCTTCAGGTTTGGCCGCAGCGCAGGCGTTTCTGCGGCGCTACCAATTTGGGCTGAAAATCTGGGATGCGTACCGACCTGTGGCCGTGCAGGAAAAGCTTTGGCACGCGTCACACAACAGCGATTACGTTGCCAATCCTGAAATTGGCGTCGGGTCCCTGCACAGTTGGGGTGTCGCTGTCGATGCGACGTTAGTCGATACGTGGAATCGTCCCGTGCGCATGCCCAGTGACTTTGACGATTTTACACCCGCCGCAATGTGGCGCTACGCGGGGCCTCATGCCGATATTCGGGCACATGTGCATTTGCTGCAGGCCGCGATGCGAAATGCAGGCTTTTGGGGATTGCGCACTGAGTGGTGGCATTTCACGATTGCCGATTGGCAAAAATACTTGCCGAACCAGGGGGCACGAACCGCACAGGTCCACGGCACCCAGTGGCAAGGCAAGTTATGATCGGGGCCTTGGTGCGTGATTTGCGGCAACCAGAATACATTCATGTGTTGCTCAATCCATTGCCGGTTTATGGGTTGCTCGTGAGTTGGGTTGGGCTCGTCATCGGCCTGGCTTTAAGGAGTCGCCGCGCGCAAGTCGCAACGCTGACGCTCGTGTTACTTAGCTCTATTTCAGCGTGGCCCGTTTACGAATTCGGCGAGCAAGGGTACGACCGTGTTTTATCGATGACCGACGAGGCCGGAGAATCCTGGCTTGATGAACACATGCATCGCGCTGAGGATCTCATCTGGGTTTTCTATGCGCTCGCAGCTTTGAGCGCGTTCGCTATCGCCGTGCCAATCAAATGGCCCAAATCTTCCATGCCGCTCGCTGTCGCGGTGATTTTGCTCAGCGCGGTAACTCTGGGAAGCGGGGCTTACATCGCCTACGCTGGTGGAAGAGTCCGTCATCGCGAATTTCGAAACGAAACGCCGCCGCCAAAGAGATCCGAACACGAGCATTAACCAATTGTTGCACCGTTAAAGCGTTAAAGCGTTAAGCCGTAAGAGGCACTTTGTCATTCTGAGCGAAGCGAAGAATCTCCGATTAGTTCTTCGCACCGAGCCAAGGTGAGAATCAGAGATGTTTCGCTTCACTCAAGCTGACGGGATACGCGGCGCCGCTTCAACGTTTCAATGCATCAACGATGACACCTGAATTAGATCGCGCCGAACGCAGTGTCGAAGAACAGAGTGTTGTACTCAAAAAGCCGCTCGGACTTGGCGATCTCGTCCTGACACAGATTGTCTTTGTGGTTGGTTCAAGCTGGGTCGGCACCGCTGCAAAACTTGGAACCTCGCATCTCTTTTTCTGGCTTCTCGCCATTTTACTCTTCTACATTCCGCAAGCTGCCGTCGTCATTTATCTGAGCCGATTGATGCCGTTGGAAGGCGGAATTTACCAATGGGCAAAGCTCGCTTTTAATGAATTTACTGGCTTCATCGTCGCTTGGAATCTCTGGCTTTTGTCGATCATGGTGATCGCCCTGGGCGGAATGTTCATCACAACGAACATCTCCTATGCCCTGGGAGATGCGGCCGCGTGGATGCGAGACAGCCCCTGGTGCGTCTCGCTCATCAGTTGCGTGCTGGTAAGTGGCCTCGGATGGACCGGCCTTCGCGGGCTATCGTTAGGCAAATGGGTGCACAACATCGGCGGGTTCGCGATGTTCCTGGCTTATGGCGCCTTGATTGTTTTGCCATTCATTAGTCTCGCTCGCGGCGATCTCAGCACGTATCGCCCGCTTGAAATCGCTGCGCCCGCGATGCCGCTCTTCTATTGCTTCAACATCTTCAGTAAACTGGCGGTCGGCGGACTTAGCGGATTTGAATATGTTGGCATTCTGGCCGGTGAAGCTCGTGCACCGGCACGCAACATCGGACGCTCCGTTATTATCGCCGCTCCTATCATCGCGCTGATGTTCGTTCTTGGGACGAGCTCGGTTTTGGCTTTCATAGGAAATAACCAAATCGATCTAATAGGCCCGGTGCCGCAGACGTTGCGGCTCGGTCTGCATTCGTTCCGAATCGCCGGCGCGATCGCGTCGGTGGCCATTCTGCTGATGACAGTTCGCTCAATATCTTCAATGAGTATTCATTTCACCGGAAGCTCCCGTTTGCCGATGGTGGCCGGCTGGGATCACCTCTTGCCGGTATGGTTTTCGCGTTTGCACCCGCGTTACAAAACGCCGATCAACTCAATCATGTTCGTCGGCGCGATCACGCTGGTGATTGCCATCTCCAGTCAGATCGGCGCGGGCTTGCAGGAAGCATTTCAACTCGTGGACAACGCCGCCAACGTTTTTTACGGAATTGTTTATACCGTCATGTTTGCGATCCCCATCGCAGGCGCTGCCGCGATACGAGCGGGCGCACGCACCTGGTTGCGACTGGCTGCCGGTGCCGGTTTAATGGTATCTTTGCTGGCTATCTTCTTCACCATCTATCCGATTATTGATGTGCCCAGCCCGTTAGTTTTCGCCGCAAAAATCATTGCCGTGACTATCGCAGCCAATCTCGTCGGCATCACTATTTTTGCACTTAACTACAAACGTCGCGGAACGGTTTGAGAACCCGACTGCTTTAAGCGGTCGAGTTTAGCGGCAGTTATCAATTACCCAGCGCAGATACTCCGGCGATCCACTGTCGACATTGAAACAGATCAGCTCTGGGACTTCGTATGGATGAAGCGAGCGCAGCTTACCTTCAAACGCTGCCAGTCGATCCTGGGTTGTCTTGAAGAACACCATGACCTCGCCCGCGGTCTCGATTTTTTCTTTCCAGTGATAGATGGAATGAACAGCCGGCATGAGATTGGCGCATGCCGCCAGCTTTCCCGCAACCAACGCTTCCCCGATGCGATTGGCTGTCTCCACATCAGGAAAAGTGCTGACGGCCAGTAAGACTTGATCGGCCATTGGTCAGACGAGGGCAAGCGTAGCCCATTGATTGAACGTCTCACTGCGGGCGATCGGATCGCGTCGGCAAATCCAACCGCCACCGAGGACGATGTCACCATCGTAAAACACCGCTGCTTGCCCCGGAGTCACAGCCCTTTGCGGATCGTGCAGCCGCACATAGGCGCGCCCGTCTTCGAGTTGCGTCAGCGTAGCGCGTGTTCCTGGGTGGCTATAACGGATCTTTACTGTGCACTCCAACTCGTTGTAACAGGGGGCGCCGTCGATGCCGGCCATAGGATGCCAATTCACTCGATCGATCTCGAATTCGTCCGTCACTAAGTCATCAGCATCTCCCACAATCACGCGATTAGTCGCGGGATCCAGATCGACAACGTAGCGCGGCCGCGGCGAGCCACCCGGCAATCCTTTGCGTTGTCCAATTGTAAAAAGCTCAATGCCGTCGTGTTCACCCAGAAAATTACCGGCAACATCGTAAATCTCGCCGCGATGAAACTCGTTTTCGCCCAGATGCGAGCGCAAAAACGCTTTGTAATCGTTCCCGGGAACAAAGCAGATTTCCTGGCTATCCACCTTGTCCGCAACTTTAAGGCCTAACGAGTGCGCGATTTCCCGGATTTGGGGCTTCGTCATTTTGCCGAGCGGGGTCAGCGCACGTCGAAGCTGCGGCTGGCGCAAACTGAAAAGGAAATAGGACTGATCTTTGCGCGGGTCGAGACCCTTTCGCAAAATTGCGTGATCGGCGTGATGTTCAATGATTGCGTAATGCCCCGTCGCGATGAAGTCGCAACCCAAGGCGGATGCTTTGCTCCAAAGATTCCCGAACTTTAGCTTCTCGTTGCACATCACACATGGGTTTGGCGTGCGGCCGGCCTGGTATTCGCTGGAGAAATAATCGATGACCAAGCGCTCGAACTGGTCA
>DATIOX010000131.1:0-7135 GCA_035472675.1 Candidatus Dormiibacterota bacterium
ACATGCTTGATCGCTCAACCGGTCAAAGCCAGGATGCATAGGCAAACGGCAATGGCAAACCGTGATAGTCGACAAATCAAATTGGGCGAAGTCACGGACTCTCGCTCGCCTCTGGGAATCGCCCTTCATCGAAATCGATTAGATCAGGGATTGTGACAATGTCAGCGCGATCTGTGATGCCATGTTTGCGCTTTGCCTCCTCCAAGGTTGGCGTGGCGAAATCGCGCCAGCCTAGTTTGGAAACAAAGCCGTTCCAAACCAGGATGTCACCTTCATTCGGTCGGCGGCCTTTTTCGAAACACCACTCCAGGATCTCTTCGTCGGCGCCGCCTTGTTTCACGCGCTCGCGCAAATCGCGATGGTGTACGCGCAGAAAGTTGCAGCACGCACTGTCTGCGGTGCGCGGCGCGCCGAAGTTTTTGTGATAGTCCTCGTGCAACCCTCCGCGGGAATGCAGCCGGATTTTATCCAGCATCCGGGCGAAATACATCATGCCCCGAGTTAATTCTTTGCAGCTCCTAGGATAAGTCGGCATAGCCAAATGAATCGCATCACTCGCGGCGGCGCAATAATTGCGCGTGCGATTTTCACAGCAAGACAACTCCGAGATGGATCCGATCAGTTGGCGCCGCCGTTCGTCAAAGTCAAAATTCGCTCTCGTTTCGCGCCGTAATCGAGAGAATGAAATCGCCGAATCTCATCGAGTCGGCGCTGACCATTGAGTGTGTCGAGGTAATGCGTGTAGCTAGCCGCGAGCTGGCTTGTCTCCAGATAACGGCCGCGCAAGTTTGCATCGCGAAATGCTTCGGGGCGTTGGCGCGCAAAAAGATGAAAGCGCAGCCAGCGCCGGTCCATGCGCGAGACTCGCTGAGTTTTTCGAAAGAAAGCGATAAACAAAAGCAGTACGAGATAGGTATCGACCTGGGCCTGGAGCTCCAAATTGCGCGCAAAATCTTCAGAGGCGATCTCACGGATCCCGCTCTTGAACTGAAGCGCCGCATGCAAGGCATGATTGAGTTCTTCGACGAACATGATCAGTGACCGGATATTGCGGTCCCCCACGCTTGCGCGGGGATCGTGTTGCTCCAGCTGTTCAATGAGCCAGCGCGAATAATAAATGCCGACGTAAAGTTGGTCGCCGGCACGTCGCAAAAATGTCCGAGCGAGCTCGCTCAACTCGAGGGCTGATTTTCCAGCGAGAATCGACAACTGCGCGCAACGCGTCCGATCGATGAGACAATCTTCGAGATTGATTCCGACCTGTGCGTACGTTCGCTCAAATAATTTCTGGATTTGGCTAAAGAGCGTTTCGTTCACAGCGACAGCGACGGACGCGCGTCATCGTCCAGATTAAGTAGCCGATCGGACAGTTGGTTCAGCGCGAGCCGGACGTCGCGAAATCGATCGGCTAATCCTTCGAAGACATCATCCAGCTCGCAGCGGCGAGCGGCCGCGTGCGAAGCGACAAGTTGATAGTTCGTCCGGCCGACTTGCTCATAAAATTCGAGATCGGGCCCGCCACGCAAACTGCGCTGTCCCGCGACTGCGGGATGAAAAATTCCGCTAATGAAAAGAGAGTAATTGCCGATGTGCGCCCGAAGCAAAAACGCCTGTTCGGGCGTCGCGCGGGTAAGCGCGATCAACATGTCTGAAATGTATTGCTCGGCGAGGTGGTGGGTCTCATCGGAGATTTGCAACCGGCTCGCGTGCGAGAATGTTTCGAGCAACGACGCGACATAATCGCAAAGCTTCCGATCGCCAATCCCGCCCTGTTGCAAAACGTGCCGGGCCAGAACGTAAAAATAAAACTGCGACGAGATCCGCAGATGTCCGCAGTGATTTAGAATCGTGTCAACCAATCGCGGATGATCGAGAATGGAATCGCGCGTTTCGACATCACTCAGAAGATCGACAAGAGAAACTTGATCAGTTTGGGAACGCGCAAGCGTGCGCACGATGAAATCGAAATCAGCCGCAGTAAACCGCGCCCGACAATTCGCTCTGATCATCGGGACTTCATCATGCGCGATGTGCGCAGCGATGGCAAGTCAGACTTTTAAGTCACACAGATTCCACGAATCGTTCAGGAAGCAGGAAATGATAGGTCACTCTCCTTTCACCCGCATCAGATCTTCACCCATTCGAATGGTTGAGGCTGGACGCGCCCCTTCGCACAAGGCAATCCCTTTCGGCGCGAGGACAAGAATGGTCGAGCCGTGTTCAAACCAGCCCATCTCCTGGCCCTTTTCGAAGTAGCTATTGCACGGAATCGTCGTCGAGTACCGGGGATCCATTACAAGATCAAGGAAGCGCAGGCGGATACCGGCAACAAGAATGGCCGCCACGGGCACAAGAGTAACAACATGACCCGTCTTTTCGAGAGTCGTGCGAATTATCACGCGCTCGTTTCGGCAGAAGAGCCTGTCAATATGGGCCAGTGTGGCGGGGTTTACGTTAAACGTATCTCCATGAATGTGCCTGACCTGATCGACACGCAGGTTGTGCGGGGCATGGAATCGGTGATACATCGCCGCCGTGAGACGGAGCGTGGCGTAGCAGCCGTCAACGTAAAATTCGGTCAGATCGCGATCGCCGCTGAGCAGGTCTGGCAATGAGTAAGACGAATTTTTCACCTGGAGCAGATCAGTGCCGCGAATAGGTCCCGACGCCCCAACAATCGCGTCGCATGGACTAACGAGAATATTCGGATCCGGGTTGATCGGCCGCGCGCCCTCCTTTAGTTGGCGAATGAAACAGTCGCGTAGACTGGCGAATTTCTCCTTCTTCGCCTCGCTCAGGTCAGGATTGCAGAAGAACCGCCAAACTGCGATGGAGGCCCGGCAAACCAACGGCTGCTCGATCCTGCTGAGCCAGCCGATCAAACGCGTTGCCAAACGCCGAGGAATGCGATTAGTCAGCGTAAAATTGAGCGGCTCGTGTTGAAAGATCTTTGCAAGGATGGATCGCGCAGTCATACGGCGTCGTTATAGTTGTTCAACTTATTTGCCGGATGAACAAACGATTGGCCAGATGGATATCTTACCCTCTCGGAGCAGTCGCGCTGGTCACGGGGATAGCAAAGTTGAAATCGCGACTCGAGCTTTCCCGAGCCAAGCACCGTTCGTTGGCCGGGCATGCGCGCATGGCGCGGGGTTTCGCCAGACTGCTGCCGTTTTATGAGTTCGACGAGCACGACTTCTTCAGATCGGATGGGGCTCCAGAGGAGATTGCTGCGCGCCGCCGCTGCGGCTTTATGCGGCTCGCGCAACTCTACCGCGAGCGTTTCGGCGAAACGCGACGGCTGACCGCGATCGCGCGCGAAAGCATTTCCGATTTGCAATTCACCGACGCCTATCGAGTGCCGTTTCAATACAGCCGGCTCGTGCGTGAACACCTGCGCGCAGGTTCGTTTCTCCAGTCGACCCAAGGCGTGATGCTCACTGATCTTGATGGCAATCGTTTCTACGACCTGGCTGGCTCTTATGGAGTTAACCTTCTTGGATACGATTTTTACAAGTCGTGCATGGAAGCAGGTTGGGAGCGAGTGCGGACACTCGGGCCAGTTCTCGGGGCATATCATCCCGTGGTTGCCGAGAATGTAGCGCGGCTCAAGGCCATTTCGGGCCTCGATGAAATCTCCTTCCACATGTCGGGGACAGAAGCTGTGATGCAGGCGGTCCGACTGGCGCGGTATCACACGTGCCGAACGCATCTCGTACGTTTTTGCGGCGCCTATCACGGCTGGTGGGAGGACGTGCAGCAGGGTGTCGGTAACCCCCTGCCGGCGCGCGAAACGTACACCCTCGCCGAGATGTCGGAACAGACTTTGCACGTGTTGCGGACGCGCCGCGACATTGCCTGTGTTCTGGTTAATCCGATCCAGGCTCTCCACCCAAACATGGGTGCCCCCGCAGATTCGTCGCTGGTTGATAGTAGCCGCAGCGCCGGGTTCGACAAAGCTGCCTATCAGCGTTGGCTCAAGATGTTGCGAGAGGTTTGTTGCCAGCAGCGCATTCCATTGATCTTCGACGAAGTCTTGCTCGGTTTTCGCGTTGCGCGCGGGGGCGCCCAGGAGTATTTCGGCGTCCGGGCTGATCTGGTAACCTATGGCAAGACAGTAGGTGGTGGTTTGCCGATTGGCGTGGTCTGCGGCCGGAGCGAGCTGATGAAGCGTTACCACGAAGACCACCCGGTGGACATTTGTTTCGCGCGTGGCACTTTCAACGCGCATCCATCGGTAATGGGAGCAATGTACGAGTTCCTCACCCGGCTCGAGTTGCCCGAGATCCGCGAGCTTTACCAGGACCTCGATACGCGCTGGAACCAGCGTGCGGAGCACCTCAACGATCGTCTCGCGAAAGATGGATTGCCCGTCCGTGTCGCCAATCTCTCTACTGTGTGGACCGTGTGCTATAGCGTCCCGTCGCGCTACAACTGGATGCTGCAATACTATCTGCGTGCCGAAGGTCTTGCCTTAAGCTGGATCGGCACTGGCCGCATTATTTTCAGTCTGAATTACACCGATAACGATTTCGCGGCTGTGGCAGAGCGCTTCGTCAAAGCAGCTCGTGCCATGCACGACGACGGCTGGTGGTGGGTCTCGGCAGATGAGCGAGAGCGACCAATCAAACAGCAGATTTTGCGCGAGACAATCAAGCAGTTCCTAAGCCGGCGCCGGTGACTTACTGCCGCGATGGGCCTAACTGCTTTCCCGCTCTGGCGCCAGTTCGCCGGGCGAAGTTTGATCGTCACCACGTCCCACATGATGCATCGGATCGATCAGCTCGCCGCGCATCAAGTAGAACGGAGCTTTGTAGTAGAGCATGATGTCATGAAAAGGATCGGTCAGAATCTTAGTCATCCACGCCAGGCCGGTTACAACATTTCGGAGAAAGAAAAGCTGGATCGTCCTGAATAGAAGTCCGCCAGCAGCGATCACCAGCCAAACAAGCGCGACATGATTCAGAAACTCCATTGTAGAAGGATGCGCTTCGAAGACACCGAAGAGCGTCGGATCAACAAAGAGCAGCAGTGGCGACAATGCCCAGATAGTCATGAGCACGACTTTGCGCCGAAGGTTATAACCCACCTTGATCTCTTCCTTGTACTCATGCGTTGCCTCATTCACTTCGTCATAGTCCCGCGGTTCAAAAAAGAAGTGGCCAATCTGCCGGCTAGTCATGCCGACTAACCAGGCAATAAGCACCGCGGCCGCCGGGCTTTTAAAGACCAGCACATACGCGCACAAGAAGCTGCTCGCACTGAGAAGGTGCAGCGTCTGGTTGATTCGACTGTGGTGATAGTAACGGTGATCATCCCATCGTTGCTCCCTCAAGGTTTCTAGAAAAGTCTCCATTTTTTGCTTTCTGGTTGTTTGTTAGGCTTGGTTGTTAATTTGAATAGATCCCGGTCGAGAGCGCGCCGACCTGCTCGGCATTACTCCTTGCAGCTATCTTTCCGAAGCGAATCACCGAAAAATGTCCGAGCGGTGGCATGGGGCGGCACTCGTGTAGCTGCATCTCATAATGACTTCCTGCTGCCCAGCGCGTGAAACGTTCCCACGGAAAATCGGAGCGCCAGCCCAACCGACTCACCGCCGGCTCGAAGAATCGCTCCAAGGTTCGCCGCAGCCCGGCGTCCGCGCCGATCCGATTCAACAGCACGATCTCCCCGCCTGGCTTCAAGACACGAGCGAACTCATCCATGGCCACTTCCGGATGCGGCACGGTGTTTACTACGCAAACCCCCACAACCACATCGAAGCAGGCATCCGGGAAATCGAGGCGCTCAGCATCCATGACCATGAGGTTCTCCACATTGCGCAACTGCCGTTCGACTACTCGTTGCCGCGCCTTGCCCAGCATTTCTTCTGAGAAATCAACCCCGACCACGCGAGTTCTGTCCGAGTAGTATGGCAGCGAAATCCCGGTGCCCACCCCGACCTCAAGAACGCGGCCTCCGATGCGCTCGGCGGCCGCGGCGACTGCGCGCCGCCCGCGCTCAAAAACTTTCCCAAAGACCAGGTCATAAACCGGCGCCCAACGCCGATAGATCTTTTGCACTGACTCTTTGTCCATCTCGTCACTCATGCTTGTTAGTCACCATAGGAAGTAGCGACCAGGATGGATCTAAGCAGTAGACCGGCCAGCGCGATCGCGAGCGCAGCCAGCCCAAGCCAGCCGCTGTTTGCGGCGATAATAAATGCGGTGACCGTGCCGCACGCCTTCAAACCGGCGGCCAATCCCCAAAGTAAAGCCCGATAACGCCGCATCGATCGCAGCGCGCTGTCAGACACATCAAGAGTCAACTGCGACTGAACAGGGGTCATTGTTCGCACGCGATGGAAACGTGATTCGCGATGCACCCCCCGCGTCTCCATGGCCATTGGAGAAAGCCCGCCTCGTTCGAAGGCAGAATCAAAATTATTTTGAGCCAAGGGGCGAAGAGGCGTTCCAGCAACCCGGGTCTAGCGAGCTGACCCTGGTTTATGGCGGCGTCAGATAAGGAGCCGTCGATATTTGCGGGCATTCAGTAGCCTCGGTCGACTATTAAGACGGTCACGCCACAGATCAAGCCAACCAATGTCAATTTTGTGTGACGACAGTGTCACAAGTCGGCGGCAGCAAACCGCGCCCGACAATTCGCCCTGATCATCGGGACTTCATAATGCCCGATTGAGTCGCGTATGGCAAGCCAGATTGCTGACTGCCGCTATGCGCCATCGGAACAGATATCTTTGCTTGGAGCAGCAGGCGGGCTGGGAAAGTCGCCAGCGGTTTGCCTTTACCCGGGCCCCTTCCTCAACATACACAAAATTAGGGACGACTCTGACAATAAGCGGTGAGCGCGATGCGCCGAGTTGGCTTTAATTCGATTTAGAAATCTAAATATATGAATAAATTAATAACATGGAATCCGCTTACAGAGATGGAAGAAGCGCAAAATCGCTTCAATCGTTTTTTGGGTGGATTTCCGAACAGAATAGACAGTGGCGAACCCCACAGCCTGACGGTCGCAGATTGGTCACCGGAGGTTGATATCACCGAGGACGATCACGGGTACCTCATCAAAGCTGACCTGCCTGAAATGAAGAAGGAAGACGTTAAGGTAACAGTCGACCACGGCATCCTTAGCG
>DATIOX010000132.1:0-2516 GCA_035472675.1 Candidatus Dormiibacterota bacterium
CGTGCTGGTCATTCAGGAAATTTTTGGCCTGACTGATTGGCTGCGCAGCATGTGCGATCAGCTGGCAGAAAATGGAGTCATCGCGATTGCGCCCGATTTTCTCAATGGTCAAAAGTTTGAAGATGCCGATGGCGCGAGCAAAGCGGTCTCGGCCGTGACGCAAGATCAGGTCAAAGCGGTTCTTGACGCGACGGCCGATTACGCGCTGAAAATTCCGGCGTGCAACGGCACGCTTGGTGTCTGTGGATTTTGTCGGGGCGGGGGATGGGCGTTCATGTACGCAAACGTGAACTCGAAATTGAAAGCGGCTTATTCATTTTACGGCACCGCGCCCGATGAAGCATCGAAGGTAGCGAATATCGCGTGTCCAGTTTACGGCTTTTACGGCGAGAACGATGAGCGCGTTAACGCAACCATTCCCAAGGCCGAAGAGCTAATGAAAGCCGCCGGCAAAAAATACGAACCGGTGATCTACAAAGGCGCCGGCCACGGATTCATGCGTTCAGGTGAGCCGTCCAACCCTGCAGTTCGCGAAGCTGATAAGAAAGCGCGCGACGAAGCCTGGGCGCGGTGGAAGAAGTTGCTCAAACAACTCTAACGAGAAAACTGAGCGACGCGGGCGGCCCAGCGCCTCGGCATTGGCAACCGACGTGGCCCGCCCGCGTTCGCTCCAGTGATTTGTTCTAAAGATTGTACGCGAGCTTGTGAGTCGGCTGATACAGCTGGATGTCATCCGCGCCGGGCACGATCATCATGATGACGCGGCCGTACTCGCGTTGCTCGATAGGACCTCGGAACTGCGCTCCTTTCGCCCGCAACTCGCTAACCGTCGTATCGATGTCGTCGCACATCAACGCGATTGAGTGGTGACGCGGGTAGTCGTATGTTTGGCCTTCCCATTCGCTGTGCGTCGGGTGCACGCCCATCTCGCTCGGCCCCGATTTGAAAATGAGCCAGTCGTTATCGAAATCCTCGGCGACGTACTTCCACCCCAGAATGTCACGCAGAAACGCCCGCGTTGCGTTAGCATCGTCGGAGTAAATCAAAGTATGAATTGAGGTAATCATGTTGTCATCCGTTTGTTGTCGCTGGCTATTGCGTCCACTAACGAGACAGAGATAAGCCACGGGAGGGGGTCGTGGCAACCACCCTCAACTCATTTCGCAATGGGGCGTTGGCTTCATCGATTGGTTAGATGGTTTGTGTGGCTGCATCTCAGGCGTGGAACGACAAGCTCTCACAAGAAAATGATGCTGTCCCCAGACGATCTCTCGGGCTCGACCGTAGATCCTCGCCGAATGATGAATGCTGCGATTACGAACCCGACAACACAGGCTAGTGCAGCCCACCAACGATGAAACACGACGCTGGCGCATAAACCCATGAAAAACACGAGCAGAACAGACAGCCGCCAGCAGAGTGACCACAACCCCCGCCATGCTGGAAACCAGCCACGCTGCTGTTCCGTGTCGGCACGTGATGGCGCGACCATCTAACGAGAATTAGGCCCCAAAATTTCGTCTTGCAAGAGAAAGACTCAATCTTTGGGTCTAAATTCGCTTGATCATTTCGCGCTCAAGAGTTCATCCACCAGTGGTTGCGCGTCGTAAACATTTCTTAACGCTTCGATGATCGCCGCAGAATCGACTGAAACTGCGCGCGCTTGTGTATCGGTGTAAATGCAATCGAGAACTAACGATTGAATGTTGCCATCGAAAATAATGCCCACGAATTCGTTTGACTTATTTACTACGGGGCTGCCGCTGTTGCCGCCAATGATATCCGCGTCGGAGACGAAACCGAAATGTGTTGCCAGGTTCAGCTTGGCTTTCTTGCCAATCCAACGCTTCGGCAAATCGAATGGCGGCCTGTTGTCGTTTTCGGCGGCGCGTTGATATAGACCTGCGAAATCGGTGAACGCAGGAATCTGTCTTCCGTCCTGTTCGTAGCCGCGCACGGTCCCGTAGGAAAGACGAAGCGTGAAGGTCGCATCCGGATAACTACCCGTGCCTTCAATCGCAAAACGTGCTTTGGCGATTTCCGAATACGCCTGTTTTTTGATCTCATCTTGCGCATCGTAGATTTTCGCAGCTTCCCTTGCAGGACCGTCGACCAGGCGCGCGAGATCGATCATCGGATCATGCGCCGCTCGCAAGGCAGCGGTATCCTTGCCGTAAAGATCTTTACGCACGGCAACATCTTTCAGTTTGGTCCCAGAGACGAGCTCGACCGCACGATCGTGCGGCGATTTTCCAGCGAGCACGTTTTTCACGAGTGGATCATCGGCGCCAAATTGCGAAGCGAAATCGGTCAACGAATCGGTCAGGCGCAGGATCTCGTAATCGTCGTAAACGGGTTCGGTCGAAAAGAGCTCCAGTTCCAGTGAATCGCGCGCGCTGTCGCGAAATTCGGGAATCCGTTTACCATTGGGTTTGGCACTTTCATCCACAGCGCGAAGCAGCAACCGTGCGTACTTGAAAAGATTGCCCCCAAACGCGCGGGGTGACCGGTAGGTT
>DATIOX010000133.1:0-9485 GCA_035472675.1 Candidatus Dormiibacterota bacterium
CGCAGAAAATAGCGGCTAAACGGCAGCATCGAGATCGACCAGAATCTCGCGTGGTTTGGCGCCTTCGCCGGGACCTAAAATACCGCGCTGCTCCAGAATATCAACGATTCGCGCGGCGCGCGTGTAGCCAAGTCGCAGGCGACGCTGAAGCAGCGAAGTGGAGGCGCGTTTCTCTTGTCGAATAATCTCCAGACATTTTTCAACCAGCTCTTCGTCTTCATCTGTGACATCTTCCTCCGGCGTTGCGGCGGATTGGAGCTTCTCGTGCATCGCGGTATCAAAAGCCGGCGGGCTTTGCGCGGAAACAAATTCCACCAACCGATGAATCTCATCATCTGTAACGAGCACGCCTTGTGCGCGAATGAGACGTGATGCGCTCGGCGGCAGATAAAGCATATCGCCCTGCCCGAGCAGGCGATCGGCTCCGTTTTCGTCCAGAATCACACGACTGTCGATCTTGGAAGCGACTTGAAATGCGATCCGGCTCGGAATATTCGCCTTGATCACGCCAGTGATGACGTCTGCGCGGGGAGTTTGCGTTGCTACGATGATATGAATGCCGGCAGCACGCGCCATTTGCGTGATGCGCGCGATGCCGGTTTCAACATCCGCGGGCGCGGTTTGCATTAAATCGGCCAACTCATCGATGATGACGACGACATAGGGCATCTTGTCGGGAACTTGCAGCTCATCTTTTGTAGCCGCGGGCGCCGAGCGCGGCCCCTCGGTGGAAGCTTCATCGTCGTCGCCGCGGTCAGCGCCCGCGGCTACAGTCTTCGTCGGCCGTGCGTTGAAACCCACGATGTTGCGCACGCCGACACGGGCAAAAATTCTGTACCGACGTTCCATCTCATCGATCAGCCATCGCAAGGCAAGCATCACTTTTTTTGGATCAACAACGATCGGGAACGCAAGATGGGGCAGCGAACTATACGCCTGAAGTTCAACCATCTTCGGGTCAATGATCACCAGACGCAGCTCTTCCGGAGTGAAACGAAAGAGCATGCTGGCGATCAGCGCATTGATGCAAACGCTCTTTCCGCTACCGGTGGTACCGGCGACTAGCAGATGCGGCATTTGCGCGAGATCGGCGATGATCGTTTTGCCGTAAACGTCTTTACCCAATCCGAGCGGAATTTTGGTGTGTCCCTTTGCCTCTTCCCAATCGGATGATTGCAAGAGTTCACGCAGTTTTACTGTCACTTTTCGGCTGTTCGCCAGTTCGATGCCCACGGTGTCTTTTCCGGGAATCGGCGCGAGAATATTAATCCGTTCGGCACGCGTGGCTCGAGCGAGGTCACGCTCGAGGCTTACAATCTTGTCCACACGCACGCCTTTGGCTGGATAGACTTCGTAGCGAGTGATGGTTGGCCCCTTTGTGATGTCGCCAGGCGCCACCGCAATCCCGAATTGCCCCAAGGTTTCAATTAGAACTTTCTGGACATCCTCCAGCTCTGAAGGATCAGCGGTGCCGCGTCCCTCCAAGCTATGCTCGTCCAGTAAATCCATCCCGGGCAGGACATAATTTTCCGACGTCCAGGCCGGAGTCATCACACTTGGAGCCGACTTTCCTTTCTGTTCGCCCGCACGCAATTCGGCGAGAGACGGTTTTCTGCGGGGCTCCTGCTCGCTCGGCAATGCAGTGGTATCGACAACTTTTGGTTTTGGCCGATTCGCCAGTTCCTCCGGGGAAATCATCGACCCAACTACGTCCGCAGCGGGCATGCCTTTCTTTCTTAATTGTTTTTCGATCAATCGCCGCTGCTTGGCGAGCTGCTCCTCACTGATCTCGAGTTTTCCCTTGAGATCCGATCTACGTAGCCTGTCGCGCAATCGCCACTCCTGCAGTTTTACACTCGTGCGTTGCATGGCGGCGACGGTCTCGCGAACAAGATGAATCGGACGTAGTCCTGTGACCAAAATTAGTGTGGTCACGTAAATTCCAACTAGCAGGAGAAGCGTACCGAGTGGGCCAAGAGCGTTGCGGAGTAACCCACGGTGTTCATCGGCGAAAGCGTATCCGATCCATCCGCCCGGCCCCTGGATGTTGAAGGCGGCGTGCCAACCCCGCAAATGATACGGCTGCACATGCAGCAAACAGGCACCCGATATGATAAAGAGACCGATCCAGGCCAACCGCGGCACGACCCGCAATCGGGGGTAAAACAGTTTTGCAGCCCCGAACCCGAGTAGAATCGCGGCTAAAAGGTACGCTGCCGCTCCAATGAATTGATAGCAAATTCCCGCGATAATTGCGCCCACTGGCCCAATGAAGTTTTGCGCAGGATGATTCGCCGGCGAAATATTGCTGAACCAAATCCAGGAAGGCACATCCTTCGGCGTATAGGAAATCAGCGCAAAAAACAGCAGGGTTCCTGCGAACAGTAGAACGAGCGCGAAGACTTCGTTCCAAGCGCTGTGTCTGTCTGTGCGAGCCACCGCGTATGATAGTAATCCCGCCGCAGCGTCTTTCAATCTTTTGTAGAGGCGCTGGGTTTCTTATTCGTCCTCATACTCGTGATCGAATCACCGGACGGCGCGCCCGGCGGTCGCGCGCTAACGTCGCCGTTTAATCTTGCGCGCCCGTGCAGAGGCTGATAACTGTGCCAGCGCATTATGGCTCTTTTCCTGCGCTACGGAGTCGCTGCTGTTGCGCTCAGCACTATGCTGTTTTGCATATCATGCGAAAAACATCCGGTAGGCGATTTCCCGGAAGTCCAGCGTGAACAGCGCGATCCGGCAAAGGTCTGGTCGACGGCAACCACGAAGAATTCTGACGAACCTTCGACTTCTGATACGCCGGCGGAAGCTGTTCCGCGCGAAACTCGTTAGCGGAGATCATATGGCCAAACACAAGTACGCAACCTCGCCGCCAAACATGGAGGGCATGCCGCCGGGCGTCCCGTATATCATCGGCAACGAAGCGGCCGAGCGTTTCTCCTATTACGGCATGAAGTCGGTCCTGACCGTGTTCATGGCGCACTACATCTTGAATCAGTCCGGTGTGCTCGCGCCCATGAGTTCGAACGAGGCGTACATGTTCACGCATTACTTCGTTTTCGGCGTTTATTTTCTCCCGATTCTTGGTGCGATTACCGCAGACGGTTGGCTCGGCAAATATTGGACCATCCTGTCGCTTTCGATCGTTTACTGCTTTGGCAACCTCACACTTGCCTTAATGGCCACTTACTGGGGAATTGCCATTGGGCAACGGACGATGCTCGTAATAGGATTGACGCTTATCTGTTTGGGGGCTGGCGGCATCAAACCATGCGTGTCGGCGAACGTTGGCGATCAGTTTGGCGACTCGAACAAGCATCTGCTTTCAAAGATGTTTGGTTGGTTCTATTTCTCGATCAACGCCGGCTCTTTCATTTCTTCGCTTCTTTGTCCGTGGCTTCTGAGCAATCCGAAGTACGGACCGGGATGGGCATTTGGAATCCCTGGGATCGCGATGTTGATCGCGACTTTGTTTTTCTGGGTCGGTCGCAAAAAAATGGTGCACGTACCGCCGGCGGGACTTGGTTATCTGCGAGAAACATTCAGCAAGGAAGGCCTTATCACGCTAGCGCGAATCGCGATGGTTTATGTTTTCATTTTAGTTTTTTGGGCCTTGTGGGGAATGAGCAACGGCGCCGAATGGACGTTGCAAGCCGAGAAAATGGATCTGCACGTGTCTTGGCTGCCATGGATCAATATTGGCTTTGCGCCATTTCACGTTTCAGCGGGATGGGGTTTGGATTTGCTCGCCGCGCAGGTGCAAACCGCAAACCCTATTTTGATCCTCATTTTTATCCCCTTGGTGAATTATGTAATCTACCCGCTGATAAACTCTGTCTTCCCGCTGACGCCGTTACGAAAAATCGGAATAGGCCTTTTCATTACCGCTCTCTCTTTTGTTGTCATCGTCAGAATCCAAGGTCAGATCGATGCAGGGTTCAGACCGCACATCAATTGGCAGTTCCTGGCCTACATCATTCTCACACTCGGTGAGGCGATGGTGTCGATCACTGGTTTGGAATTTTCCTATACCCAGGCACCGAACACGATGAAGAGTTCCGTGATGGCACTGTGGCTTCTGACTGTCGCCTCAGGTGAACTTTTCGTCGGCCTGGTCAATAAATGGATCTTGGGAGCAGGCGCCGCCCATAAGATCAGCGACTATCAGTACTTTACGTTCTTCACCTGGTTGATGTTTGGAGCCGCTGTCGTCTTCGTTGTGGTCGCCTGCTTTTACAAGGGCCGCACGTACCTTCAAACCCAGCAACCCACGCTCGATGAAATCGCCACGGAACCGATTCTACATGGCGGCACGCCGAGCTAAGATCGGATGAAAATTATCATCACAGCTGCGTGCGCACTGTCATTGCCAATGCTGAATGCGTTCGCCACGACGCAGGACGACGCGTTTCAAAAAATTGCGCACGACTACATCGAGCAATACTTGCGGGCTAATCCCGAAGATGCAACGGAGCTCGGCGATCATCGATTTGACGGTCAGCTGACCGATTACTCGCCGGAAGCGCGGGCCAAGGAACTGGCGACGCAGAAGGAGTTTCGCAACAAGCTAAATGCCATCGATGGCTCACAGCTTACTGGCGCTAACAATATCGATTTTCGCATCCTCAAGGAGAACATCGATTACCAAATCTTCCAGGCCGAAGAGTTGAAACAAGCGGAGTGGAATCCGCTCGTTTACATGCAGAGCCTGGCCAACAGCCTTTATTTGTTGGTCGCGCGCGATTTTGCTCCAGCAGAACAACGGATTCCAAGTCTGCGTCAGCGCATGGAAGAAATTCCCAGCGTCATCGCGCAGGCGAAAGCCAACTTGCAACACTCGCCGCGCGTTCACACCGAAACAGCGGTTGAGCAAACGCAGGGCGCAATCAATCTCGTGCGCGAAGGAGTCGCTCCCCTTCTTGATCGCGCGCCGCAGATGAAAAAGGACATTGCGCCATTGCAGGAAAAAACGGCCGCCGCTCTCGAGGATTACAAAAAGTGGCTCCAAAACGATCTATTGCCGCGCTCCGACGGCAACTTCCGCCTCGGAGCGGAGAAGTTTCGAAAGAAGCTGCGATTCGCTCTCGCTTCCGACTTGTCGATGGAAGAAATCATGAAGCGCGCGCAGGCTGACTTGAAGCAGACGCAAACCGCTATTTACGAAACCGCGCTGCCGCTCTACAAAAAATATTTTCCAAACGCAGACTCGGCAACGCTCGCGGACAAACATAAGGTAACGGCGGCAGTACTCGACAAACTTGCCCAACAACATCCCGATGACGCCACAATTGTCGGTTACGCGAGAGAAGTTGTTACCGAAGCAACCAATTTCGTCAGGTCGCATAGTCTCGTTACCATTCCAGACACACCGCTGGACGTAATCCCAATGCCTGAATTCAAACGCGGCGTAGCTATTGCATATTGCGATTCTCCCGGTCCACTCGATAAAACGGGAAAAACATTTTTTGCCGTTGCGCCGACGCCGAAAGACTGGTCAAAAGAGCGCAAAGAATCGTTCTTTCGTGAATATAACGACGATGAAATTCGCGATTTGACCGTGCACGAAGCGATGCCGGGGCATTATTTGCAGATCGCTCACGCAAACGAATTCAGCGCGCCTACCTTGATCCGGGCGATCTTTCGCAGCGGCACTTTCATTGAAGGTTGGGCGGTTTATTGCGAACAGATGATGGCAGAACAGGGTTACGGCGGACCGGAAGTGAAAATGCAGCAGTTGAAGATGCGATTGCGCGCGATCGCCAACGCCATTCTCGATCAAAGCATTCACGCCGGAAACATGACCGAGAAAGAAGCGATGGATTTGATGATGAAGGAGACTTTCCAACAGGAAGGCGAAGCCGTGGCCAAATGGAAACGTGCACGACTCACCTCAGCTCAGCTCTCCACCTATTTCGTCGGCGCCACTGAGCATCTCGATCTGCGCGCAGCGCAGGAAAAGAAACTAGGCAAGGATTTCGATCTCAGGAAATACAACGACCAGGTTATCTCCTACGGCAGCCCGCCGGTGAAATACGTTCGCGAGTTAATGGGGCTATAGGATGGAAGCCGTTGTCCTCAACGCGTTGCGAATTATTTGGCGTGATGCTTTTTACCACGCTTGCGTCTGTGCGGCGCAGCCCGAGCTGTCTTTTTCGCAGCCGACAACTGTACCAGTTCGTCAAGATTAAATGTCCGACGCCGATTCGTTCCAATTTCTCGAAAATCGACCTGATACCACCCGTTCATTCGGATCACTCGATACCGTTTTTGCCCGATGCGCATAGGTTCGCGCACGATCACCCGATGGATAATTTTCTCGTATTTGGAGCGTGACCAGCGTCGCTTCCGGCGGCGTCCCCAATCGATCCCCTTCCCGACGTCGTCGTAAGTTTCAGGACGCTTCTCAAAGTCGAGAAGTGAGCGCGCGTCTCCACCAAAAACTGCGGCAATGTGCTCCGCCGTGCTCAAATCGCTAATCTGTCGAATGCGCCGCCGAAACGGGATCAAAGTTTCCGCCGCGATTGCACGCAAGCTGAGTGCTCGACCATCGCGCAACTTCCAAAGTGGCACGCTGATGTCAGCGGCGAACGGATTTCGGCCGAACGAATGGACCGTGACTCGCCAGCCGCGGCGCGAAGAATGCCTTCGCAAACGAAACGGCGTTATCCGAGGAATTCCGTTACGGTCCAATTGCCTTAGCCCAAAGTCCTCCCAACGGAGGACAGTTTCCACAGCGCCAGCGATGAAAGCGCACGTCGCCAGCATTAACGCGGGATCCGGCGTAAAATCAGCTGTTGCCTCAAGCCGGGTCCTCCGTGGACGAACGCCAACCGCACTGCTCTGTCGATTCGTCGCCAGCAAAATCACCGGTACTGGCAAAATGTGCGCGAGCAGATACGCAAGCTTGGTCGCGTTGCGAAATTTTGATCTCCGCGCATTGGGAAATGAAAAATTATAATGCGTGCTAAAACCCTGCAGACAGCACTCGCAGCCGTTGCGTTTCGCCCAGTGATCGAGCTCCACTCGTAAATACCGGATTTGCTCCCAAAGCAGGCGCGTCGCGCGATAACAACAGCCAGGCTCCAGTTCAACGATCGGCGTCGCAACTTCGATTACTCCGGTGTCAAAATAAATCGCACCGCCAGCCGGAGATTGAAACGATTTGCCGGTCCGCGGAATCATTCGCCGGCGCACCAGCCGGCTAGGGTCACCAAACACCTTTTCGGGATGCCGCCTCCGTCCATTTACCAAAAGATTAAACTCCGCTTCCAAGCCAATCACTGCGCGCGGCGGAGTTCCGAGAGCCGCACGCTCGGGAAGAAATCGGCCGCGTCGTGCTGTTCCGGAATCCTTCATGCCCAAAGAGGTCAATCCGCTTCGCTGCATCCGCGCGGAGTCAGCGTCGCAAATCCTAAATCGATGTGAAGATGGTCGTTGGTTTCACCGTGTTTCGAGCCGAATGGGCGAACAAAGACCGCTAGACTAAGCGACGCCGCGACAGTCCCATATTTCTCAATGGACTTCGCGTCTGAGAGAAAAGTGTCTCCGATCCGATATATGTTCGCAGCCGTTCCCCATGCATGAATGCTTTTTGCTCCGCCAATCTGATGTGCCGGCGACCTGTACCCGCCATTTGCACTGATGAAAACCGGCGCATCGACTTCGCGGCGAAAATCTTCCAACCATGTCGCGAGTAAGGCGATTGCGCATGGCACATAATGAGGAAATTGACCGAGGAGCAGTCTCGCCTCACGGCAATCCACGAGCATCAATTCCGACAGCCTGAAATGCCGTGCCAGCCGAACTTCGTGCGCTTCCTGCCAGCTGCTGATTTCGTAAAAAAATCGTGGCAGATGATGAACATTACGGTGGGAGTCTGTTTCCGCTTCGCCAGGTCGCAGTAATGCCCGATAATCCTGAGGCAGATTAAAGCCATCAACCACGCGTAACCCCTCAACGCTCATTTGATCTCGCCTTGCATTCTCATCACTGAGTGATAAATCGCTTCGGAAATAGCTGCGACGGTCTCGCGACGCCCTTCCTTCTCGGAATCAAATTCCGTCAAAATGACAGCAATGTACGGTTCGCGTTCGGGCAAATAAACAATTCCCATGTCGTGGCAGGCAGTCGAAATCTCGCCTGTCTTGTGGGCCACTGCCGCGTGCGGTGGTACGCCGGCAGGAATCATCGAGTTAAATCGTTGTTCCAGCAAAATACGGATCGCTTGTTCTTTGCTTTCGCTGCTAAGAAAATTGCCACGCAGGGCGGACAACAACGTCATCAAACCATCAGCAGTCGCTTCGTTGTTTATACCTTTTTCATGTGCCGCATGGTCCTCAACGCCTCGCCGCAGTTCCACTCCTTCAACTTGCGCGTCGCGCAGAACATTTCGTGCATATCCCACGCCCACAAAATCGAGCAGTAAATTGGTCGCGAGATTGCTGCTCGCAGAAATCATTCCTTCCGCAAGCGCAGATACTTTCGCTGTTTGCCCGATGATTTGATACAGCTCAGGCATTGCGTCGGAGTCGCGGTTGAGCTGAAAAGGAGAGCCGTTTGCCGCGCTGAAAAAGCGATTTCGCACGTGCAGCGAGTCATCCAGCCGAACTCGCCCCTCGTCCACGGCGCGAAAAAGGGCCAGAAGCACTGCAACCTTAATTGTGCTTGCAGCATGAAACCAGCGATCACCCCGCAGGGAAAAGCGCAAGCCGCTCTCGAGATCGTGGACCGATACTGCAGTCGCTCGAGCCTTGCTTTCGGCCGTCAATCGTTCCACTTGCTCAGTTAAGCTACTGGAAACCTCCCTGCGCGACATGGAAGTGCTCTTTACATACCCATTAGCAAGTCGCAAATTCGACGATGGCTAATCTTGCCACGTGGATGCGCCCGAAGGATGAAAAATGGTTTCAACCATTTTTTGCGAAACATCCTGACATTCATGTTTTTGATGCGCACAAAGGCGATGTTCCGCCGGAGGAGATGGACGGCCTGCTCCTGACCGGCGGCTCTGACATCACGCCTGAATTTCTGCGCCAGGAAAATGTCGATCCGACATTGATCCACCAGGATGATCTTGACCCCAAGCGGGACCGCTGGGAGTTCGAAGCGATTTCAAATGCGCTCGCGCGTGGACTGCCGATTCTCGGCGTTTGCAGAGGCATCCAGTCATTGAATGTGGCACTCGGTGGCACCCTCATACTCGACATTCCGGGTCACGGGCTGCCGGAACAGAAAGATCAGGACATTCAACCATTGCGTTACGACGGCAGCGTGAAACATCAATACGAAAACGTAAACAGTTCACACCATCAGGCGATCGATCGTGTCGCAGACGGTTTCGAAGTCGAAGCGTGGTGCACTGATGACGACATCATCGAGCAAGTGCGCCTGCGCAATTATCCGTTTGCGTTGGCGGTGCAATATCATCCCGAGCGTGGAAAAATCTACGACGCGCTCTTCGAAGATTTCTTTGCCCGGCTCAAATT
>DATIOX010000134.1:0-5344 GCA_035472675.1 Candidatus Dormiibacterota bacterium
ACGCGGCGATGACAAAGTGATATAAACGGCTTAATAAGGCGGGCCACAACGTTTGCGATTGTCGCGTTGCTGCGCTACGTGGTCGCAATTCCGGCGCACGCGACGACCATGACAGACGGGGACGCAAACGGCGGCGACACAATCAATATCGATCCCGCGCTTAATCTTCAACCCAACGGCGGTGCGGCTTGTTTGAGAGCTTCGACTTTGTGACTCCGCCGGTACTGCCTCTAACGACACAAAACGGCCATTTCAGACGCTCATAAGTTCAACTGGCGTCGATCGTTTTTGAATAGCCCCGTCGCGCGCGCATGGAATGAGTCGGGGGCGAATTGCCAGTAACCCCGCACATCGCAATCGAGGCAGCAAAGAAACACCGCCCGTATTGACGCACTTTTACAGCACCCTAAACTTGGACGCCGTGCATTTGTGGCTGCCGATCAAGAATTTTATATCTGGTAATCCTGGGATCGTCGCAATCGTCGGCGTCGTCGGAACAATTAGCAGCATCGTCCTAGCGGTATTCTTTTACAAATTATCGAGACCTCGAAGATTACTCGCGTACGCTACGCGCACATTTCGGGTAGTACCGCAGGGGCGAATTAAGTTACAGGGGTTGCAGATCACATACTACGGCTATCCGGTGGAGTCTCTTTCCGTAACACGACTAGCTGTGTGGAATGCTGGCAACGAGTCCATCCGGCGAAGTGATCTCCCGGCGAGCGACCGCCCCGTGATATATGGGGGAGGCGGACTCAAGATATTTGAAACCGCCGTCATCGAAACCAGTGCAGCTGCCAACAACGTGGGCCTGACATTGGTTGACCACCCAGTCGTCGGTTCTGCAATTGGTTTCGATTTTCTCGACCCCGGCGATGGCGCCGTGTTTTCCGTTGTACATAATGGAAATAAACTAACGGACGTTCGATTGAACGGTGAAATAATCGGTGGCAGGATCTGGCGAACTGTCGCTCATGGTGAGAGACCCACCGAAGGCGGCAGTGAACGGTGGTTCGGCGTCAGTGCTTGGCAAAGACCTCAGGAGAGTGGACGCTCTCAGTTGCGAGTAGGTGCCTATGCAGCGTTGGTGATGTTGTTATTCTGCGGATTCGTTTTGGTCCTTGGTTCACAGTGGGGCGTGGGACTGCTGCTGATCGTGATAGGATTGATAGTTCCAAGTGGCGCGCTGCTCGTCTCACGGCGCGTGTACCCGCCCCTGCGGCTGAAATCCTTTGATGAGAATTTAGGCGGCTAGACGGGTACCGCAGCGCGGTCATGTCCATCGCTCGCGCGAATTGCCGCTTCGAGTTGAATAAACGCTGTCAGCTTTTCATCCGCACGCACAACGAACCGCTTTCCGTCGCCACGATGTGCATCAGCACGCCTAGCGACATCTACAGTTGGGCCGGGGCCGGACGTACATTTGACGGGACAAATCAAAGCGCATCGGGATTGAGAATCGTCAACTTACTTATCAACGAAAAAACTGCGGCGCGATTAGCTCTCGTGAGCAGAAGAATTTTATATTTCGATGGCCTTGAATTTGCGGATGTGAAGCTCCGCGAGCAGCCTCTCCCACCAACTGTTGTTGTTGGGTTTAGAAGTGAGGCCGGGCATAGTGAAAGATCGTTCGCCGGCAAAGCGAAAGATCTGGGGATCGCCGATGTAATCTACGAAGCTATCGAGTCATTCGTCGCGAAATGCGAAGCGGAGGCCGAACTCGAAACGAAAATTATCAAGTTTCCGACGTCGCTAGAAAGGTGGCAGTCGACGGATCACTGATTCGAGTTCCAGAAATGCAGTGAGCTTTTCGTCGGCGTGCACAACGAAACGCTTTCCGTCGTCGCGATGCGCGTCAGCAATCCAAATTGTTCGCCCATCGGAATCAACCGTTGAGACACAGCCCCAGCTCCAGCCGGACGCGCTGAGTTTGTCCGCGATGACCTCCCAGTATTTGACGCGATGCTTTGTGCGACTGCCGCTCTTCGCAGGGCAATTACAGAAATGGGAACATCGGCGTCAAAAATCTGTTGGCCAAAAAATCAGAAACCCCCGGTGATTCCCTCTTTTTCGCCGTGATGCATGCCTTACACAGCGGGCGACGATTAGGCATAAACCGCCATATGCGATCAGGTATTCCATGCGCTTACCTCATTTTTGGAAGGTACTGAAGTCGATAACTTCGGTTGCACTTGGACATTGTGTTCGACACAGTCCGGAGACGGGTGGCCCCAGCGATCGCAATTGCAGCCGGGCGTCCCTTCGCTCGGACGTTGTGTCAGTTTACTACCTGCAACGTTCTGCAATCTCGGCTTAGGTGGTCCGCTTTCGTCATGTAACAAAAGAATTGTTTTCATCAGCTACTCCCTTTTTGCTTGGCGAACCTACGGGCGGCGCGATCGCAAAGACTTCACGCGGCTTGGCTTTTTGCTTTGCGAAACTTGCTTAGACCGAAACCAAACCGCGACGATCTGAAACTCCTCCTCGACGCCGAGCGCGAGAACTTCGTCCTTTCTTTGTTTAATCGTCGACTATCGCGCACCGATCACAAGGTAACTTAAGATGCCTTTTTACGACTTATCTTCGCCTAAACACTACGCTGTTCTTGCCCTCGCTGCGTTGATCTAATCAGCGATACGCTGCCATTTGGTCGGCTGTTACGGCGAGCTAGATGCAATCGCGAACGCAATCGCGTACGCCAAGGATCAGATTTAGTATCAGATGGCCGTTGTGATGCTCACCAAAAAATCGCTGTCCCAACTTCGATTGGCGCTTCTGCGCGTTGCCTCCCAAACGAACAAGGCCCTTTCGCATTGCTACACATCGCTGAAATCGCTCTTGAAAGCCAAATGGCAAAGAATCCGGCCCCCTGCACCACCGAGGATTTCTACACACGTTTACGAGATTCGGCCACGGGCCGATAAACACGGCATCGATCTAATTTCCGATGTGCTGCCATACAGTCCACTGTGGTATGCCGGGCCAACCGCAATCAGCAATGCCATCAGCTTTGCCAAGTTCTACAGCCGTTCACATGATGCTGTGATCCGGGTTTACGATGAAGCTGGCAACGTGATCGAAACACACGAGCGGGCAGGCGAGTTCAAAGAGTGCTGAGTTTTGCCAAGCGTGCGGAAACTCTCCGCCACTTGCGCCTGCCGGAGCCGTGGCATTCTGCGATTGCGGAAACCCGAAAGCCGATTGCAGGAAGAGCGCTCCAGCTGATCAACTTTCTTTGATACAGACGCAGGCTTAGTAGCCGTCTCAAAAGCCGATAAATTGCGACGGCTTTTGTTCCATGCGAGTCTCCTCGCGCGATGCTTTATCGAAAATCAACTCTGGCTGTCTTGCTGGTGCTGATTTTCTTTTCGTTTTTCGGAACGCTCACTGCGAGCGCGTGGATGTTCCCCCAAAATTACGACTGGCGATACCGCGTCATCTCCAACTTGCTTTCGCCGCGTGATAATCCCAGTCATTATTGGATGGCTGCGAGCGGCCTAGCGTTGACAGGATTGTTGATGCTGCCGTTCGCCGGATATTTGCAGCGGCATTTGGGAGTGATAGCGCCCCGCGCGGCAAATATTAGCGCTGGAACTTTTACGGCGGGAATTATCGCGCTGATTTGCGCCTGCTTCGTCGTTCCGCAGCACACCCATGATGCCTTGGGAGTTCGCCGACTCCATGAGCTTCTTGGCCGCTCCGCCGCAGGTTTTCTGGCGATGGGAATGTTATGCAGCTGTTGGTGCGCGTGGAAAGGCCGCGGACGAAAGCTGTTTGCAGCGCGATTGTTTTGGATCTGGTCGTTAGTGACGCTGTTGCCGCTGGTTGGAATTTTCTTTAGCGAATCTTTGTTGCTCCTTACGCGACTGGAACCCTATTGGGCGACGCCGATCCACAGTGCGCTGCGACATTCGGTGTTCTGGCACTTGGGCTTTTGGGAATGGACGGGCGCAGTGGCAGTGTTCTTATTTCTTTGCGCCGCGGTTTTCCTAACGCCGCGCGAGCGACTTTGCCGTATCTCGATCCGTTCGACTGCGCTGTGATTCGGGTTTGCGATGCCGATTTCCCGAATCCTCGGTTAGCACGTGCTATGCAGGATGGCGTACGCCTGGCCCTTCTTCACTTCCTTCAGCAGCTCACAGACTTCCGATGTGGGCTTCGCAATGATCTCGATACCGCGCCGTTTCGCCTCCGCTAGGACTTCGTCCATTATCGGAAGCGCGGCATGGGCGCCGGTACCGACAATGAGCCGCTTGCCTCCCCAGGGAATTTCTTCCCGGGCCGAAAGCGGCGTATGGCCGAACTTTTCGCGAAATCGCTTGGAAGGTCCTTTTTTCCGTTTGCGAACTTTGCCGCCGGCGATCACCACGTCATGCGTGTAGCGTTTTCCCTCAAGCTCGATCTCGCCAAATTTGATCAGTCGTGCTTTCATTTCTCAATGTTCCGCTGGCTTGAGCTCCAAGGCAACGAGATAGGGATTCCAAGAGCATGCAGCCTTTTGACCGCTCCACCCTCGGGAGGACAAGAAATAGATTGCAAGATGCCGTCTAATTATAGTTAGGCGAATAAAGTAGCCAGCGTAGCATCACTGCCGTCGCTGGCCATCCCCATGCCCTTTACCCGATATCGCCCGACCAGCGATCAGCCCGCGTGGAAGCTTCGCCTCTATCTGATTATCTTCGAGAGCGGCACGCGCGGCGGAAAAATATTCGACGTTTACCTACTGATCGCGATCGGGCTCAGCGTCACCGTCGTCATGCTCGAAAGCGTGAAGTCCATCCGGTCCGCGTACCCCGTTCTCATCGACAGCGTCGAGTGGTTCTTCACCATCCTTTTCTCGCTCGAGTACATCGCACGTCTACTCTGCGTCCGCCGACCGCTGCGTTACGCCTGGAGCTTCTACGGAATCATCGATCTGTTCGCATTCCTCCCCACTTACATCGGCCTCTTCATCCCTGCGGCGAACTACCTCATGACGATCCGCGTCCTGCGGCTGCTGCGCATCTTTCGCGTCCTCAAGCTCGCAGAGTTCATGCACGCGAGCGAGACGCTCAGGACTGCCCTATATGCGAGTCGGCGCAAGATCGCTGTCTTCGTTTCATTCGTCATGGCCGTGGTCCTGATCATGGGGACGGTGATGTATCTGGTCGAAGGCGAGGAGAATGGCTTCAACAGCATTCCACGCGGTGTTTATTGGGCGATCGTCACCCTCACGACCGTTGGATACGGCGACGTAACCCCGCACACGGTGCTCGGTCGCATTCTCGCCTGTTTCATCATGATCATGGGCTACGGCATCATTGCTGTGCCCACCGGCATCTTTTCCTTGGAATTGCGTCAGGCA
>DATIOX010000135.1:0-4290 GCA_035472675.1 Candidatus Dormiibacterota bacterium
CGAATGTAATTGCGTCCGTTCACCGGTGTAACGATCCGGCCGAAGCCCTCCTTCTTCACCGAGCGCAGAAAGTCGCGTGGATACTTTCGCCCGCGCAAACCAGATTTTGTAACCGGCGTTGCATCGAAACCGCGTTCGAAAACGAAGCCGGATTCTTTCGGTGTGTAATAAAGAGTGCAGACTATGAAGTATTCGCCGTTATGCCCTTTAGGACGTCGCGCCAGTCTTTCGTTCTCATACGCGAGCCGGTGGACAACTTCAGACCATGGGATGTCTGCTCGAAGTTCCGAATAGGCGAGAATGCCGAAGGCTGCACTCGCAGTGATCAGTCGCCAAAAAGCGTTTCGATTGGACCGCCGATTAAAATTTCGATGGGAAGTCGTTTCCATTCGTACTCGTAGGGTGGTTGCTTCCACGCGAACTTCTTTGGATACAATTTTCGGAGCGCGCGAATGATTTCAACGCCTGTTTGAAATGGGTGAAACGTGTTTCGATCGGTGACGTGCAACTGCGCACCGCCACAAAGTTCACCGGCGAACTTGTGAAACGTCGGCTGAAAATAATTTTCGCGGAAGAAAACGCCTGGCAATCTTAATGCATTAAGCTCGCGGCAAAGCGCCTCGGCGTTAGCAAACGGTGCGCCGAAGATTTCGAATGGACGCGTTGTGCCGCGGCCTTCCGAAATATTTGTTCCTTCGAGAAGACACATGCCCGGATAAACGGTCGCGGTATCGAGCGCCGGCATGTTGGGCGATGGCATGACCCATGGCAGACCGGTTTGATCGAACCATATCTGGCGCTCCCAGCTTTTCATTGGCAGGATCGACACTCCACATTCCGGGAAAACCTCGTCTCTAAATTGCAGCGCTAGTTCTGCGACCGTTTTTCCGTGTCGCACTGGAATCGGATGGAGACCCACGAACGATTTGTAATTGGGATCAAACAGTGGGCCCTCGATGGTCACGCCATTAATCGGATTCGGACGATCGAACACGACGACTTCTATGCGCGCTTTTTCGCAAGCGCGCATACAGAGATAGATCGTCCAGATGAACGTGTAATAGCGCGCCCCGACATCCTGGAGATCAACGAGCAGAACATCGAGATCTTTCAGCATCTCCGGGGTCGGTTCGCGGTGTTCGCCGTACAGACTGTAAACGGGAATGTGAAGACGCGGGTGTTCATAACTTTTCCATTCCACCATGTTGTCCTGCGTCTGGCCGAGAAACCCATGTTGCGGACCAAAAAACGCTGAGAGACGAAAAAGATCGCCATTGTGTCGCTCGAGAATTCGTGAGGCGTGCTCGAGCTTGGCCGAGACTGATGCAGGATGAAGCAGCGCGCCGACGCGCGCGCCGCGAAATTTCTTCGGCCAAAGTTCAGTTAAGTGATCGAGTGGAAGCTCGACAGCCATGACATTGTTCTAACACAACGCTGAAATTCTCGCGATTCAGTTGTGGTGGCGAAGGTGTGCCGGCTGCATGAGAAAAACAAAGGCTCGCCGCAGGGCAGCCTTACACAAATTTTCGGAGTATGAATTTAAGGAGTATGGCTATCGCGGTTACAGCTGCGCAGACTTTCGCGAACAATTCGCCGTGGCGCGTATAAAAGGTTAACTCGTGTTCAGTCGGAACCTTGACGTCGCCCGTGAGTACACCCTCGGTGAATGTACTTCCCTTCTCGTCCTGCAATCTTTGGGTGACGCGACCGAATGCGTTTACAAAACAGGTGACTCCAGTGTTTGCCGCACGAACCATCGGACGGCGTGTTTCCACACAGCGAAAAATGGCGTTTGCCAGGTGCTGATGCGAACCGGCGGAATGCAAAAACCATCCGTCGTTTGTTATGTCTACCAGTAAATTCGCACCGGGATTCGTTTCGCTCGGAAGCACAAATCGTCTGGTCAACTCGCCAATTGTATCTTCAAAACAGATCAGCGGCGCCACCTTCACGTCGCTGTTTGTCAGCTCGAACACGGTGTAGTCCTTGCCCGCTTTGAAATCACCAGGCACCTGGTCGCCAACAATTCGCGCGAGCAGTGGAACCCGGTGCCGGCCCGGAACATATTCGCCAAAAGGGACCAGGTGCACCTTTCGATAGACCTGCACCTGTTCGCCAACGTCTGAAACAAGGAGCGCCGCGTTGTAAACATCTGCGTTCTCTTCGTCGATTGTGCCCAGGAGGATGTCGCTCTCCGCCGACGCGGCCAGGTCCATAACGAATCGATAGCTTTCCCGGTCCGCGAGAACTGGCCCGGGCATGGAGCTTTCCGGCCATATCAACAAATTGGGCGGAGGATTTGAGCGCAACGCAATTTCGCTCAAGCGCCGGAATTGATCGAAAATTTTGCGCGTAAACTGCGGATCGAATTTTTGATTTTGAGGCACATTTGATTGCACGGCGGCAACTCGGAGCGGCTTTGTAGGTGGCGAAACCTGAGTGGCACGAACTCCGAACGTGAGAACGCCTACCATGGCCGCCAACGTGAGCGTCAGGTCAAAATGCGGGCGCACTACACGTGTGCTCGCCTCAAGGATCAAACGGCGCACGGTTGTGACTGCAATGACGTTCGCAAACGCGACCATGAATGATAAGCCAGCAACGCCGGTGAACTCCGCAATTTGGATCATGGGCCAGGTGCCATGCAACGCCACACCGAGGCCGTTCCAACCGAAACCGGAGAAGACCCAGCCGCGCAGCCATTCCTGTGTCACCCACGCAGCAGCCAGAAGGAAGGCCAGCAGCAAATTATTTGTCGACCCGATCCACGGCGACCGCGGTGAAGCCGCGGTGCTGCGGGCTTGAGCAAGCATCTGTTCCCATTTGGTTGAGCCTGATTCTCTTCTCATTTCTCGGGGCTGGACCAAGCCGCAAAACCACGCCCAGAGCGCGAGATAGATTGCCATGTAAAACTGGAGAACAAACCAGCCGAGAACAGTGACAGTTGTGAGCCAAAAGAAAGCGGTCCAGAAAAATGTCAGTCCGGTAACATAACCCAACAGGAGGTTATGAAGCCAACGATGGCGCAACTCTTTGCCTGGAAACCAAACTGCAACAATGAGCGGCGTGAGAGCAATCCAGCATAGCCAGGTGAAATTAAACGGCGCAAAACAGCCTGTGTAGAGGAGTCCGCTGGTAATCGCCGCAAGCCAGGGCCAAAACCGCAGCACACCGGATAGCCGCTTCAGCTCCATTATTTGGTTAGGCGCGACTGTGCATCCCTCTGCAGCCAATCCCAGAGACGATCGAGTTTCTCTTTCACTTCCGTCTTGATTTGATTGAGTTCCACGGAATCGAATTTTCGCTTTTGCGGCCGGCGGTGCGCGAAGAGGTAATATTTGATCTTCGGCTCCGTTCCCGATGGGCGCACCGCGATGCGCGTTCCGTCTTGCAACTCAAACATCAACATTTTCTCCTTGGGAATTTGGTCGTTCTCTGCGTCTTCGATTTTGTCGGTTTCGAAGTTTCGAATGCTTATAACCTTTGAGCCGAGCACTTCCGGGAGCGGATCGGTGGCGTAAGATTTGATCAGACGCGCGATTTTTGTTGCGCCTTCTGCGCCCTCGAAAACGAGCGAACCGTTTTTCTCGGCGAAATAGCCGAACTCGGAGTAAATGTCATCGAGCAGTTCATCGATTGTTTTCCCGTGCGCCTTCGCGTAAGCAGCTACTTCGCAAAACATGATCACGGCGCCGTTGCCGTCTTTGTCGCGTACAAAATCGGCGCCGCTGTAGCCATAACTTTCTTCGCCTCCGAAAACGTAAAATGACGAATGTTCGAGACGCAGTTTCCGTGTTTCCTCCTCGGAAAGATCGACATAGTTCTGGTGGTCCGGGATTGCGCGTTCGTAATTGCCAAGCTTCGCTCCAATGTATTTGAAGCCAGTCAACGTTTCGACGCAACGCAGACCGTAATGTTCGGCAATCGCTTTTTGCAGATCGGTTGTGACAAAGGTTTTGATAATGACTCCGCGGGACGCGTTTTGTTTATTCAGCACGCCTTTCTCAAATAGTGTCCTGGTTCGATACCAGGCAAGGAGCGAGCCGATCTGATTTCCGGTAAGCAATTTCATTTTTCCATTGCTTGCACGAACTGCTGCGCCCATCCGGTCGCAATCTGGATCAGTCGCGACTACCACATCGGCATCTTCCCTTTCGGCCAAATCGATTGCCATTGTTAACGCTTCGGCGTTTTCCGGATTTGGCGATTTCACCGTCGGAAATCGACCATCGAAATGGTCCTGCTCGGGTACCACTTCGAAATTGAAACCAAGTCGTTTGAGCATCGGTT
>DATIOX010000136.1:0-21198 GCA_035472675.1 Candidatus Dormiibacterota bacterium
CAGGTGCGCGGTGCGCTCAAGCCAATCGGGCTTGCTGACGCTTCCATCCAGGAATCGACGCAAGTCGGCAGGAGTTACATCACCATCCGGACACCGCTGAACACCAGCGACAAGGTGGAAAAGCAAGTTATGCAGACGCTGCCAGGCTCTGGCTTTAGGGTGGAAGGCTCGGAACGCGTCGGGGCGCTCGTCGGTGGTGAACTGGCAAAAAATTCGTTAATGGCGCTGGGCCTGGGCATCCTGGGTATTTTGATTTTCGTAACCTTCCGGTTTCAACTTTCCTTTGCCGTAGGCGCGATTGTCGCGCTCTTGCATGACGTGCTTATGACTGTCGGCGTGTTCGCTCTCTTCGGCCGCGAGTTGACCCTCACCATCGTCGGCGCTGTGCTCACTGTCGCCGGCTATTCGATCAACGATACCATTGTCGTTTACGATCGGATTCGGGAAGGCCTGGCCAGCGGGCGGCGTGGGACGATTGAGGAGATCATGAACTCGAGCATCAACCAGACGCTGAGCCGAACCATTCTTACAAGCACCGTGACGCTTATCCCGATTCTTTGCCTGTTTTTGTTCGGCGGCGCGGTGCTGCGCGACTTCTCGCTCGCCATCATTATCGGCGTGGTTGTCGGCACTTACTCCTCCATCTTTATCGCCTCACCTATTGTGCTGTGGTGGACGCGCGCCCGCGGTGGCGGCGCTACAGCCTTGCGACGCGAGGTTACCGAGAAAGCGGCCGCAGCCAATCCTCTTGCCCAGCGCTGAGCCGCTTTTGAAGTCCAAGCCCATCCCCCACTGCTCGATCTGGGCGCCCGGAGTGATTCCCCCAAAGGCGCTTTACCGAGCCGATTTGACGGGGCCGCCGGGCCCGAGTAGGCTCCCGCTCGCCGATTAAGAGTCTATCGCTAAAGTCAGGAGTGATTATTGATGCCAGAAGTGATCGTTCGCAAAGGTGAGCCCGTCGATCGCGCGTTGAAGCGGCTGAAGAACAAGCTGGATGCCGAGGGCATTCTCGAGGAGGTCCGCCGTTTGCGCGCCTTCGAGACGCCTTCGCAGAAGCATCGTCGCAAAGCCAAAGCCAACGCCAAGCGCGGTCGAACCAAATTCCGATTTAATCCACAAGGTTAAAAAGTTAAAACATAGCAAAGTTAAAAGGTTGTTTGGGTAAAGCCATTTCTGACACCCAATTTAACTTTTTAACTATCGCAGTTTTAACTGTTCGTTGCAGCCTTCCCGGCAAAGAAGGCGGCAATTGCTTCTACCAAACCGTCAATGTCGTGGCGCTTTGCTTCGATTTCGATCTTTAAACCATTGTCGCGCGCAGTCTGCGACGTGATTGGGCCAATGCTGGCAACTTGCATTCCTTTCGGCCAAGGTAGTCCCAAGGCGAGAAAATTTTCCACGGTCGAAGAACTGGTGAAGGTTATTAAATCGGCCCCATCCTTCGCTAGTTGTTGCCGCGCCCCGCTCGTATCGCGCGTCTCGGGCACAGTTCGATATGCGAATGCTTCGTCCACGATCGCTCCCAAGCCCAAGATCTCTTTCGGAAGCACGTCCCGCGCTTTTTCCGCGCGCACCAACAGAATCTTCAAATTTTCGAGGCTTCCCTGCTTTTTGAATTCCCGCACGACATCCTCAGCAACGAATTCTTTCGGCTGAAGATCGACATGCAGATGAAAGTCTTTCACTCGTTGAGCCGTAGCCGGCCCGATGGCGGCAATCCGGGCGCCGCCGATTTCGCGCGTATCATCGTATAGTTTGAAGAAAATATTGAAAAAAGCTTCAACGCCGTTTGCGCTGGTAAACACAATCCAGTCGTAAATGTGCGTGTCCTGCACAAGTTCTGCGAATTCGCGTAAATCACTCGGCGGCTCGATGCGAATGGTGGGCAGTTCGATAACGTTAGCACCCAACGAGCGCAGCTTGCTGCTTAACACGCTGGCTTGTTTTCTTGTTCGCGTAACGACAATTGTTTTACCAAGGAGCGGCCGCTTTTCGTACCAATTGAGCTTGTCTCGCAATGCGACAACTTCTCCAAATACTGCGACAGCAGGCGCCGCAAAACTATTCGCGACTGCCTTCTGGGCAATATCGCGAAGTGTGCCGATGAGCGTTTCTTGTTGCCCAGTAGTAGCCCAGCGAACAAGCGCTACCGGCAAGTCGCCACGCACACCGTGCTTCAGCATTTCGCTCGTGATTGAGCCGAGGCGTTCCACGCCCATCAACATTACCTGGGTCCCGCCAAGTTTCGCTAGCGCTGCGTAATCGATTGCACTTTCTGTCTTCGCGGGATCTTCGTGTCCCGTAAAGAATGTCACATGTGAATTGTGCGCCCGATGCGTCATGGGAATGCCTGCATAAGCCGGCCCGGCGATGGACGAGGTGATTCCAGGCACAATTTCGAATGGAATACCTGCATCGGCGATCGCCTGCGCTTCTTCAGCGCCTCTACCAAACACGAAGGGATCCCCGCCCTTCAACCGAACGACCTGCTTCCCTTCGTGCGCTTTCTTGATCAGCAACGCATTAATTTCATTCTGGTTACTCCGCGATTCACTAGGCGTTTTGCCGACATAAATGATTTCAGCGTCGTCCCCCGCCCAGCCGAGCGTCTCGGGATTTGCAAGGTGATCGTAAATGATCACGTCCGCATTCTCGATGCACTCCTTGGCACGCAACGTTACCAAGCCGGGATCGCCCGGGCCGGCACCAACAAGATAAACCTTACCAGTCTTACTCATGCTCAACCTGGTAAGCCGTAGCCCTGCTCGGAGGCCGGTGCTTGCAATCGATTCAATAGCTGCACCGCTAAACCTTCGCGCTCATTATGAACACCTTCCACTTCGGCCTCCCGTGGTGCTGCTGATTGATCAGTAAACAATTGAGCCCTCAGTTTCATCTTGTTGCCCTCAATTGTCGCCAGCACGCCTACCGGACAATTGCAGTCGCCATGCAACAAACGCAGAAACTCTCGCTCTGCTCGCAAACAAAGCAATGTCTTGTGATCGTTCACGAGATCGACGATCGCCTTCATGGTTTCATCATTAGCACGAACTTGAAGCGCAATGATTCCCTGACCACCTGCAGGCAAAAAAACTTCGGGTGGGAGTACTTCAATGGACAATTGTCTGCCCTCGAAGCTGAGCTCGTGATGAGCAGCGGGCGATAGGCTGAGCCGTGCAAGCCCTGCGCGAGCCAGCACGATGGCGTCCCAATTGTTATTGGCCAGTTTGCGCAGTCGCGTTGGAACGTTTCCGCGAAGGTCGACGAGTTTGAGATCTGCGCGTTTCCAGAGCAATTGGCGTTTCCTTCTCACACTGCCTGTGGCGACGGCGGCGCTCTGCGGCAACGAAGCGAAACCGCCCGGATGTTTCGAAACCAGCACGTCATCCAGTGGTCCGCGAGGAAGAACCGCAGCAATTTCTGCATCCGGGTTTGTTTCACTCGGAAGATCTTTTGCGCTGTGGACCGCGACATCGACGCTGCCTCCAAGAAGAGCCCGCTCGATTTCTGCTGTGAATAATCCTTTGCGGCCAGCTTGACGGTCAAGAAGCCTGGCTTTGTCGCCTCGTGACATGATGATTCTTGTTTCGATTTTTGTATCCGGTTGCGCCGCTTGAATTGCTTTTTCAACCAACCGGGCTTGCGCACGTGCGAGCTCGCTGCCCCGCGTGCCAAGGATGATTTTTCTCGTCATCGCGGAATGTAGTTCGCGATAGCGAATAGGGGAAGCTGCCTGCTTCCCTAAAGCTGCGATGCGTGTAATGAACTGTCAGCGACCGGATGCCCGGTGATCCGCGAGATGCGATTCAGTTCGTTCGAAACTTTCTCGAGGAAATCTGCGACATGTTCGGCAATGATCGCTTCGGCAGAAGCTATTTGCTGCCGGCGCACTGCCAGCGATTGCTCCGCTACAGACCGCAATGCATCGATGTCGTAAAGATAGACGCCTTCCATTTCGTTCACTGCGGGATCGACATCGCGCGGAACGGCGATATCGATGATGAAAAGCGGACGATCGATGCGATTGGCCAACATGGGTCCCAGATTTGTTGGGGTCAGTAACGGAGTTTCCGAAGAAGTCGAAGTAACTAGGATATCGATCTCGCGGCATTGCTGTGGCCACTTATCGAACGGGACGGCCTGGCCATCTACTCGTTGTGCCAACTCCTGGCCGCGATCATTTGAGCGATTGCTCACGCGCAGATCGCCGACACCTCGGGAAATGAGTGCGCGTGCTGTCCGCTCGCTCGTTTCACCAGCTCCCAAAACCAAGACTTTACAATTGCCGAGTTCACCGAAAATTTTCTGAGCCAGATCGACCGCAACGGAGCCAACTGACACCGACCCACGCGTAATTTCGGTGTGCGTGCGGACCTGCTTTGCCACACGAAAGGCCCGTTGAAACAACCGATGAAGACAGGGGCCAACCGCGCCAGAGGCGCGCGCAGATTGATAAGCCTGTTTTGTTTGTCCAAGAATTTCTGTCTCGCCTACGACCATCGAATCAAGTCCGGATGCAACTCGGAACAGATGTTGTACGCACTTTTCAGCTTCGTAACGGTAGAACGGCAACGTACTACTGTGGCGGCGCTCATTGACCTCACCGTTTTGCAATAAGCATTGAGCAATCTCATCGGTTGACACGCGCTTCTCTGACGCGACATAGACTTCCACGCGGTTACAGGTGGCGAGCACCAATGCTTCCGCGCAGCCTGCAGATCGAAGAGTACATTCCGCGCCAGCGCCGCCAGCGAAACGTTCTCGCGTTTCTACATTTGCAGTGTGATGACTCAGGCCGACGCAGAAAAGATTCATGGGACAGAGTGCGTTTGCGCTGAGAACGTGATTCCCCAGAGAAGCGTCAAAGCTGCGCTAAATCCGATAATGCAAAGTGCCGCGATTCGCTTTGGCGCGATTCGCCGAAAATACCGGCCTTGGAGGATCGCTGCATAGAGCAACCAAACGGCAATCGCAGCCACTACTTGCACGTGTGGCAAGGGTCGTCCCGTAAAAAAGCCGCTGGCAATCCCGGTGGTATATAGAATGAAACCCAACCAAAGCAGGCGGGTGATTGCCGCGAAGAGATCAGTGAGCGGCGGCAGGTGATAAAAAATCGAACGCAATTGATGTGTCTTGAGTTGGCGCTCCTGCACCAGATACATTACCCCAGCGATGCAGGCGAGTGCGAAGGCGCCATAGGCCACCAGCGAAACCGATGCATGAAATTCCAGCGAAGAATTGGCGGGCACCTTGACTGGATGACGAACATCGATTGGCGCAATTAACGCAACGCCTTGTAGCAGGACGACCAGCGGCGCCGTGAACGCGCCCATGAGTGAGAGACGGTAGGCTGGGCCGACCAGCATGTAGATGAGGGCTACCGACCAGGCGAGAAAGATAAAGACCTCAAACATGTTAGTCAGGGGACAGCGTCCCAGCGCATGACCGCGGATCGACAAAAACGCTGTTTGAAAAACAAAGCCCAGTCCAATCGCGAGAAAATTAAATCTTCCTGGTCGAAAAATTCCGGCGCGCAAAGCGATCCCTGTACGCACAACCGCCACGAGAAAACAGATTGTCGAAGTGATGAGAAGATAGCGATCCACTCTAAGGAAACCTACTGTACAAGCAGGCTCCCTGCTTGGCAATTTGTGGTCTTGTCGCTCCCTTCATTCGTTTTCCTAAGGCGGTGCCCGGCTTGATTAAAAAGAGAAGAAAATTCGAGAGGAAGGCAGCCGTGCTTCCGTTGCGAGCCCCGATTGACGTTTTGCAATAGCCAGCTAGCATTCGCGCGGATGGCTTTGGACACAGTTGAAAGACTACGCTCGGCCGTACGCGATGTGCCCGATTTTCCGAAGAAGGGTATCGTATTCAAAGATATTACGCCGGTCTTGAGTGATCCCGCTCTTTTCCATGCATCCATCGATCTGTTTTTGGATCGTTGCCGCGGGCGAAGGATTGATAAGATCGTTGGGATCGATGCGCGCGGGTTTCTCTTTGGATCGGCGGTAGCCTATGAGCTCGGTATCGGTTTCATTCCGATCCGAAAGCGTGGCAAGCTTCCTTTCCAGACTGAGATCGCCAGTTACTCGCTTGAGTACGGCGAAGCGGAAATGGAGATGCACGTCGATGCTATTAACGCGGGGGAACAAATTGTGCTGGTTGATGATTTGCTGGCCACGGGCGGCACTTCTGCCGCCGCGGCGGTCCTCATTCGCAAAGCGGGGGGACGCCTCCTCGAAGCACAGTTTCTCATTGAGTTGGAATTCCTCCATGGCCGTAAGCAGCTCGAGCCGACACCGGTCGTGTCATTCTTGAAATATTGAACCTCGGCAGGACATAAGGTCTTGTCGCCAGGGTGAAGGCAGTCCTCACTGACCGATCGTTTCTTCTCCGTCTGAGATGGATTTGGATTTTCAAGATCCAATTTTAGATTGAACAGCAATCCGAATTGCCGATGAGAACGTCCCGTCATCTGGAGCAAGTTTTGGCGCACGCTGCAAGCCGTCTTGCAGCGACCGGTGCCAGACGCCCAACCGAAGTCCTTCCGCTTTACAAGAAGTTTCTCAAGGTCGAGGAGCATCGGTTGCGCCTGAAGCACCAGGCGGGCGGCGGCGGCCGTGAAATTTGTGCCCGGCGCGCGGAGCTGGTTGACGTTTTATTGCAGTACGTTTTCGGGGCTGCTGCAACCTCTGCTCGCGGAAACGGGGCCGACAAAATCCCACTGGCCTTAGTTGCTCTTGGTGGATATGGCCGGGGCGAGCTCAACCCGTTTAGTGACATCGATGTGATGCTTTTGCATCATCAGGAAAAGAAGGGAATTTCGCCACATCTGGAGGACATGGTGCAGCAAGTTCTTTATCTTCTATGGGACAGCGGTTTCAAGGTTGGACACTCCACGCGCTCGATCAAAGAAGCGGTCGCTCAAGCGAATCAAGACATGCGCACAAAGACTGCCATGCTGGAATCGCGGTTTCTCGGGGGCGACGCCGAGCTGGCACTTGAATTTCGGCGGCAATTTCGTTCGAGGTGTGTCAACGGATATGAACGAGAATACGTGGAACTGCGCATGCAGGATCAGGTCGCCAGGCACAAGAAATTCGGTGACAGTGTCTATCTCCAGGAACCGAACCTGAAAAGTGGATGCGGCGGCCTGCGCGATTATCAAAACCTTCTTTGGATGACCTATTTCAGAGAGGGTTCACTGAGCACGAACCAGCTTGTCGGAAAAGACTGGCTGAGCGAAAGCGACCAGCGCCGGATAGAAAAGGCGTACGACTTTCTCCTGCGTTTGCGCACCGCTTTACATTACGCGACGGGACGCGCGACCGACATTCTTCACATTAGTTTGCAGGAACAGATCGCAAAACGGCTCGATTATTCTTCCGGGAACGGCCAGCTCCGCAGCGAGGCGCTCATGCGGGACTATTACGAGCACACGCGAAATATCTTCCGGGTCACGGAACGCATCACGGAGCAATTTGTAAGCGGATATGTCACAAGCAAGACCCGTTCTCTGTTTAGTTTTCTTCCGCTGATGCGAGCGCACAAAACTCCCGTGGGAGATTTTTTCTTTGTTCGCAACAAGCAGTTGCACCCGGCCCGTCGCGACCTTTTTCGCAACGACGCCGAGCAGATGATGCGAGCATTTGAAATCGCGCAGGAACGCGGCCTTGATCTGAGCCCGGAGCTCGAGGACTTGCTAAGCCGAAGCCTCGGCCAGGTTACCCGCACGTTTCAGTATGCACGCGGACCGCGTGCGATCTTCAAGAACATTCTTTCACAAAAGGGCAGAGTAGGTCGCATTCTCAGAATGATGCATCGGGTCGATTTTCTGGGGCGCTACATTCCCGAATTCGGACAGCTTACATGCCTGGTGCAGCATGAGTTTCTGCATCGTTACACGGCCGACGAGCATACATTGGTGTGCGTCGATAAACTTGATGCCCTGGCGCAGACGAACGACCCGAAGCTGATCGCTTATCGCAAGATTTTTGAGCAACTGGAAGATCCATTTGTGCTGTATCTCGCGCTCCTTTTACACGATAGCGGCAAAGCGGTTGGCGCCAGGCCACACTCTGAAGCGAGCGCGCTCTTTGCCCAGCGTGTAGCCGCGCGTCTGCAATTGTCGTCCGAGCAGCGCAAGTCCCTTATCCTGCTGGTTGATCATCACCTCACGCTTTCGCAGACCGCGCAGCAAAGAAATCTTGATGATCCGGCGACGGTGACAGACTTCGCCCACATCGTGAAGCACCAGAAAAACCTAAACGCGTTAATGCTGCTTACTCTGGCAGATGGCCAGGGCACGAGCGCGGAGGGGTGGTCGGATTGGAAGGAATCTCTAGTATGGGCGCTATTTCACGAGACCTCCCGGTGTCTTGCGGACCAAAGGTCTTACTACGAGCAAACGAAAGTCCAGCGGGAGAGCTTGCAGGCGTCGGTAACGGCAAAACTTCCCGCTGATTTTGCAGGAGAGATTGAAGCGCACTTTGAGTTCATGCCTGACAATTATTTTCGCGCGAGCGACCTCGCCGAGATTATCGAACACCTGAAACTCTTCCGGTCGTTTGTGGAGAATGTCGGAGGAGATTTTCCCCTGGCTCCGGCAATCCTATGGAAGGCCGTTCCGGAAGAGGGGCACAGTGTTGTCATCTTCTGTACTTGGGAGCGTGAACGGTTATTGGCAAAAGTGGCCGGCTCATTTTCAGTTGTACCTTTGAATATTTTGAGCGCTGATATCTTTCCGCGGGGCGACAACGTTGTGCTAGGCGTTTTTCGTGTGTGCGACATCAAAGGACGATCTGTCACGCACCAGCGCGACTTTACCCTGGTAGAGCAAACTTTGCGGCGAGCGCTCGAAGACAAGAGCTTTGATTTTCTTCCGTTAATCGAAAAAGCCAAGCACCAAAGCCATCGTCTTACGACAGGAATTGAATTTCCGACGCGGATTGCAATCGATAACAAAACGCATCCGGTTTATGCGCTTATTGAGATTCAGGCACCGGACCGGCTCGGCTTGCTTTACGACGTCTTGACCTGCCTTGACCGCGAAAATCTTCTGATCCCGCTCTCTCGCATCAACACGCAAACTGGCGCAGCCATTGATACTTTGTATGCCGTGGATCGTTCCACACGTGGCAAGATTACCGATCCGCATCGGATCAGGGCGATCCAGCAGCGTCTTCAAAATGCGATTCTGGGTGGGGGCGCTTCAAAATCGAAGTAGTAAGAAGCGCGCACAGCTCTGCTTTCTTAATCTTATGAACGCTCTAATCCTCGCAGCCGGATATGCAACACGCCTTTATCCACTAACCCTCCACAAAGCGAAGCCGCTGCTCGTCGTCGGTGGTAAGCCGATTATTGAATGGGTGGTGGACAATCTTCAGGATGTTCCCGATCTGGAGACGATTTACGTAGTGACGAATGACAAATTCGCGAGGGACTTTCAGGCTTGGAGCGAGGGCTATCAAGATCGACATCCGCAATTCAAATTCAAAATTGTCAACGATGGCTCCAAGAGCGACGACGATAAGCTGGGAGCAATTGGAGATATCAATTTTGTAGCCACGCGCGAGAACTTGAGCCAAAGCAGCCTCCTCATTGTTGCCGGCGACAATTTGTTTACTGAATCACTCGAGGGATTTGTGGTTTGCGCCAAACGAAGCGAAGCAACCGTTGGCGTCTATGACGTTGGCGATCGCGAAGCAATCAAAAAGTATGGCAATGTCTTAATCGACGACGATGGAATCATTACTCACCTGGAAGAGAAACCACAGAAGCCGCGCGGAACCTTGGCCGCAATCGCTCTTTACTATTACTCGCCTGCGGTCCTCTCTCTCCTGACCACATACCTTGCAGCTGGCAATAACCCCGATCAGCCGGGCCGGTTCGTGCAATGGCTCTACACGCGTAAACCAGTAAAGACGTACCAGATCAAGGGGAAATGGCTCGACATCGGAAGCAAAGAAACATTGGAGAAAGCGGACGCGATTCTCAAGACGATCAAAACGTGATTGTTAATGACGAAATCCGAATGACGAATGGGAAAGTTAAAAGCGTTACAAAGTTAAAAGGTTAAAAGGGAAGTCGATGATGCGAAAAGGAATGTCGAATCTTGTAACTCTTAACTCTTTTAACTTTGTAACCTTGTCCTCATTTCAATCGTCCTTCGTCAAACTCGATCAGATCGAAATAAGTCCGAATATCTTTGCGCCTTTCTCCACCGGCCTCCTTTAGAAAGTGGACAAAGCGCGCCTTTTTTGCGGCCGTATCTGGATGCCGTGAAATCATCGCTTGGTTCCACTGTTCGATTGCTTCGGGAGAATGTCGCGCACCGTTTGTCTGCACCCAATTTAGAATTGCGTCATCCTCATCCAGTCTGCTGACGATTTCTTCAAACGCGTCGCCATCAATTCTTAGGAAAGCCAGCAGATGCTTGTCGAACCCGACGGTTTTATAGTTGTAGCCGTTGAGCAGGCCCTCGCGGTGAAGCCTGGCTTTGTCGATCAAGCGTGGCAGATGCACATAGCCGCCAAGTTTCTCGTACGGACTGCGTGGATGCAGTCTTTGCATGGAGCAGATTGTTGTTACGTCGCGGGTAAAGGCCGCGAATCGACTCCCGAAAAATCGCTCTCTGGAATGGGCGCGACGTCCGGTTTCTGTTCCTGTAACAGTTCTCCCTGCGTAAGGTCAGCCCGGCCGATCACAAGCTGACCGGAAAACATGCCGCCTTTTTCCACCGAAATTGCCCTTGCTGTGACACTGCCTTCGAGTGCGCCTTTTTTTTGAATCGCCACGGTTTGGGCAGTGATCTCTCCCGACATCCTTCCTTTGATCTCAATGCTTTCCGCCTGGAGCCGTCGAAAGCAATGAATATCGGCTTTCCGCTCGACGATGACGCGCCGCGCGCTGATCCGTCCTGGAATTTTCCCAGCGAAGTTGATCGTCGCCGTATCGTCGCAATGTAGATTGCCTCGGAGTCTGCCCTCAATTAAGGCGCACCGACAGACCACACTGCTGCTGCCCAAATCGCCTTTGCCCGTGAGATGTACGTCCCCTCGTGTCCGAATCGTGCGGCTGAAACCGCTGGTAATTTTGTAGTCGCGCAGATCGATGTGCGCGCTGCACGACGGGCAGATCGTAGAAGTGGCGGTGCCACAAACCTGCTGTTTCCGTTTACATTCGAAACACTCGATAACGGAGCTGTGCTGCCGTTTCCAAAAATCCTCAAATTTGCCGAGGATGGAGGAGGTGGCTGGCGCAGCAGGCGCTTCTTCGCGAACCCGCAGCTTCAGGGCCGGTTTTGGCGCAAACGGAGAGAAGTAGCGACCGCATTGGCGACAAATCGAGCTTTTCGCCGCGGCATACTCCATCTGCTTGAAGCCGCAGTGTGGGCATTCAAGACTGACTTTTGCAGGCGACGGACTGGCCACCGGACGCTAACCCCTGGATTCCCTTTTTATCCGCGCCCTCCAAATGCTGCCTTAATTGGCTCGCTGGATCGCACGACTTCCGGGCGGGCCGGGGCCGACTTCGCGGAAATCGAGCCGCTGGTGACTTCCGATTTGCCAATAAAAGTTGCTCCTTCTTCAATGACAAGGCGCGCTGCTTTCAAATCTCCCTGCAATGTGCATTTCGATTTTAGCTCGCAACGCTCGGCCACCGTGATGTTGCCGTGGACTTTGCCATAGACGGTGATCGATTTGGTTTTTACCTCGCCGCGAATGTCAGCGTTTTCACCAATCGTCAAGACGCCGTCGGAATTGATTTCCCCTTCGACCTTCCCGTCGATGAGAAGTTCCTTTTGGAACTTTATCGAGCCTTTGATTTCGACATCGCTCGAGAGGATGTCTTTGCCACCGTGATCTGCCATAGGTTTTGGTTTATCGATGATTGTTGTTGTTATTATTGGTTCTTCGCCATTCGCAGGATGATTGTTGTCATCTTCCATACCCGAATACCGCGATCTTTCTGTAACCGGCGGCATCGGCTTTTGCGGGACGAATCTTTTGAGCATCCGGTAGATTGTGACAGCCCCCAACGTATGTCAACGAATTCTCGCGTCAGCGCGCAATTTTTATTCTGCAATAGCGCGGTACAGTTTGCACGTCCCATTCTGCGAAGCGAAAATCAGGAACGGGGGCACCTGGCCTGGGGTCCTATCCAGCATGCGGCACAGCGGGAACGCCGCCGCTGCCTGACTCAAAATTGCTGCGGAGTTTTGCGCCACACGTTCGGAATCGTACGCAAAAACCCAATCCACCCTATGATTCTGCAGAATTTCGCGCGCTTTTTGCCAATCGTCGCAAAGGAAAAATCGCGCGCTGTCCGCGATGCCGTCCAGACTTTCGTGCGAGCTTCCAGCTATCCCGGGCTGCCCGGACCAATACGCGAGCGATGGTGAAAGCCACCACGGCGCAAGGAACGGGCGAATCTCTGTTGATCGCAAACTGACTGCCAGGTCGCGCAACTGTACCACTTCGCTGCGCTGTTCCACCCGCAGCGCGAGTTCCGCTTCGCTTGGCCAAAGCCTTTCATCCCAATCTCGCGCGATCGGAAAGATCGATAGGAAAAATGCGATCCAAACGGCGCCACGCCATTTGACCGGCTCGAGGAAATGCGGCAGCGCCAACGCGAAGATTAGTACAAAGAAATATCCCCAGCGCGCCTGCCAAATTGTCAGGAGATAGGTGGCAATGAGAAGCACGAGAACAAATGTTGGCGGCCTCAACTCACTTTTGTGCCTGGTCCTGGCCGCCCTGAACCAAATCAGGAACGGCGTGACCAGGAGCAAATAGCCGCACCAACGCAACCAGATCGGATTTGCCGGCGAGATATGTGTGAGTTCGCCAATGGTGTGCGCCCAGTTTTGAAAGAGCGGGTTTGAATACACGATTGAAAATGACGGAATGCGTCGCTCAATCAAAAGGGCGATCACAATGATGAGAGCAAAACAAAGCCAACCTGCGCGCCGACTCCTGGCCGAAATCGCTTTGTGGTTTTTAAGCGCGCTCACAACCATCAAAAGCAAAAATAAAACGAGCGACTCATAAGCCGAGGTCCAGATCGCCAATCCCCATGCGACTCCACTGACGATGCTCCATCGCCGAGATGTTCGCAGGTACGGGCGATTGACCTCAACCGCGGACGCCCCATCGCATTGCAGGCTCCATTCTGCGCAAAGCGCGATTGTTACGAGCAGCATCAGCAAGGATTGATGATCGGGTCTGCCGAGTTCCGTCCCATGAACGAGAATGGGGCTGATCACGTACAGCATCAGCATCACCCACCGATATTTGAGTTTCATTCGCTTCGACCACCACCAAAGAAACCAGCCTCCGAGCAGGGCGAGCAACGGCGAAATGAGTGCGCCGGCCAGGTCGAGCGCATGCGCCATGAATGGTTTCAGCAAGATCGACAAGGCGAGAATGAGATAATCCAGCGGCGCAGTTGTGTGCGGAGTTGTTCCTGTCGGGAAGTTCTCGAAGTCGTGGTGCCGTACGATCAAGCCGGGATGGTCTGAGCACATTCGCACGCGCGTCATCCGTGCGTAACAATCCGCGTCGGTGAAATAAATATTACCGGCGACAAGAACATCCTGACAATTCGCGCAGCGTGTCGCGAGGATCAGCACGCTGAGAATTACGATTTCAATGACGCTCAGGGTTTCGCGAATCACCGCGCCATCCCAAATCCGCGATTCAAAATGTGCAATCCGAAATTTTGACTGATCTTCAGGCTTTCCGGATTGGTCACCCGGATATGCTATGCTTCAATGCACAAGCAAAGCGGGCCTAGCTCAGCGGTTAGAGCAGGGGACTCATAGTTCAAGAAAGAGTTTTTGCGCCTGTTTTCGCTGCGTTGCACACCGTTGCTGGCGCTAGGTAATTCGGTCATTTAGCTTTCGCACCGCGTGGCGCAGAGTTGCGCCGTTTTGCAGTCAAAAATTCTCACGCCGTAGAAAACGACCGTGAACTTTGCGCGTTGGATGCTGTGATATATTTTTGGAAGAAGCGCTTTTTGCAACACTGGTGGTCAATTACGTGCCCGCTATCCCCCATGATACTCCCGGGGCGACAAAAACGCGTTGTAGCGCAAACCTCGTGCGTTTGCCTGGCTATTCCTCTGGCTTGCGCGGTCGCGTTGTCCCAATCAGTACGCCGAGATTAAGGATCTGATTGGTCTCCGGTTGATTAGGCCAGAGCGTTTTATTGACATCTGCCACGTCTTTCACCTTGCCGGCAATCCCCAGCTTGTCCCGATGAACTGCTGCCTGTTCGGCAGCCTCAGCTGTGTACTTGCTCAGGCCCAACTTCGTTCGCTCTTTACGCTCGCTGAGTATTGCAGCTAATGATTGGGGCACTGATTGCATTGGTGTGATTGCATCTGATTGCTGCTGCGTTGCGACCTGAATCTGTTGGGTCCAGCAGTGACGCTTCGCACGAGCAAGGACGGTCCTCTCTGAAATATTCATTTTTCGAGCGATTTCGCGGAGGCCAATCCCGGCTGCGTATGCGGTCTTAATCTGCTCCCAACGCTCTGAGGAAATTCTGCGGAACGTTCGCTTCGCTAGTGGTAATTGGCCGTTTTCGCGCTCGCTCATGTTCGCATGAACATTTACGCTTATCTGGAGGAAACGCAATCGCGCACTAAAAACACCAAGCAATGTTCAGCCGGGGCTTTATCAGGGAACTTCGTTTCGCCATTTCCGTAGAACAAAGTGACAAATGAAAGTAACCCACAAACCCACATCCGGAACGGCAATCCAATACGAATCGAACTGTGGGAGTACGCTCTTTTGGGGCCGTGCGTTGCCTTTTTTTTACTTTGATAAAAGAACTTTGAGCGGGCGGCGATGACGCGCATCGGGCGTTACCAGATTTAGTTCCCGACAACTTTACTGGCAATGCTTCCTACCGGCGAGACAATCTCGCCCCGCTCAAAATTCCCGACCAACCTTCGTCGATCACATATCAGTGTGCCAACGTCGCTCGGCTGTACCCTGACAATGCCTGATCCACAAGCTTTTTTTGAAATCGCATAGCACGTGCTCGTGCGTTTCGATCACGTTGCCTGCCTGATCGTAGATGCGAACCACAGCGTCATGTGAGTGGCTGAAAAACTTGGCGTGGTCGATTGCGTCTGTGATTGCTTTTGGCCCGCGATACCACATCGGACTATAGGGAAGCGCATCACCAACTAGATCGACACCATCTTTGTCAGTTCGTGGCCGAATTTCGTAAACGTCTGTGCGAATCGTCGATCTCTTAGGGCGCCGCATCATTTGCCATTTGGCTTTCAAAAATGATTCTAGCGACGTGTAGTAGTGCAAAAACGTTTTCGTTTGTTGGGAAGCAGGGTGGTGCTTCCATTCCAACTTGTTCTACGGAAACGGCAAAACGAAGTTCCGAAAGCAGCTAAACGGCGGCCGATGAAACGCATCCGCCTGTTGCCGAATTGTAAGGAAACCTTTACGACCGCCAGAACAATTTCCCGATTCGACACTGAACGGCTTCAAAAGTTAGGTCATTCTGTTAGATTGTAACCCAGTGGCAAATAGATATTTAGTAACTGTTAGTGAGAGATTTCGCGTTTTGGGCACAAGGCCTGCTGCCTTTTAGGAAACCACGAGAGACTGATGACTTTTTTGGGATATCTCGTGGCCGCGCTATGCTTTTTTTCTTGATAGGCACCCCCATCATTCTTGGCGTGTTCTTAGGATTCACTGATTTCAGTGAGGGAGCATTCTTTTGGGGACTCGGAGGAGAAATCGTGCAGGGAGTGCTTAGCATTGCCTGTTTCACTCTTGTTGGAGCTGCTTTTTGGCGCTTCGGCTGGAGAATCGGCCTGCCTGATTTTCTTCTTCTTTTTATTGCCTCGAATGTAGGTCTCACGTTGCATAGATATTTCAGGAAGAGGTCCGGTTTATAGCGCAGCCAAGTCATCTAATCGAACGATCCCGCCAACCGTCGTCGATGTTTCGTAAAGTGGGTTCGCATTTTAGCCGGCCCGGCTGCTGAGCTTTATCGTTAGGCCCAAGGGATCTATGAACCGATTAATTGTACTCGTTGCAATTCTGGCCCTGGTCGCAGGGTTCGGTTCGGCGCAACCCTGGATCATCAAGCCGCGCCTGCGTAACAGGTGCACTCGAAAAAGATCGGCACGCTTTTCAGCATCGGTTTGATCCACCGCTTCTTTGTTCGTCTCATAAGTCCCCTGGTATCATGGGGCATGTTGGCGCATACTTATCAGCAAACGAAGAGCGTTTCCACGAAACGCGTTAAAAGCGAATGGGACCGTTGGCTTCATCGTCACAAGCGGCAGCTTGATTTCCGCCGCTGTAGTTGCGGAAACTGTGCGTATCCAGTTTTCGAGTAATCTGCGCTAGACTCCGGACGACATCGACGTCCGACGGCGTGAGCGGTAAGCTAAACGTAAACTCGCGCAGCGCGTTCGGATGAAACATCACCCTATTGCGCTGGTAGTCGATTTCCAGTTCACCATTAAGCCTTTCAGTCTCTCTTGGCCTAGTTATCGAATTTTCTTCCCCTTCGTTGTACATTTCTTACCTCGTTCTACGGAACCGACGCGACGAAGTTCCGAGAAAAGCGGAATAGCGATTGAGATATGAATCAAGGTGCCCTCAGCGGGGCGCCCTGTAGCATCGGGACAGGCATGTCCTTTGCCGCCCTTCAAGGCAGCCGGATGGAGTTGGGGCTGCGGCTCAACGATTGGGCTAGCCCCATCCAAACCAGCGAAAAAGCGATCGGCCACGTCATTGATTTTATCGTGGACGACAAGAGTTGGGCGATTTGTCACCTGGTTGTGGAGACCGGCCATTGGTATTCCAGCAAGGAAATCGTGATTTCACCGAAGCCATATCGACCGGATCAGTTACGAGGAATCCAAGGTATTCGTGAACGTGACCGAGGAAGCCATTCTGGAAGCACCGCAATACCATGTTTCTCCGCTCGGCGAGGCATATGGCGATACTCGGAATTTCGACTAATGACCGGGAGCGTTTCGTTGCGCTACACAGCGACGCTGGCTGGGCGCGATGAGCAGTTCACAACACGTTTACGAGTGCGCCCCGTAAAGATCGTCGCGGCGTCAATCTGATTTCCGATGTGTTGCCGTTCGGTCGCCTGTGGTGCTGTGAGCCAAATGCTGTCAGTAATGCATTCAAGTTCGCAAAGGTTTACAGCCGCTCACACGACGCTGTGATTCAACGCTGCTGCTCGATCATCTCGGGACCCCTGTCCGCGACATTTGGAGCTCGGCGGCGCGCCTCAACGCTTCCGGAGCCGTTCCTGATAGACCCGGAGATTGACGAAAGCGGCTTCCAACAATCGCGTTGCGATTCCGTGCGCACCGCCGCGTTCAATGAAGTCGCCTAGAATGTGATCGACCTCGACGGGCGCTCCCTTGCGCAAATCGCGATACATCGAGGAGGTCAACGGAGATCCCGGCGCGGTCATTGCGCCGGCATGTCGTGAAAGGAAGGCTTCCGACGGTTTGTGGCCGCAAGCAGCGGCAACGGCGACGGATTCGTCCAGTATCTTGAGCGACAGGTTGGTCCCGCCAGGTGCGGCCACGATCTCGCCGATCGTCCCGCGCATCAAGCAAGTGATGGCGCCGAGGCTGGCGAGTTGGACCCATTTCTCCCACATCGCTTGCGTGATGTCCGCCGATAGTCGTGCGTCGAATCCCGCTCCCTGCAGGGTCGCGTCGAGGTTTTGCAGTCGCGGCGTCGTGTTGCCGTTTCTCTCGCCATAGACAAGTTGCTGAATATCGGCGAGCTGGACGACGCGACCTTTATCGTCGATCTCCGTCGCGACGAGACAAACGCCGCCTATGATTGTATGTTCTCCGAACCGTTTCGTCAGGAGATCGAGGTGGCGCACCCCGTTGAGCACCGGGAGGATCATCGTTTTTGGCCCAACGGCCGCGGCGAAATCATTTATCGCTGCTTCGAGCGCATGGGCTTTCACGCTGAGGAACACGAGGTCATAAGGTGTGTCGATCTCGCCGGCACTGACCAGCTTCGGCGTAAGAACCGCATCACCATGCGGGCTGATTATCCGCAGGCCATCCTGACGAAGCTGTTTCGCCCGGGATGGACGGACAAGAAAGGTCACGTCGCGCCCGACCTGGGCAAGCCGGCCGCCAAAGTAGCCACCGACCGCACCGGCGCCGACGATAAGGATCCGCATAGCCATGTCGAATGTCTTGGAACTCGTTAGGCTTCCGCGCGGGTAGCGTGAATGACGAGAATGATGAGTTTGGCATCCAGCTTTTCCGCGGCCCCGCACAAGTAAATCGGGAAAACGCACGCAAAGAAGGACGCCGGCCAGACAAACACCGGAGAGACCCCCTTTTGATGGATGTAATACTTGGTTAACCTCACAACGAGCGCAACAAAGGCCAGATAAACGTAGGACTGCCCGAGAACAGCTACGGCTGTCCCGAGAATACCCCGCACCGACCCTAACTCGTGATCGCGACGGAATTGGAGTCCAATGAGGGCGCCTGGCATGCCGCCAATATTAAGTGCAGTTAGCCAAAGCCATTGACCTGAAAAACCGATCACAATCAGGATGACGACTGCGATTAACGTGCTCATTGTCCGCCGTTTCTTATAACGCGGATTTCCTTTTATCCAGCCAAAAAACGATACCAGCCACCGCGATTACGCCGACTGTGAACCAATTCACACCGATCCAAGTGCTGCGATCCAAACGGACGCCGAAAATTCGCAAAGGTCTTACCCGCGCGCGAGGGCAAGCCGAGGGGTGACTTTCATTATGGAATCCGTTAGGGAGTCTCTATGAACTACCTGCTCTTTGCCTCGACCTTTTTCGCGACGCTAGGCTGTGGATTGATGGCCGGACTTTTCTTTACGTTTTCTAACTTCGTGATGAAAGGGCTCGGCAATCTCTCGCCGGTCAAAGGCATTGCCGCGATGCAATCGATCAACCTCGCTGTTCTCAATCCGCTTTTTCTGACGATCTTTCTCGCCACAGCCGTTGCCTGCCTAATCTCAATGATTTTCGCGATTACGCGCTGGCATGATCCGGGTAGCGGTTGCCTCTTTGTGGGCGGCCTCCTTTATGTCGTTGGCACGTGACAATCGTTTTCAACGTCCCGTTAAACGAAACGCTCGCCACCGTGAATCCCGAAAGCGCAGACGCCGTCAGCCTGTGGCACGATTATTTATCACGATGGACAGCTTGGAACCATGTCAGGACAATCAGTGCGCTCGCCGCGACCGCATCGCTGACCATCGCGCTCTGCAACCCTGCGACGACTCGTCGGGTGAGTTGGCTAACGAGAATTGTGCCGATTTCCGACGAGCAGAGCGAAATCTACACCGTGCGCTACGAAGCGGTGAACGCGATGTTCGATCACGTTGCCTGTTTCATCATAAACGCGAATCACAGCATGATGTGAACCGCTGTAGAACTCGGTGCTCGGTGCATTCTAAAAATTATTGTTTTTGATCTACGTTCTAAAGTGATAATCTAATCGTCAAATGCGAAGTAACTCTCAGTGCCTCTAGGGAATCTTTGAACGGGAATCAATTCGAAAGTAATGGAGAAGCGCTGCTTACGTGGCTTTTTTTGTTTCGCGCTCTTCATCGCATATGATCCGGCCTTTGCGGCTCAAACCGAAGCGGTCACTGAAAAAGGCAAGCCCCTCATCAGAAAATCGTCCCCCTCCCGGCCTGCGCAGCGGTATCCATGGAAAACAAGTATCGTTACGACACTCTTTTGGATCGGCGAACAGCCAGGTGGAAATAATCTCGTCCCGAATCGCACAAGTGCCTGGGACAAACGATGGGCAAAAAATTACGGCGGTTTTGATGACCCAAATCCTGCCCATCGGAGTAATTATATCCCCGTAAAATTTACACCGCAGCAGAACCCATTTTACTGCGCACTCCCCTACAACGATAAAGCACATACAGGCCACCGGCCGGAAGCGCCTCGCGTTGTTCCGTGGTTCAAAGTGGCGTACCAGGGCCCGGCTGTTTCCACGTGCAAAGATCGATGGGTCGCAATCCGCAAAGGCAATCGAATTGCTTATGCGCAATGGGAAGACGCCGGACCATTCCGAACGGACCATTGGCAATACGTGTTTGGCGATGAACGTCCAAAACCCAATCTGAACAAGGGCGCAGGCCTCGATATCTCCCCTGCTGTGCGAGACTATCTCGGCCTGAAGCAAACGGACGTCACCGACTGGCGGTTTGTGGACTTTAGCGAAGTGCCGCGCGGGCCGTGGTCAACTCTGGGAGAAAACAATACGTTCGTCATCAACGGTCGCAGAAAAAGCGTGAAGCTCGCTGAGGAATTAAGACGAAACAAAGAAGGCGTGATCGATCGATAGTCGCCGGGAAATCGCTGGAGCCTGTATCTTCTTTAAAGGGGTCCTGATTCTGGGTAAGCCAGAGGCGGGTGCCAGATCCACGCTGGAGCTGTTTCTGATCGAGAGGTCAAGAGCGCCGGTCGTACCGAGCTTATGGCTTGCATTAATGAGAAGTGGGATTCCGCTGGCAGGCACTTGGTTGAAGATGCTCGCGATGTAGCAGCTATTGCTCTCGCCAGCAACACGGGCACGCCGACACCAATATACACATTGCCAGATCCGGTCGTCTGATTAGTCCCGGCCCCTTGGCCCAAGGCCGTGTTCCGGCCGCCACTGGTATTGTTAAAGAGCGCGCTATCACCGACTGCCGTATTGGAGAACGCCGTTCTGGTTGCCAGGGAGGGCATCAGAACCGACGGCGGTGTTAGCGATGCCGTTAAAGTTGCTATAAAGGGTGAACGCCCCATTGGCCGTGTTTTTCCCGCCATCAACGTTGGTAAAAAGGGCTCGGAGCCAGTGGCCGTATTTTCTTCTGCGAAGTTAAAAAACAAGCTACCGGCGCCAACGGCTGTGTTTTACCGCCCGGTGTTATGGCTGCAGCGACTTCCAACCAACTGCCGTATTGTATGTGCCGGTCTTAAGGCTGAGGAGCGCGTTTTGTCCCTCTGCTGTATTGCCACCGGGATAGCCACCATCGGGCGGCGGACTAAGCGCCTCAACTTCTGGCAAAAGCCCAAAGCAAATGAGTGAAAATATGATGAGAACGAGTGATGCTGTCATTTTCAGAGGCGGCCAGTTTGGAAAAAATCTCGCCTGCCTGTCAACGAAGTA
>DATIOX010000137.1:0-2568 GCA_035472675.1 Candidatus Dormiibacterota bacterium
GCATCCCTTCTCCGATCGCCACAGGGTTGACAAAGAAATTAAACTCGTCAATCAAACCGTTTTCAATCAGTGAGGAAACGAAGGTTGCGCCGCCATACACGACGATGTCCTTGCCCGCCTGACTCTTGAGGCGGTTAACCGCTTCAACAAGAGGGCCATTTTCCACCCGGACATTTTGCCCAGCGACTTTGTTAATCGTCTTGCTGAACACGACCTTGGGAATGCTCACCATTTTCTGGCCGAACGAGGGGCCATTCGGTTGAGTGATCACTTGCTCCCAGTACTTGATAAAGCCTTCGGTCATTTTTCTGCCGAGCAAAATGGTGTCGCTCGTGTCAGTCAGATGGTTGATGAAAGACAGGAGTCTTTCATCCATGGCCCTGGTCATCCAGTCCAACTGACCCTCTGGGCCTGCAACAAAGCCGTCAACCGTGATTTGCATTTGCAGTTTGAGTTTTCTCATGATTCCTCCGTAGTCGATAAGCATCCTTGCTGGATGTGCAACTTTTCCGGGACAGGAAAATAATCCTTTGGTAACCGACGCCAAATGGCTTTTTTTATTTCTTCGCCTGCGTGTCGATCGCAATCCAGTTTACTTCCCAGGTCTTACCGCTGTCTGTTGAAAACGATTGCTCGAACTTGCACGATTCCGGTTTGATGTCCGAGATGATGAAGCGCACCAGGACTGCGCGTCCGTTCAAATCTTCCTGGTCGAAAAATTCGCCCCGGCCGTTCTTGAATTCGCCAACCGTCGGCGTGCCGAGCGTGCCGCCTTTGCTGCTCGCGAAATTCAAACTCCATTTGTGCGTCTCCGGATTGTAAAGACGCAGATTTAGTGCCTCGATGTGACTGGGTCCGTTGACCTCCAGTTCCACCATATTGGCGCGGCCGTCCCAGATTTTTCGCACGACCGTCGTGCCATCGTACTGCACCCATTCGTTAGACCCGCTCAACGGCTGTTTCAGTCTCCACAGGTGTGTGTGCCACTTTCCAAATTCCCAGTCGAAATCGTGTTGCCCGTCGCGCGCCGATGCCGGCGAGGCGATTGAGGATGCCGGCGGGGCGGTTGACGATGCCGGTCGGGCGGTTTGCGCCGAGTTTTTCCGCGCGAGCGCGGCGACTGCGGTCACGATCAGCAACAACCCCAAAAATCCACGGATCATCTTCGCCGCTTAAACGTCATCAACCAGTTCGGTTCCCAGGTCCGGCCGTCATTGCCTGAGAACGCCTGCTCGAAGTAGCAGGAGTCTGGCGTGATCTTCGAAAAGTCGTTGCGCACGAAAATCTGCCGGCCATTGAATTCTTCCATGTCAAAGAAATCGCCGCGACCATCCTTGAACTCGCCCACGATGGGCACGCCGATCACGCCGTCGCGACTGTTCGCCCAGCTGATCGTCCATTGTTTCGCTTCGCGATTGTAAAGGCGCAGTCCGACGCCCTGGAGATGACCAGTCGGCCCACCGAGCTCGAACTCAGCAACACTTCCGCGCCCGTTCCATACCGGCGCGACCTCGCCCGTGCCTTTCCAGTCGGTCCACTTCGGGTTACCGCTCAACGGATTTGTTAAACGTTTCACCTCCACGTCCCACTGGCCAATGTTGAAATCGAAATCGGGGTTGCGATCCTCCGCGCTCACCGACGGGGCAATCGGCTCGTCGCTCGTGCGCGTTATGTCAGCGATCCAATTCGCCTCCCAAGTCTGGCCACGGTCCGCGGAGAAGGCCTGTTCGAAATGATACGACTTCGGCGTGATTCCCCAGAATTTGTGCCTGACGAGAACAATTTTGCCGTCGAGTGTTTCCTGATCGTAAAACTCGCCGCGCCCGTCCCTGAAATCGCCGATCGACACGGGTGACGTCAGCACGCCCTGACTCGCATTTGCCCAGTAAAGCCTCCATTGGTGCGCCTGCGGATCGTACAAGCGCAGCGTCAACCCCTCCAGATGGCCCGCGGGCGTTGTGAGCTCAATCTCCTCCAGGTTACCGCGGCCGTTCCAGATCTTTCGAACCGATACCGTAGCATCGCCTTCAATCCAGGACGTTGATCCTGTCAGTGGCTTCTGCAAGCGTCGCACGTGCGACTTCCAGGTGCCGATCACGAAATCAAAGTCGCGCTGGCCGTCGCGCGCCGCCGCAGCTGGTAATGGCTCCGCTGCCGTTGTTATCGATCCTGGTGTGATGCTTACCAACACCGCTGCTGCTACTGCCGAAAACTGCCAGACCGCTTTCATCATCTTGCTTTGTCGTCGCGAAAGTGGTCATAGTAAATGACCAATTATGCAGATTTCGACATGACCACTTTGAAAAGCGAGCTTCGCGGCATCGTGGCGCTAATCAGCGTCGATCGCCGCGTACGAAAACCGCTCTATCAGCAGATCTACGAATGCTTCCGTCACCGCATCATTCGGCGCGAGTTGCGCGCGGGGGAACTCGTACCCTCGAGCCGTTGGCTTGCGCGCGAGCTGCGTGTGTCGCGGCTGCCGGTGCTGAACGCTTACGCGCAGCTTCTCGCGGAAGGATATTTTGAGAGTCGTGTCGGCGCCGGCACATTCATTGCAACTTCGCTGCC
>DATIOX010000138.1:0-26065 GCA_035472675.1 Candidatus Dormiibacterota bacterium
AGATCAGTTGCCCGATCAGAAGCAAACGCTTAACTCCGAACTCGTCGCATCTAAAAGATTTGACGCCTCTTCCCTTTCTCCCGAAACCACACCCTTACGACCGTTACCCAGGTCTGTGAAATTTCGCGGAAGAATGAGCCGGTTTCCGGCCCGTTGCTGCATTATGAAGTATGAGATCATTCTATTTCGCAAAATTAAGGAGGCAATAAGCATCATGAAACCAAAACAGATATTTAACAGCATTCTGGCAGTTCTAGTCGTGTTCCCATTGATGGGGGCATTCGCTCAGCAAGCAGCGAACTCGGGCTCTATCGAAGTGATCACGACTTTTGATTATCCCGGGACCGGAATTGTGACCACCTCGCCGCAAAAGATTAACGAAAGAGGCGACATCGTTGGCGAGTTCATCGATTCGAGCGGAGTGGTGCGCGGTTTTATCCGGTTCAGCGATGGTAGCTTTAGCGCGCCGATCGTCGACCCTAACGATACCGTGGGTTTTACCGAAGGCCGAGGCATCAATAACTCACGCACAGTAGTCGGTGACTACGAAACCAGCGATCTCAACCAGCACGGGTTTTTCCTGTCGGGCGGCACCTTCACAGAATACGATGTTCCCGGCGGGGTCACAACCAATGTGCTTGGGATAAACGATCCCGGCGACTTTACCGGCACGTTTGATCCCGGCAGCGGGATCCTCCAAGCGTTCATCAGCCGTGGCGGAACCTTAACCTCGTTTAGCGTCCCGGCAGCTAGCGCGACCCTTGCTTACGACATCAATAATAACAAAAAGTTGGTGGTGGGATACTATATAGACAACTCAGGAACCCCTCACGGCTACTACCGGGACGCCAATGGGGCGCTGCACTTCCCGATCGATCCTTCGGGCTCCACTGCGACAATCCTGTTTGGAGATAACAATAGGAACTGGGTGGTGGGCAGATATGGGGACAGCTCAGGCGTGACTCATGGACTCTTCTTTACCACGCCAAACAATTTCTTCACTTTCGATGTTCCTGGGTCAACCTTTACATCGCTAAACGGAATCAATGCGCAGGGGTTTATCTGTGGTCGTTACGGCGATCCTTCAATGCCGGGCATTGCCCACGGAATCATAGCTCGCGTCAGAGGCACACCGCCGACAACTCCGGCGGGCCCGGAAATGAAGGCGTTCGATTCCCGGTCGCCAGTCACTCCACTCGACCAGTCGCCCTCGGCGTGGGGAGGTGCAATGCCGGCGCGCTGAGGGCGCGCGCGCCGGTGCACTCGGGTCAGTCGGTGAGCGGCAGAAGAAGATGAACCGGGTGCGCTGCAGATTGAGGTGAGCAAACCCGCACCCGCAAACGGTTTTGAACGACCAGTAGGAAACGCGGGCCCGCATCACTGCAGCGCCTGGTTAGGCGACGGTTCAAGGCACAAGCTCCTCATACGGAAGCTCAGTTAGGATCTACGTCGATGTAATCTGGCTAGGGGTCTTGTAGTAAACTGGACTGCATCGATGGTGGCTCGGCTTGCCAAGAGAGCTTTCACGACACGATGGATGCCGTCCATCACTCGCTCTTCGGACGAGAGGATGATCGGGACGCACAAGTCCGCGGTGTCGATAAGTTGAATATGCTCGACGATGCATCTCCAACTCGGTGGCTGATCGAACTCAGACGAGAACGGGTCCACTATTATGGCAGCATCTCATCTTGAGAAAGCATTCTCTGCATGCGAAAGTCGTCGTGAAAATGAATGGCGGGATCTACGGGCGCACAGTCTCATCGGTCCCGAAGCAGCGCCGGCGCCGTTTAGTTATGTCGTTCGAAATGGTGCGGCTGAATCGCACGTCGTCCGAGCCGCTTTACCAACAACTGTATCGTCAAATACGAGAAGAACTTGAGAGCGGCAGTTTTGATTCAAGCGCTTCCTGTGTGCCTTCCTCACGAGTTCTTGCTGCAACTCTCGGGATTTCGAGACCGACCGTAAACCAGGCGTTCTCAAAGCTGCTTGCAGAGGGCTATCTTCACGCCCGGAAACGGTCTGGTATCTTTGTCGCCGATCATTTACCGGCAACTTTTCTGAAGGCTGCCAGGTTGGCGACGACCGCGCGCATCCACCATTCCCCGCGTGTCGCCCGACGAGTGACCAGAATGACCGATTTTCGCAGCGGCCGGCAACTCGATGTCGGCGTTGGCGGCCCGCCGAACATCACATTCGCCGCGGGGTTGCCGGCCGTGGATGAATTCCCCATTGCTGTTTGGGAACGCTTGCGCGCGCAGGTTTTGGCAAAAAAGGGAGCGCATCTATTGCGTTATGCCTCAAGCCGTGGCGAGATCGAACTACGGAAGGCAATCGCTGCTTACTTGTGCGACTTCCGCGGCGCCAATTGTCATCCGGACCAAATCGTAGTCGTGGGCGGCATGCAGCAGGCGATGCTGGCGTGCGCGCTCGCGTTAATCAATGAGGGGGAAGTGGCATGGATCGAAGATCCCGGCTTCCATCAGGCACGTAATGTCCTCGCTTTTGTCGGGGCCAAAATGGTCCCGCGCCCGATCGATCGTGAGGGGCTGGTAATCGGGAAGTGCTCACGGCAAAATTCTCCCAGACTCATTCTCGTCACACCGTCGCACCAGTTTCCCTTCGGTGTGACAATGAGCCTTAAGCGGCGGAAAGCTCTGATCGAGTTCGCGGACTCGCGCGACGGCTACATCCTGGAGGATGATTATAATTCCGAGTTTCGTTTCGATGGGCCGCCGCTGCCATGTCTTCAAGGCTTGGACAATGCCGGCCGGGTGATTTATGCCGGCACTATGAGCAAGATCCTTTATCCATCACTGCGCCTCGGTTTTCTGGTCGCACCGCCACAACTTGTCGACACCCTCGTCAAGGTGCGCGCTGTCATGGACCAGCACTCCCCAGCGATTGATCAAGCTACCCTGGCGCGTTTCATCACCGAAGGATTTTTCCTCAGCCATGTGAAACGGATGCGCGAACTTTATGCCCAGCGACGCGTATTCTTTATCGAGCAATTCCAAAAATGGCTGGGCGACTATTTCGATCTGGAAGTAACGCCGGCCGGTTTGCATTTCATCGCCTGGCTGCGGCGCGGGGAAGATTTACCGTTATTCATGCGTGCTCGTGAGCAAACCGGCGTTTGGCCCCGGCCTCTTTCTTTCTTCTGCATCAAGGCTCAGTTGGATCCGGCGTTCGTCTTTGGATTTGCGGCCTGGTCGCAAGCGCAAATTGAACAAGGTTTGGCAAAACTAGCATCGGCGGTTAAACAATTGAAGCATCGTGGCGCGGGTAACGGTTCATCCTTTCAGATCCACCCTTTCTCACCTGCTACAACCGCATATTGGCCGTCGACAGCTGTCCGATGAAATTAACTGGCTAACGAAAATTGGATTGAGCAAAACAGCCGCGCCCCCTTTTCGAGCCCATGCGACAATCAGAAAGACTTGTGGACGCAACCACTCGCTTGCGGCTCATTCGCGAAGCGCGCCGTCGTCCACCTGATGAGCAGTTCCTCGAGCGGCGTACCGGGCTGGACAATCGTGCCGTGGTCGCGTCCCGCGAATGTCCAATACTCGAGTCGTTGACCAGCAGCGCAGCGCTCTTCGACATACGCGTCGGTGGCAGACGGCGGCACGACGATGTCCGAGAGACCTTGCGCGATTACGACGGGAGCCTTTATCAGACCGTCCGCCGTGTTCTGCTCAAGCCGAGCTTGAAGCGCTTTGTTCGAACTCGTCGCTAATGCTGGACCGTCGAACGTCGCCGCCAGTGCCTCAATGCGTTCCGCATCCTTGCGCGGGACGAACTCGCATAAGTTTACTATCTGACGCGCAGCATCGAGCGCCTCGGGCCGAATCGCTTGGTCGAATATGATGTCAGGGTAGAACCGGCTGTACGATAGCGCGAGATACGGTCCAAACCGCTTGTCCACCGCGACGTTCATCGCGTTAATGTTCATAATGTTCGCGGCCGGCGCGATTGCCGCGACGCCGAGGATTTCGAGGTCCGGCGCGTAGCGCGGTCCGACAATGCCGGTCCAAAGCGCTGCGTGCCCCCCCTGCGAGTGACCCCACACCACCATGCGTCCGTCGAGCGTAAGCTCGGATATCTGCCGCGCGGCACGGACCGAATCGAGCGTCGCGCGCGCTTCGCCTTCGCCGATCAGGTACGGATGCGGGCCACCCTTCTCTGCGAAGGAGTAATCTGTCGCCACCACGACCCAGCCAGCCATCACGATCCGGTCGCGCTCGGGGATGCCCTTGGTCGGCAACGACACAAGCGACGGCATGCATTTCTGCAGCAGGCCCGTCGTGCCGTGCTCCCATGCGATGACAGGACGTGGGCCTGCGGGAGGATCGGTGGGCGCGAACACTGTCGCGACCGCCGTCGCCGGCGTGCTGTCGTCCACAGTGGTTGCATAAAGGATGCGCCAGCCTCGCATGCCGGCTGGGAGTATCACGTCTTTGAGCGGCTCGCTCCGCAATAATGCGCCGGGCTGGCGCGACAGGTCCGACGGCGGATCGTAGAATGCATCTGGCGCGTGCGCAGTGATGGTCGCACGAACCTGCTGAGGTGTCGGCGCGGCGCTCGACTCTGACGACGTTCGTTTGGGCCGATTGCAACCAGCTCCGGCGAGCAAAACAAGCAGCACCACGGAGCCAATCGAACGAAGTCCGGCAATGTTCATAAGCCCCTTCTCCTAGCAAGCTGTGATCCGCTGTCCATCGGGCGGGCGAGAGCAGGCCAAAAAAAGCCAAAAGACCCGACGAACTCTTCTTTCAACTCTCCCCCTGAGACTTTAACGCTCGGAACAAGACCGGACGAGATTCAAATTGCAGGCCACCGCTTTCCCGCGAATGCGCGCGTTCCAAAAGCGGCATATGCACTTTCATATTCCTACTCATGGGTCGAGGCGCCTGTTTCAAAACTTGAATTGGATTTGCGAGATTATGCACGGCCCTTGAGCGTGAGAGGGACGGCAGTTGATCAGGTTGAGGCTATTTCCGCGGCACTAGAGCGCGATCTCTCGCAACATTCCGCAACCGGCGGAGACACGGTGCGCTTTGTCCTGACCGGGATAATCTCCTCCATTTTGTTGATGTCGCTCGGCATCGGCGGAACATATTGCGTCTAGCAACGCCAATGGCGCTATCTTAAAGCGCCAATCGTTTCTATCATAGACTGGTGGTTTTTTGTACGCTGCCGTTTAAAGATCTTCTCCGGTTTCGCTGTGTACCAGGGCGAAGCATCTTGGGTCGTATGCGATGCACCGCAGATTGGGTGTATAGGTCTGATCATCACAATCGTATTATCCTTTCTTATTCCGATGTGGCGAGATACCGCAAAAAAAGACGGCGTGAAGGGCTCCACTTTTCGGACACTATTTGTGCACTTAAGCACAAAAATAGCCTATGAAAGGGAAACGCCACAGATTCCCAATTGTCGTCAAACGCGGCTCGTCCGTCGTGAAGATTTACCGTGATCGCAAACCGACCGGCACGTAATACCGGGTCGCCTACCACATCGGCGGAAAACGTCACCGGTTGCACTTCAACGATCTTGAGAAGGCAACCAGTGAAGCCGAAGCCAAAGCCTCGCAATTGTCGCGCGGTGATATTGACGCTGCTCAACTGACAGGACGCGACCGGCTCGTGTACGGCCGCGCAGTCGAGGCGGTGAGAAAGCATGGCGCGCCACTGGATGCCGTTGCGCTCGAATACAGCGAAGCGCTCAAGCTTCTGGACGGTGTTTCTCTAATTGACGCTGTCCGCTTTTATTCGCGTCACCACGGGCGCGGAATTACGCGGAAACCGGTCGCGGACGCCGTGGACGCGATGATTGTGGCTAAGACAGCCAAAGGCGTCAGCGCGGTTTATCGAGCTGATTTAGTTTACCGGCTTGGCACTTTCAAAGAAGCGTTCCACTGCGACGTAAACCAACTCACGCCTGATGACGTGCAAGCCTTCTTTGAAAAGAGATTGGCGGGACTCTCACCGCGCAGTCACAACAATTTTCTGCGAACAATAAGGACGTTCCTGCGTTTCGCCCAAAATCACGGTTGGCTGTCCAAAGAGGCGGACCTACTCGCGCGCGTAGAAAAGCGCAGCGAGAAACCCACGCCCGTTGAGATTTTCACGCCCGCTCAGCTTGCGACGCTACTCAAACATGCTGCGACTGAATTTGCGCCGTGTCTCGCTGTTGCCACGTTTGCCGGATTGCGCTCGGAAGAAATTCTGCGTCTGGATTGGTCAGACGTTGAACGACGGCCGGGATTCATTGAAGTCGCAGCGCATAAGGCCAAGACGGCTGCGCGCCGAATCGTACCGCTCTCGGACAATCTCGCGCGCTGGCTCACCATAGCGCCACGCAATGGGGCACGCGTATGGCAGCGAAGCAAGGATTGTTTCTTTCACGCGATGCGCGACACGGCTGCGGCTGCAAAGATCAAGTGGGCACAGAACGCGCTCCGGCATTCCTTCATCAGCTATCGGCTCGCGGAGATTCAAGACGTGAACCGCGTAGCGCTGGAAGCAGGCAATTCACCGCAGACGATCTTCCGCCACTACCGCGAACTGGCGACACCGGAGCAAGCGCACACGTGGTTCTCGATTGCCCCGGCTACGAGTAACAAAGTCATTGCTATCTCGGCAGAGCAGAAGTGAGGGCACGTTAATGGCGAAACGGAAAACAAATTCCGGAAGGGAGGCAAAGGCCAATCCCAAGAATTCCAAACGTGAAACAAACGCTCAACGCGCCGCTCCGGGAATACGAACGTCGAACCACTCTACGAATGGTAGAATGGGTCGCGGACCTAATATCCCGATATATTAAGGGGGACTTTGAGGAAGGGGACTGGCACGCTCCCAGGGAAGTGCGCTTAGTCCGGTCTCCGTGGGATCAGGAAACGCTGGAGTGGGAGCCATGGAATAAACAGCGAGTTTACAGATTTCTTGGAGAAACATTTTGCGAGTTCGATCAAAACATTCCGAGGTTTCTGCGCCTGGTGGCCGATAAGCTTGAAGGAAAGTGGCCGCCGTACAGCCCCGGTGACCTTTGGTATGATGACAAGATTGAGGCAGCATGTGACGAAGCATGTAGGCGCAAGGGACCACCTCGCGTGGATCTGCGCCACGACATTGGCGTAGTCACCTTTCCGTGGCCTACCTTCTCTGAATACGAGCAAATTTTCCTGGAGCGAAATGCGAAATTACCGGAGGGATGTGTCAATGGCGCGATAGGTCACGCCCATCGCTCCGCGACCAAGCTCGTATAGACTCCCATCCGGGTGACGCTCGATTTCATAGATGCCAAATCGCTCGCCACTCTCGAAGCCATTCGAGGTTGAATCCTGCGCCACTTCCTCTTCGCCGCCGATCCCAACCCGCAACAAGCAACTCATGCAGCCGAGTCCGCCCTCGGGTGTTTTTTCGAGCGGTCCGCCGCAGGTCGGACACATCGAAATTTTCGGGGCTCTCGGTTGCACTTGTTTGGATTCACTCTCCGCGCGTTGACAAAGCGCTGGTCCCGGCAGCATTCTACCTGGACGCCAGCGACGTTAAAAGCTCCTTATGATCGGCTCGCTGGCCTTAGTCAGGGCTAGTTCACGCGGGCGGATTCTTCCGCTTTTGTTTCTCCACACGGCAATGGCAAAATGATATAAAACCTGGTAATGACGGGAACTTAGTTTCGCCGTTACCGTAGAACGAGGTGGGAAGTGAAAGCCCCGTGCTACAATGAAGGCCGAAAACCTTGCCATCGAAGCTATCCGTGGCTCATCGCTTTCCTCATTAGCTGACGTTCCACACTCGGTGGAGTTTAACCTCTTCAAAACACTCGACGGCCTGACCAATGGCTGGTGTGAGCGTCGCGCACTCCGTCCACTCGGCTATTTGCTGCGCGCTTACCCGGGGGTCTCAGCGCACACTGACGAGCAGTTTCGGTTGCTCGAAGCATTGAAAAACCTGAAGAGACTCTGTCGTGATTATCTCACACCAGAAGAGTTACGGCTGGTCACGCAAGCGCATAATTTCCTCGAAGAGCGACTTCGGACACGTGTCATCTGACCAAGCTGCTGCAGCCAACCGCTAGCGCCCCTTTAATCGCCGATTCGAGTTCCGAAAACGCAGTCAGCTTTTCATCTGCGCGCACAACCAAACGCTTTCCGTCACCGCGGTGTGCATCAACAATCCAGATCGTTCGCCCGTTGGAATCAATCGCCGAGACGCAGCCCCAGCTCCAACCGGCGTTGCTGAGATTGTCAGCGATCAGTTCCCATTACTTCATCTTATCTCGAGCGTGCCTTCTTTCCGTAGAACAGCCTGGTTGAGGTTTACCGTTTTTTTAGCGTGGGCGTAGCGACGAGCTCTTGGAAACGCGGATCATTCCGGAGCGGATCACGGATCAAACATGGGATCGAGCCGGAGCAGTGCAGGAGTAAACAGCAGCAAATTCAGTCGGTCGTGACCCGGTATTGAGAGTAGTTTCTCTAAAGTGGCGATGGCGCGGTCGGGTTCCTCCATTTGCGCCGCCACCCGGGCAAGGATCGCGATCAAATTGAAACCAAGCATTGCGTCCTTCTCGATCGGATTCGCGGCTATGGACTGCTCCGACAGCGCTAATGCGGCAGCTTTGTCGCCGAGACCCATATTCACGAGTGCGAGATCGTCAATGAGGCTAGAATTTTCCGGCTGTTCTTTGAGAAAAGGTTCCAGTTCGCTGCGCGCCTGTCGCCAACTTTCCTGGGCGGCGGCATGGTCCTCGGCAACTTCTTGCGCCCGGCCTAAATAAAAGCGCAGTTCGCCAATGCCATAACCCCAGGCTGGATCAGGCTTGGCGAGTATTTCCTTTAGCCTAGGAATGATTTGTGCAGGGTGACGCTCCAGGATCGCTTGGTAAACTTGTGTTACCAAGGCGTCGGTGTTGCCTGGATGCAGCGGAGCGAGTAGTGCAGCAGCACGCGGCAGGTGACCCTCGGCTTGTGCAATAGATGCCTTTTTCGCGATGGTATCCATGTCGTCCGGAGTAACATCTAGAGCCTGATCACACTTTCGGAGCGCTTCGGGGAAACGACAAAGGTTTATGTACGTTAGCGCCTGGTTGAGGAGCACGTCGACGTTGCGGGGGTCGAGCCGCTCGGCTTCGTTGAAGTACGTCTTGCTTTGGTCCCAATGGCCTCGCCTCCGCTCCAAAAACGCCAGTGACTCAAGAAGCAGGCTGCTATTCGGCAGGAGCTGACGAGCCTGCTTAAAGTAACGCACCGCGATGTCGTACTCTCTCAGGCAGGCATAGTGGTAAAATCCCTTGGCCAGTACGGCCTCGCCGAGATTGGGCTGAAGAGTGACAGCGGTTTCGGCTGCCTGCCGCGCCTCTTCGCGGAGGGCAACTGTTGGTTGAAGACTCGTTGCGCGGTAACCGGCCGCGTCAACCCATGAAAGCAGCGCCCAAGCAAGCGCGAACTTCGGGTCCAGGCGCACCGCTTCTCTAAGATATTTCTGCACAGCAACGAGGTTCTGAGATGCGGATTTCAATAGAGCCAAGCCGCGCAGGTAGGCATCGTAAGCCTCAGGATTGTCTGTCGGTTTCGCGGCGATCTCTTGCTCTTCCCGACCGCTGAGGTGCGCTCGCAACTGCTCGGCAATGGCTTTGGCCACCTCACTTTCGACCGAAAAGATGTCGGTCAGTTTGCGATCAAACGTATCGGCCCACAGATGGGAATCATTTGCCGCTTTGATTAACTGCACGTTCACACGCACGGCGTCGCCGCTCTTTTGCACCCTTCCTTCCAGAATGTGGGCGACGCCAAGTTGCCTGGCGATTTCAGGAAGGTTTTCAGGCGCGCTTTTGTAATGTTGCGTGGATGTGCGCGAGATGACCTTTAGGTCGGCGATCTTTGATAAGCGCGTCAAAATCTCGTCCTGGATACCCTCGGCAAAGTAGGCGTTGGCTTTGTCTTCGCTCAGGTTTCGAATGGGAGCACCGCAATGCTTTTCTGAGAGATCGACTCGCCAGTCTGAATGTAAAACGGGAGTCGTCCAACGATCAGCATTGCAATAACTAGCAGCAGAGCCCCGATAATGATGAAGTCGAGAATCCGCCCAGTGGCGCGCTGAACCGATTTTGCTTGGACCGGATTGAGATCTTCCGTCCGCACAACTCCTTCGGGGGTAAATTCGTAAACCCAGGAGAGGAGCATCGCGATTGGAAATCCGGCCGCGAGCGCAATGACAACAAAACGCACCGCGGAATTAGGTATTTCAAAAAACGGGAACACCTGCGTCGTGAGCTGCGTGAGGAACCATGCAACGACTCCGTAAGCGACCGCTGCGCGATAAACATTGCGCCGCTTCAGCTCGGTGAAGATATTCTTTGGATTCACTCTGCGCGCCTTGATGAAGCGCTCGTCACCTGAAGCATTCTACTGTTTGTCGGCGATGATTCCCAGTACTTCGTTTGGCGCGCAAATGAGAATGCGAGAGAGCGTGAATAGTCGGAACCCGCCTTCGATTTGCTCAAAAAGGTGTATGCGCATCGGCGAAGATCCGCGAAGAGCAACCGCTTAGTGCCACGGCTAACATCATCCCCTAGGCGTAAGCGCCGCTACTGTGACATTCCCGGACAAGAAAAACTCACTGGCGAAGCCCACAGAAAGCCCGCGAGGCCTTTCTGTACAAACTTTGGCTATCACAAAACTGTTAGACTGTACTAATCCACGGATGAATTCTTCGCCGCCAGCAGCTCGACGGGGACGCCGAGCCATTGTGCTGCTTCTTTGCGATTCTGGAAGATGCGGACATTGATCGGCGAACCGTGAGTCAGTATCGCATGCAACCGGGCATAATGGACAATGGTGGAATCGGTCGCGAGAACCGCTGCCTTCACCGCTGGACGTTTTCCATAAAAGAAGCGCCGGTAGAGAAAAACGCGAATGAGGTATTCGATGTTGAGATCAACTGCATCCGCTTGAAGGGTATCGGCGAAGCGATTGAAAGGCTCCTTCAACGTGGCCTCAAGTTCTCCGATGACAGTTATGATTCTGTTAACAGCCGCCCTGTTCAGCACCCCGCGCGGTCTCCAGACAACTAGGCGAACGTCTTCGTGAAACTCGACATCAGGGGGAAGTTTCATTCGTTTCCTTTCCGGAGCGGAAGAAGATCAGCCACCACCGGCGAGAGCGACCTTTGCTTTTATTTCATCCTTCAGCCTTTCAGTATGGTGTGCGTCAGCAACGAAGGGTGTTCGCCCGCCGCGATCCACAGTTGCGACATAGCCCCAACTCCAGCCCATTCGCAGCGTGGTTCGTGACGCGCGGCTACCTCGAAAACCGCGCGGGAAGGAAACACGCCTTCCAAGCCCCATTTCGGTTCTACGGTAATGACGGAACCAAGTTCCCGAAAAACTCCCCTGGGGCTGCTGTTAGGCGGTTCTACTGGGAAAATTTAGCGACAAGCTGGAGAAGGAAACCAATAGTAATCAGCGCGATTCCAAGGCGACCGCACCAACGCACGAACCACGAATGCCAGATAGGTCGCCCTGAAACCCTGATGAGATGCGCCAAAAATCTAATAAACAGCAACACGGCACCGATGAACGCCAAAATCAACCCACAAATATTTAGTGTTTTTGGTGTCAATATGCACATTGGAACAACGTCTAACTATAATTGTGGCCGAAAATCCCGCCTTTAATTACGGATTTTTCCGGCCTAAGCAGCTTATGGGAAATTCTTAAGGGGAACTGCGACGCGATGCGAGTAAAAATTCATGGTTCTTTGAAATCACCCGCTTGCTCGTGCGTTTCGATCAAGTTGCCCGCTTCGTCGTAAACGCGAATCACGGCATCATGTGAGCGGCCAGCGGTTGGCTGCATCGCCTTGGTTAGGCCGCGTTCGAGTTCGCTCTGGCTCATGGCATCTTGAAATCCTTCCAGCGTCTTTCCTCCTCGTCTGGCGGCACATCTTCGACGTGTGTGGCAACCCACCAGATGTTGCCGCAGGGGTCTTTGATGGCGCCATACCGCTCACCAGAAGGCAAGGTCATGATCGGGAACACAGAAACTCCGCCGGCGTCGAGCGCGGACTGATAGACGGCGTCGCAATCGGTCATATACAGGTAGATTGAGGTCGGCGTCGGCCCGAACTGTCCGGTTGGCTCGGCCAGCATGAGCATCGAATCTCCGATCCGCATCTCGGCGTGCATGATTGCGCCATCTGGCCGGGATGTGCGGAAAGTCACCTCGCCCCCGAATGCTGCGGAGATGAACTCAATCAACTGCGAAGCGCCTTGAGCGAATAAATAGGGAGTAATAGCGTGGAATCCGTCACGAATTGGTTTTATCGGCATTTGATTGGGTAGGGTTGATCTTCAGCGCAGAGTGGCTCACGATCTAACGAGACGGAGATAAGCCACGGCAGGGTGCTGTGGCAAAACGCTGAGCTTATTCTGTAATAGGGCCGTTGCCTTCATCGATTGGTTAGATGCAGCGCTCGAAAACCCATTAGACCTACGGGCGGAGCCGCGTTGTTGGGCGAGGCCGCGGTGTCGGGGTAGGTCTTGGAGTCGCCATAGGCGTAGCAGTGGGCGTCGGTGTGGCCGTCGGAGTAGGTGTAGGCGTTGGGGTAGGCGTGACTTTCGTCCCCGACTGCACTTCAAACGACCCGATGTCAATGCGACCGTTGCGCAAACGCCAGAAGCCGGGCCCACGCTGGTCGTAGTAAGGCGGCGGAGTGTAGCCGGGATCACCGGCATCGATGGCCGGGCTGCCCGGCAGTAAGGCGAGTGTCGATGTTGGCCCGCCGTTGTCCTGCAAAGGACCAAGCATCGGATCGGTGTTGGTCTGATCTCCGGGACCCGTCAGATTACCGCCGCCGTCATCGGTGCTTATGTTATAACCTAAGGAGGTCGCGGTGCCATCTATGTTAACGCCTGAATTGTTGTTCAAAATCGTATTTCCAATCTCCATTCCGCCGGTGGAAATCCCGCCGTTACCGTTGCCGCTAATCGTGCTGTTCGTGATGACACACTGCCCTCGATACCGCCACCGGAGAGGGAAGCGCCGTTGCCGCTGACTGTGCTGTTGGTGAGCGTCACTGTGCCTGAGATTCCGCCGCCGTGACCCCACGGCTGGCCGTCATGTTGGCCACTAGCCTCATTACCGCTGATCGTGCTGCTGGTAATCGTTAGCGTGCCGCTGTTTTGGATGCCGCCGCCGAAGAGGTAGACTTGGTTACTCGTGATCGTGCTTTCGGTAATTGTCAGCGTCCCGTAGTTAGATATGCCGCCGCCGATACCCACTGGGAAATTTGGACCAGGCAGACCGGCATAGTTGTTGCTCACGACGCTACTGGTGATCATCAGCGTTCCGCTGTCATTGTAGATGCCGCCGCCCTCGCCGCCACCAAAGGGGATATCGTCGTGCGCCGCGCTATTGCCGTCAACGGTGCTGTTCACTATCGTTAGTGTCGCATTGCCACCATTGGAGGCATCGTTGTAGATGCCGCCGCCAACAGAATAGGCATAATTCCCGCTCACGGTGCTGTTGAGGATCGTCAGTATGGCGTGATCATTCAAGATTCCGCCGCCACTTCCAGAGGCAACAATGCCATGTGTCACGGTTAAACCGGAGATCGACACGGTCTTCCCCGAGCCGATGTGAAACACACGACTCGTGGTGTTGCCGTCCACAGCGAGAGTCGCGGTGCCGGGGCCTGGAAATGGTGACATTCTTTTCGACTAACAATTCGCCGCTCGTCAGACCAATCGTTCCAGTCACTGCGAAGTTAATGATGTCGGCGTCGTTCGCATCGGCGAGCGCCTGACGCAATGAGCCGGGGCCGCTGTCGTTTGTGTTGGTCACGGTTATCGTCGTCGCGTGCGCCGGAATTGCGACTATCCACAGCAGCAATGCGACAATCGCAAACGTTGTGGTTCGCGTCATTGCGTTGTTTATATCACTTTGTCATTGCTGTGTGGAGTGCAAAAGGCGCGATTATGAAATTCATGTAAGCTTAAGACGCCCTACAAGATGTCCGCCGAGATCAAGAAGGAGATCCAGCTCGAAATCGCCCATGTCTTGTTCATCGACATAGTTGGCTACTCGAAGCTTTCGATTAGCGACCAGCACGCGGCAATTGAGGAACTGAACCGGGTCGTTCGCGCCTCCGAGCAATTTCAGCGAGCCGAAGCCGCGAGCCGTTTGCTTAAAATCCCGACCGGCGACGGGATGGCGCTGGTATTTTACACGAGCCTGGACGCCCCCGCGCAATGCGCAGTGGAGATCAGCCGCGCGCTTAAGGAACACTCTCGCCTGCAACTTCGGATGGGAATCCACAGCGGACCCGTCAGCGGGGTTGTTGATGTAAACGAACGGGCCAATCTCACGGGCGCTGGAATCAATATCGCCAAACGGGTGATGGGTTGCGGCGACGCCGGGCACATTCTTCTCTCCAAACACGTCGCCGAAGATTTGGAAGAATATGAGGAATGGCGACCGCTGCTGCACGATCTCGGCGCATGTGAAGTGAAGCACGGGATGCAGGTAGCCATTGTCAATCTGTGGTCCGACGACCTGGGGAACCGTCAGCTCCCACAAAAGTTTCAAGCTTTCAAGAAGCACCACGCCCGAGTGCGCTGGGCCGAAGTGGCAGCTGCACTGCTTTTACTCACGGGGATCGTAGCCGCTTTCGTTCTCGTTTCGAGGAAATCAGCAAGATCGACATCAATTGTTCCGGAAAAAAGTATCGCGGTCCTGCCTTTTCAAAACTTAAGCCGCGATCCAGATAATGCTTATTTCGCCGATGGCGTTCAGGAGGAAATCCTCACGCGCCTGGCTAAGATCGCGGATTTGAAAGTGATTTCGCGCACTTCGACGCAGCAGTATCAAAGCAAACCGGGCAATTTTGCTGAGATAGCGAAGCAGCTTGGCGTCGCGAACATCCTTGATGGTAGCGTCCAGAAAGCTGCCGATCACGTGCGCGTCAATGTTCATTTGGTTAACGCGCAAAACGGTTCGCAGCTCTGGGCCGAGACGTATGATCGAAAGTTGAGTGATATCCTTGTCATCGAGAGCGAGATCGCTAAACGAATAGCGGAGTCGTTGCAAGCGAAGCTGACGGGTCGTGAAGAGCAAGCGTTGGCTGCTGAGCCCACAAACAATCCCGAAGCTTACGATGCCTATTTGCGCGGGTTGGCTTTTGAAGCACGTAGCAACTACTCGAGCGATGCCCTATTTAAAGCCATCGATTTTTATGGGCTGGCAGTGCAGCTTGACCCGAATTTTGCGCTCGCTTGGGCGCGGCTTTCTGGTGCGCACGCGCTTCTTTACTTTAACGGCGGCGACGCAACTGCCGCTCGCCGCGATGCAGCCAAAGAAGCTTTAGAAAATGCGCAGAAACTGCAGCCGAACTCGCCCGAAACCCTGCTCTTCGTCGGTTATTATCAATATTGGGTGCAGCGCGATTACGAGCTGGCCAAGACCACCTTCGAGCACGTCAGCAAAATGTTGCCAGGTAACGGCGAGGTCTCATTGGCCCTTGGCGCAGTTGCCCGACGCGAGGGACTTTGGGATGAAAGTGTTGCCTACTGGGAGCGAGATCTCGCCCTCGATCCGCGGAACACGGCGTTACTGATTGAAGTGGCATGGACTTACGCCGCCCTCCGGCAATTCCCGACAGCGCTAAAGCTCTACGATCGGGCACTGGATATCCTGCCTAATGAGTTATCTTTAATGGCGTTGAAAGCCAGCATCTACCAGGCCGAAGGTAACCTGCAAGAAGCTGCTAAATTGCTGGTCCAGGTAAACGCACAAACGAACTCGAATCTGGCTGTTCGGATCAAGGTGGCCCAATTCAGACTTGAACGAAATCAAACCGAGGCCATCCGGTTCTTGCAACCGCGACAAGCTCAACTCCAATTTGCTTTTGGGATCGACAAGGGCATCAAGCAAGGTGGGCTAGCGTTGATCCACCGCGTAGCCGGCGACACCGCATCAGCAAAAGCTTTCGCTGAACAGGCGCGCAATACGCTTGAGCCGCTCAGCAAGGATCAACCAGACAACGCCTTCATTCCGGCAGCGCTGGCCGTGGATTACGCCATACTCGACGAGAAGAGCTCAGCTCTCAACGAAGCGCAGCGCGCAATCACGCTTGTGCCGAGTAGCAAAGATCGACTTTCCGGACCCGGGTTCGAAGAGAACCTGGCGCTAGTTGAGATGATTATTGGCGAGAATAGTCGTGCGATCTCAACTCTCGCGCGGTTGTTGCAAACGCCGTATGGTGGCTGGCTTTATAACCCGGCGCCCATCACGCCGGCCCTTCTTAGGCTCGATCCGCTCTGGGATCCGTTGCGCGCCGATCCCGGCTTCCAAAAGCTCTGCCAGGAAAAGCAGCCGTGAACTCGCTATTCATTCCGGCATCGGCCATCTCGGAGTCGAATGAAGGGCGTGCGCCGCAATGAACTATTGGGAAATTATCGCCGACAATCTCAGCAAAGCCGGATGGAGTTGGGGCTGTGTTGCGGCCGTCGATCGCGAAGGGCGAACGATCTTCGTTGTGGACGCGCACCGCGGTGACGGAAAAACGTTTTGTTGCGCGAGCAAAAGCGTTCGGCCAAATGAACGTGCGCTGAAAATTTAGACCTCGGCACAACACGGCAGGTTTTGCTCGATGAGTTCAATCAGTTCCGGGCTGCTTGTTGGCTTCGGAAGAATCCGGTGCCCGTAAACGCGACGGCCATCCTTTGCCTCATCAGCTGTGATGAGCGAAGTGAGGAAAACGATCGGTACGCCGTGCAGCGCCCAATCCGCTTCGAGTTGCGCCGCGACTTCGATGCCGTCGGCATCGGCGCCCGTCGTTTTGAGCAAATAGCCCGTGACGAGCACCAAGGTTACGAACCGAAGTGAAACGAGGTTCTTCATATTAAGTTTTGTTGGTTTGTTTGGTGATTGGTGAAAACGCCGCCAAGAAACCGGAGACATGTGGCAATTCGAAGGCGTTTTCGTAAAACTTTCGTGACGCTTCCGCACCACACCTCGTATACCGCGGCATGCATGCACCTTCGGCGCGACGCCACCATTCGGAGTTTGGACGATAGCGTTGGACGGGCAGTAAGCTCGCTGCGGCAGGACCAGATTAAACGGTCAATTGTCGTCAGCCGGCGCTACTGAAAATACGGCCGGATTTTGGCGTATTTCTTGTCGCCGATTCCGCTCACCTTTTTCAAATCATTAGCGCTTCGAAATGGTCGCGCGGCAATAATTCGAGAAGCCATAACTGGCCCAACGCCAGGGATCATTTTCAATTCCTTTTCCGTCGCGGTGTTGATGTCGATCCTGCCTGGCTCGATTTTTTCTTTTGCATGCGACTTTTTAACGTCGACCGGGTCGACAGCGGTTGACGAAGAACGAAATGCTGGCGGCGCGGAATTACGGGAGAACGAGTTTAAAGGCGACGCCTGGAAACGAGCGATCTCTTCGGCTACGAAAACACTCAGAGGTGCCGGCTTTTGAGCATGGACGTTTAATCGCCCGGCATCAACGCCCCAGCCTCCAATTTTCTCCTGCTGTGCTTCGTCTTCGAATTGTTGAAGTTTTTCTACTTCTAGTCGCGAATTTCTTAATCCCGGCGGCACGGCTTTGAATCCATAGTTTCGTGCAAGCCCATTGCGAACCAACTCCTCGCCGAGATCACCGTCTTTCGTCTGCACAAACGCGTAAAACCGCTCGAGTTTACTACGGCCCATCGCATCTGACATGCGTGTAAATACCGTAAACGGCTCGGACAATTTCGCGCGCGTGAACTCTTTGGCTGCCAGACCTACTTCGATGGCCTGGGGCACGGTGATCGCAAAGTATTTCGCCTGTTCAACGAGACGCGCCGGATTCATTTCGTCCGTTTCAGGCGCGTCAACCATATAGAGGCGAAAAATGTATTCCCTCGCACCTGCGCTCGCGTGAAAACTATCACCATCATTCGCCGGATTTGATATCAGCCGGCAATTTTTTAGGACGATCCAATCTTTAGAGTCGCGTGCGCCAACATCGACCTGCGCCGCGCTAACAATTGCAAGGGCAAGGAGTCCTGTCTTGTAACGCAGTTGGGTAAGTCGTCTGGCTGCGAACCTGCAACTGGAAATCATATCCGACATTAAGGCGTTTGCAGCCGCGCCAGGTACGCCGCATACATCGCGACGATTCCGCCCAACACACTGCCGGCAATCACGTCGCTGACGAAATGATAATTCATCGCCACAAGACTCACGAGCATCGACGCAGAGAGAATGATCACTCCGACTTGCAGGGTTCGACTGCGGGGCATTGCGATCAGCCACACGGTAGCAAAGGCCAAGATTCTGGCCGCGTGACCGGACGGAAAGCTCCCGACGTCATCGCCACGTTGAAATGGATGGAAACCGTACGTCCCGGTGCCGATCAGGGATGGATTATCGTGAGTCCAGGTGTCCGGCCAATAGCGACCGAAAACGTCGCCTAGCGAGATGCGGAAATCATCGGCAACGATCAGGGTGAGACACGCGACAAACAGCGTTTTCTGCCAGAGTAGAAATGACCCCCGCGCCCGTCGAACCATTAAGATCGTCAAAACGAGAGCCGACCAATTCTGCACCTCTGGCGGTGGATAAGTGAGCCATCGAAAGGGCGGGAATTCGTTGATATGGTGATGATAGACAAAGAACGCCACCGGGCGATCAATCCAAAAGTAACAGATCAATACGGCGACGATGCAGAAGGCCGTAGTGATCAACGCGCGAAGCAGTAACGCGCGGTAATCCAGTTCCGGCCTTGTCGTCACAACGGCACCTCGAACTGGCTCATGAGTTTGAAGGTCTCATAGCGCTTCGCAATTTCTTCCATCGAGAGTGTGCGCAAACGCTCCAGACTGAACGCTTCCACGCAAAAGCTAGCCAGCACGCTGCCGTAGATCATCGCTCGCCGTAAGTCATTAAAATGCACCTTTTTGACAGTGCCCGCGAGATAGCCGGCCATACCACCGGCGAATGTGTCCCCTGCCCCGGTGGGATCGTGAATGTCTTCAAGCGGATAGGCACCGCAGTTGAAAAATTGATCGCCTTTACCAAAAAGCAGGGCGCCGTGCTCGCCTTTCTTTATCGCAACGTAATCTGGACCCATTTTTCGAATGCTACGCCCCGCCTTGATAAGACTTGTCTGCTTGGTGATCTCGCGTGCTTCGCTGTCGTTTAAGATAAGCAGATTGACCCGCCGAAGCAGTGCATCGAGGTCCGGTCGCGCTGTCTCGATCCAAAGGTCCATCGTGTCAGCGACGACAAAACGGGGGCGGTTCATCTGGTCAAGAACATGCGCTTGCAACGACGGCGCAATGTTGGCCAGCAAGACGAAATCGGTTTCACGATACGACTCCGGCAACGCCGGTTTGAAATCTTCGAAGACGTTCAGCGCAATGGAGCGCGTTTCGCGCGTATTCAAGTCCCAGGAGTATTCGCCGGACCAGCGGAAAGTTTTTCCATTCGCGCGCTGCACACCTTCGCTGTCGATCTTGCGCGATTTCCAAAATTGAAATTCAGATTCGGGAAAGTCATTGCCCACGATTCCGACCAATCGAACTGGCGAAAAAAAACTTGCGCCCAACGCAGCGTAGGATGCGGATCCGCCTAACAAGTCGGAATGTTCCTCTACCGGTGTCTTAACTGTGTCGATTGCAATCGAGCCAACAACGAGGACAGACATGATTAAATGACGAATGTTGAATGACGAATGACGAACTAAATAATCGTTTCGTTGGCAATATCGGCGGCTACGCGAGCATATCGGTTGCGCAGCGCGCGTAATCAACAAGGCTGAGCGCCTTGAGCAAGGCGGAAACCATAACAACGCGCTTCGCTCCGGCATCGATCACCTGCTGAAGATTGTCGATGTGGATCCCGCCAATACAGAAGATCGGGACGCCGACGTCGAGATGAACTTGCCTGATATCGCTCAGCCCAATTGGCTTGTAATCCGGTTTTGTCGGCGTGGCGAAGATCGGACCAAATCCGATGTAATCAGCGCCTTCGCCCTGCGCCGCGAGCGCCTGGACCACGTTGTGCGTCGATTTACCAACAATCAAATCTCTTCCAGCTTTTTGGCGCGCAAGAAGAACTGAGTCGTCCCCCTGTCCAACGTGCACCCCTTCCACGGGAACTCGCGCTGCGATCCCGGCATGATCATTCACAATCAGTGGTGTGCTGGATGGGGCCGTGATTTCATGGATCTCAGACGCCAGGTCAACCAGTTCGTCGATCGATTTTCCTTTTCCGCGAAGTTGAATGAGATCGACACCACCGGTGACCATTTGTTCGGCGATACGACTGCAATCCCGCACTCGGGGGATGTAACTGAGATCAATGATGCCGTAAAGGCGGCAGTGACGTAGCGCTCTCATCGTCGGAGCGCAGCTTTGTAAGTTGCGCATTCTATTACTCGCAAATTACGAGGGGAGCCGCGTCTCGCGACCAGACACAGTTCTATCTGGGCGCTGTAGTGGGAGATTCTCCAGCAGAATGGCCAATCGAATCGCCCCCGATCGTAATTACTTCGCCGCCAAACGGTGGCGCCGGCTTTGCCGGGAAGAGCGGTCGCAAAACCGCAAATGTTTGCGATACAAACGCAATGGAGACGAATACGGAAACGGCTGCACACTTCATGTCCGCCGCTCTTAGCAGGATCAAGCGGCATGGCAAGTAAAATTTTCTCGCGTTCACTGTAATTACTGGCAAGCCAACGTGACTCATAGCTCGTTAAAAGCTTACATCCTTCGAAACGATCTTTTTAGCCTCGTAACTTTTTTGATGATTCACGTCGCGAAGCCAGATTCTAGTTTGCGATCTCCGGTTTCCGACTAATTTTCCACGCCGATGCCACAGTTTGCATATCGTGCTCGCGACGCGCAGGGCAGCCTGGTTGAGGGCGTACTTGATTGCGCAGATCGAGCAGTCGCCATCCGACAAATTGAATTGCAAAAATGTATTCCTGTCCGGATCGACTTGGTGGGGCCCGAACCCAAGACGGCACCACGCGATGGCGCACGATCCGCGTCGCCCACGCAGAATCTGAAAATCCCGCACGGTCAGTTGCTCGTTTTCACCGAGCAGCTCGCTCATTTGCTCCAGGCGGGCATGACGCTCGACGAAGCGCTGTCAATTCTGGAAAAACGTTTGAAGCAGCCGCGCGTCCAGCAAATGACACATGCGCTGCACCAGGCGCTAGTCGATGGCCGCAGTTTCTCGCAGGCCTTAAGTGAGCTGCCGCGAATTTTCCCGCCGCTCTATGTAAACCTGGTGGCTGCCGGCGAGGCGAGCGGAGCGCTGCCGCAGATTCTGCTCCGGGTAGTCAAACATTTGATGCAGGCCAAGGAGCTGCGGGACCGCGTGCAGCAGGCACTAATTTATCCGGCATTTCTCGCGCTGGCTGGCGCCGTTCTTATTACCATTTTTATAACGTTCATGGTGCCGCAGTTGTCCGGATTCATGGCACAGACTGGTGGAGCGCTCCCATTACCCACCCGGATTCTGATGCAAATTCATCATGCGATCACGGGCTATTGGTGGGTTGGCTTGCTGTTAGCGATCAGCGCAGTGATCGGTTTCCGCGCGCTGGTTCGCTCGGATGAAGGGCGCATCGGTTGGGATCGTTTCCGGTTGATGATTCCCGGATACGGGCGGGTCATTCGGCACCGTTACTACGCGCAATTCTCGCGCACACTGGGAACTTTGATGGAGAATGGAATACCTCTGCTGCGCTCACTCGATCTGGTAACTGAAATTGCGGGGAACCGGTTCCTCGAACTCAAGTTGGGCGAGGTCCGCAGAGCAGTCATCGATGGCGCGACGCTCTCGGCGGCTCTGCAAGCGCAAAAAATGTTCCCTGATTTGTTCACCGATATGATGGCGGTGGGAGAACAAACAGGACATTTCGCGGATACCATGCAGGCTGTCGCCGACGTTTATGAGCGCGAACTCGACAAAACGGTTGGCCTGATCTCGCAATTGATTCCGCCGGTTATCATCGTTGTGATCGCCGTTCTGGTCGGTTTGGTTGTTTTCAGCATTCTGTCGGCTGTATTCGAGATGACACATAGCCTGCAAATCAGGCCGCATTGAACTGAAAGCTTGCAATCAAGCCCGTGCTCGAATAATCTCGCCCGCTCAATGTTAATTCGCGCCGTCTTTGCGATATTGTTGGCCGCGATTTGCCGCGTATATGCACAGGAAGCATTGACCGATGCTCTCCCCGCGCCCACCGACGCAACGCAGCAGCCGATCCCAGAAAGCGCCTGGCTCGATCTGCGCCAAAACGCGCCTCAAAATTCAAAAACACAGAACGCTCCCGTCTGGGTTGAAGCGCTGACCCTCCTTCCAACTGAAACGACGGAAGCGGCTCCCATGTCCAAAAGCGTTTTTCGCATTCGCGTGAGGCAACCGAGTCCTGACTATCAGGTTCTTTTTTTCCGTCTATTCTTCGATGACAAGCCAGATCAACAGCCCGAGTTAATCGCCTGGGACGAATCCGGCACGCACGTTTTACGCTCTGGCACGCTTGGTGCAGGAATGAATCTGCCGAGCTCTGATTCGGTGCTCATTCCCATGACCGGCGCGTCTTCCATCGATATCGAAGTGCCGGGCGACGGAAAAACGGTGCGCGCAGCGTATCTCGATTGGATGACGAGCAGTGAAGTGGTGCATCCTGTGAACACAGAACATCGGGATGTGATTCCCGAACCTTTCTCATCGGTACCGACACTGCACCCGCCACCTGATGACCTTGAGAATTTTGGAACCGTCACCGCAACGCTCGCGGCAGAGGCAATCCGGATTGACGCGCAAAACCAGGAGGGCGCTACATTTCAATTTCCAATCGAAGCGCAACCGCTGACGGCGCTGTTGACTTTCGAAATCGCCAACCCACGCATCGACGCTCCACCGGAAATTTATCTTAACGGCCAGGATATCGGGCCTGCTTCCCTGACGCTGCCAGACCTCGCTGATCCGGCCTACAGAGGCGAAGTACAACCGCTCTCCACGCAGATGCATTTCAACTATACTGGATGGCTGCGCGCTCAGAAAATTGTCCCGGCCACGAGCCTAAAAGGAGGCACGAACGATTTGGTCGTTGTCAACGGCGCTGACACAGGAGCTTCGGCAATACGGGGCACGCAGATTCAGTTAAAGTACATCTGGGACAAGTCGGATTATCTATTGCGCACCGGGCACTAGAAATTCTTAAAGAGCAAGGTAGTGTTACCGCGCATAGAATGGGAGGGGGGACTCCTTTATCGGGATAAAATGAAAAGAAAACAACAGGGCTTCACGCTGCTTGAGATCATGCTCGTCGTGAGCATTATCGTGATCATATTGGGAGTGGCGATTTCAAAACTCGGCAACACCACCGCCATCGCAAAAACGATGCGGGTTCAAGCGGACGTCCAGGCGATCAAAACGCAATTGCAACTGTACGAAAGCCTGAACGGCTTTTATCCAACAACCGAGCAAGGCCTGCAGGCGCTCGTAACCCAACCAGACAAGGATCCGAGGCCTGCCCGGTGGTATCAGTTATTCAAGGAGTTGCCACAAGATCCGTGGGGAAACGGTTACATTTATCGCTGCCCGGGTCTCAAAAACCCAAGCGGCTACGACTTGTATTCTGCCGGGCCGGATCGGCAGGCTGACACTGCAGACGACGATTGGGGCGGCGGTTAACCCAGTTAGCGAATCCGCTTCAATTCTTGGCGCCCGGCGCCTTCGACGCGCCGCCCCTGGGGTTCCGTTGAATCAAACCTCGGGAATGGGGGGATCGAAGCTCTCGCGCAGGTGGAACCAGCTTTTGCATGTCAGGAGGCAATCCGGCTGGTAGCTTCGGTGAGGCTACGTTAGGGATAGGAATGTTAGGCGCGGGTGGCGTGAGCATTCTTGACGCGAGCGCGGCGTTGGGCGCAGACTGCTGCAAGAGCGCCTGGTTAAATGTGATTGTCGCAAAATTTCCATCCTTGTTAATTGTCACCTTCGTCGCACCCACGCGCTCCGACCATTCAATATTGGCGATACTGTAGCCGTCTACAGGTGCTTTGGTGGTAAGGTATTTCTTGAAATTGTGATCGGAAGTGGAAGCGAGCGTTACCAAATCGCCGTCAGGTGAACGCGCGGCGTTGGCCACGTAAAGGTCTTTCGCAAAATCAGGCGTGGCCGCGGGCGCTGCCACTGCCGTTGCGATCGCAAACGGCGAATTATCCACCATCTTTGAGTAACGATCGTAGGCGAACCGCGGTGGCAGAACCTCCTCGGCCTGCGCGCAGATCACTGTGAGTAGAGTAGCCGCTGATATTATCGTAAGTGAATATTTCATAAATCGACCAGGTTATTTTACTTCGTTCGTTGCGCCGGAGCAAACCAGCGTGCGATTTTAAATTTGCCGCGCATCATCGTGGGATCGCTGCCATCAATCGCCAGATTAAAATTTTCAAGCACGATGAAGGCGTCCGGTCGCTGCACGTCATAAAGAAAATGAACCAGCGGCGGCCAGGGACTCTTTGTTTCAATGGAAGCAAAAACCGTCTGATGATATGGCGTTGTTTCCCCGGAACCGATCGCGGGATTCTCGATCAAAACATTATATTTGCCGGCTATTTCCTTTAACTGGTCGAGCAGCGCGGAGGCTTCTGCTGGATCTTTGAGAGTTGGTTGATGTTGGCGGATCCATTCGTCGCGTTTCGTCCAGAGGTCTCGTTCCTTCACGTAAAGAGCTTCTTCGGCTAACGTCGCCCTGCGCGTCGCCATTTGCTTTTGCGCGCTGCCAAGCGCGCCGAAAATCCAGTTCAAAATAAAAAGGTTGAGTAACACAAACACCGTGCCGGCCGCTACCCACGCGAGCACGCGCTCGCGCGGATTCATTCGCTGGTACCATGCCGGTATCATCGTGGCTTCCCCTCCAATCGGAACTGCGCATGGTCGTTTGGCAGAATACGAGGCGCAGCCATGTCAAATTGAAAGACTCGCAAATCCGGATTCTTTTTTATCTTTTCGATGAACTGATAAGCGAGAGCAGCTGTATTTGCCTCGCCATCGACCGAAACCTGCCGTGCCGACTGGTTGTACGCCGTAATCCGCACCTCTGACGATGGCAGGCTTTCGAAAAGATGTAGCAAAATTTCGACCGGGTAATAACGCGCATCGATCGCCGGAGCCAGCGCCTTCCAGTTCGCTTCCGTGGCACGGACGAACTGCGTCCCGGGAGCATCGCGTGCAATACGCGCGTCAAGCCGTCCTATTTGAAATCGGAGCAAGCCCAGATAAGCGAACAAAAGAAAGAGAACCGCGACGTAAGCGCCACCTATCCATAACAGGCGCTTTCGCCACTCTGTCTGCCTGATCACTTGTGAGCGGCGGCGACGCCAGCTTTCCGGCAGCAGATTCAGTTTAACTGAGGCGGGTGGCAGTTCGACCCCGACTAGCTCAGTAGGGCTGGCCAGGATTCCCTGCACAGTGTCCCGCATCTCGTAGTAGCTTTCATCCAACAAGACATTTGGAGAGGAAGCATTGATGCCTTGTAGCTCGGCACTCATTCGCAACTGCGGCAACTCAAGTTGCAGTTGTTCCCCGTTGCCATTTTCGAACACTCGCGCAAGGCTCACTTTGCCGTTTTCTGTCATGACGTAAACCAGCGTCTCGCCTTCAGGATAAATCAAAAGTGCATTTCCCTTTGGTGCATAAGTACTGGCGCGCTGCGCTGCATAAACGGTGACCTGCCGGGGGATAAAACCGCGGTCGAGCAAGGGAGCGGCAATCTCGGCAAGCTGTTCATTTCTGATCGCCACGGCAGAGACCACACTTTCGTTTTCGTCCTGCTCAATCACTTCGAAATCGGTGGTCACGTCTTCGGCCGAGAACGGCAACACCTTCTCGATCTGGATCCGAATCATTTCCGGAAACTCTGCCGGATCGACACTTGGGAGACGAAATCGTTGTGCGAGCACGGCAGAAACAGGCAGGCCGAGGACAAAATCGTCCGTCGCTGAAAGCAGCGGCACAGCTTCCCCCAGCGTCTGCAGCTT